>JAPLFO010000039.1:10192-32202 GCA_026390635.1 Ignavibacteriales bacterium
TGCCGACGCAGGCTATCCTGACGCGGTGCGAAACGCGCGCCGCTGGAACATCAAAATACCTATGCTGAAGTAAATGGACATTTGCATCACCAATATCGGACAGCTTGTCACCGTCGCCTCGCTTGGCGCATCGACAAAGAAGCGCGAGGCGATGCGCGATCTCTCTATTCTGCAAAACGCGTCCATCGTCATCCGCGACGGCATCATCCGGGAAATCGGGACATTCGATTCGATTCATCCTGTCGATGACATCCATACGGTCGATGCGGGCGGCCGCGTTGCGCTTCCGGGATTTGTCGACTCCCACACACACACGGTATTCGCCGGAAGCCGCGAATCGGAATTCGCAATGCGAAGCGAAGGCAGAACGTATCAGGAAATTGCGGCATCCGGCGGCGGTATTGCATCGACCATGCGCGCCACCCGGGCCGCGACGAAGAAGGAGCTGCTGCATTCCGCTGAACGCCGTCTCCAGGAAATGATGAAGCACGGAACGACGACCGTAGAAATCAAGAGCGGATACGGTTTGTCCGTTGATGCCGAGACAAAAATGCTGGACGTCCTGCGCGATTTGCATGAACAATCGCTCACCACCGTTGTGCCGACATTTCTCGGCGCTCATTCTTTTCCCCCGGAATTTTCGAATGACCATGACGGGTACATCCGCCTCTTGATTGAAACGATGCTGCCGTATATCGGCGAAAGAAAATCCGCCGTCTTCTGCGACGTCTTTTGTGAACAAGGATATTTTGATCTTCTGCAGACCGAGGCAATTCTGGCAGCGGCGCGGCGGCGCGGGTTGATGCTGAAAGTTCATGCGGATCAGCTCTCCTCCTCCGGCGCTACGGAACTTGCCGTCCGCCTCGACGCAATATCTGCCGATCATCTTGAAAATATTTCCGATGCAGGGATTGATGCTTTGAGCAGATCGAATACAATTGCGACCGTACTGCCAGGAGCATCGTTCTTTCTCAATCATCCGTATGCGCCGGCAAAAAAAATGATCGATGCAGGAGTTGCCGTTGCTATCGCAACCGATTTCAATCCCGGTTCCACCATGTCCTTCTCCATGCCGATGATGCTGACGATTGCCTGCACACAGATGAAAATGACGCCGGAAGAAGCGATTGCCGCGGCGACGCTGAACGGTGCGGCGGCTCTCGGCCTGTCGGACAAGATTGGAAGTCTGGAGATCGGCAAAGCCGGTGATGTCGTTCTCTATGATGTACGCGACTATCGAACAATCCCCTATCACTACGGATACAATCACGTGTGGAAGGTGGTGAAGAACGGAACGATGCTCGAGTTCTGAGGACGAACACAAGAACTGAGAAAAATTTTGCCACAGAGCTCACAGAGAGCACGGAGGATGGTTCGACTCCTCCTTTCGTCATTCCGAGCGAACGAAGTGAGCCGAGGAACGCTCACCATGACGTGCCACTATTACGTCATCCCAAGTGAGTCCCGCCATGGCGGGACGAGTCGAGGGACTCTATGAACTCTGTGGCTGCTAACTTTTAATCTTCAGGAGGATGGATGAGGCAAATTGTCGAATGTGTGCCAAATTTCAGTGAGGGGCGTGACCGACAAACCATTGATGCCATTGCGGCTTCAATACAGTCCGTCACCGGGGTGCGGCTATTGGGAGTCGAGCCCGATAAAGATTATCATCGATGTGTTGTGACTTTCATCGGTGAGCCCGTTGCTGTTGCAGAAGCAGCATTTCAGGCAACAAAGACCGCCGCAGAGTTGATCGACATGGTTGTCCATTTCGGTGAACATCCCCGCCTTGGCGCGACGGATGTTGTTCCCTTCATACCTGTCTCCGGCATCACCATGGAAGAATGTGTGGCAATTGCCAAAACATATGGAGCGCGCGTTGCGAACGAACTGAATATTCCTGTGTATTTATATGAAGCGGCAGCGGTATCTCCCCGGCGAAAAAATCTCGCCGATGTTCGTAAGGGAGAATATGAAGGCCTTCAATCGAAGTTGGCCGATCCGGCCTGGATGCCGGACTTCGGGATACTAGTGTTCAATCGAAAGTCCGGTGCAACAATTACGGGCGCACGCAAGTTTCTCATCGCCTACAATGTGAACCTCAATACTCCGGATCAAAAGGTCGCACACGAGATCGCCCTGCGTATCCGCGAAAGCGGCCGGCCAAAGAAAGATGAAAATGGCAAAACGGTAAAGGATGAAAATGGCGAGTCAATAAAAATTCCGGGAACATTAAAGGCCGTCAAAGCGATGGGCGTCCTGTTGGAGCGCTGCAACATCGCCCAAGTGTCGATCAACCTCGTGGACTACGAAACGACCTCCATTCATGAAGCATTCGAGGAAGTCAAACGGCAGGCGGCAACACTTGGCGCGGAAGCCACCGGAAGCGAAATTGTCGGCCTGACTCCCCTGCAGGCGCTGATGATGGCGGCGGATTTCTACGCACCGCAAAATGTTCTTTCGGAACAAGCCAAGGTTGCGCTCGCGATCGAAAAGCTGGGATTGTCGCAATTGGATCCTTTTGATCCCGAAAAGAAGATTCTCGAATATCAATTATAGAAGAACAAGATTTGCCACAGAGAACACGGAGAAAAAACTGAGAGCACAGAGAAAAATACTTTTAATTCGTTCCCACGCCGTAGCGTGGGAACGACCCCATCTCCTCTGTGTTCTCTTCTTTGTCTCTGCCCGCTTCGCCGAGCTCAGCGAGGCGAGTGTTCTCTGTGGCCCAAGCTTTTTACGCCGAGCCTTCAAAACAGGAGAGTGTATGTTAACATCAAAGACCGTCACACAATTTCTTGACGAACTTGCCTCCAACTCCCCAGCCCCGGGCGGCGGCAGTGTCGCCGCACTGGCGGGAGCTTTGTCAGCGGGACTCACGTCCATGGTCTGCCGGCTGACCATCGGCAAAAAAAAATATGCGGATGTGCAGGATGAGATGGAAAATATTCTGAACGAATCCGAACAACTGCGCAGCAGGTTGACTCTCTTAATCGATGAGGACACCGTTGCCTTCAATGAAGTAATGGCTGCTTTTTCACTGCCGAAAGACACTCCGGAGCAGCAGCAGGTGCGCGGCGATGCGATTCAGTCCGCTACAAAAAAGGCATCCCTTGTTCCGCTGGAAGTGATGCGTCTCTCAGCACGCGCGGCATCCCTGGCGAAAGGCGTCGCTGAAAAAGGAAACAAAAATTCCATCACCGACGCAGGAGTGGCCTGTCTGGCTGCACGAGCAGCATACACGGGCGCGATGATGAATGTTCTGATCAACCTCAGTTCAATCAAGGATCAGGAATTCGTGACGGCGACACGGCAAACTGTTGACATGCTCTTGGCCTCGGCGGACGATTCCACAACAAAGGCCTTTGAACAAATCCAGGCCGGTTTGGGATAGGAACTTTCGAAGCTTCATAGTCACGAAGGTGTAGGCGTCCGTTCCGACGAGTATGGCAGACCAAAATGTAGGTGCAGGGCGTCAAACGCCCCGTTCCTACATGCAGTCATCTCCGCGGCCAGAGCGAACCTTCGATTCGCTCTACAAACCTGGTAAGTCTCCCCCAGAATCTGTATATTAATGAGTATTAGAAATCCGCCCGCCCATCACCGGGGGGCTTTTTTGTTCAGTTGTCGCGGACTATGAATCTCCTACGAAATTTCTGCATTATCGCCCATATTGACCACGGGAAATCCACGCTTGCCGACCGGCTCTTGGAATTAACGGGAACGATCACCCAGCGGGATCTTGTCGTCAATCAGGTACTGGACGACATGGAACTCGAGCAGGAGCGCGGCATCACCATCAAGCTCCACGCCATTCAAATGCAATACAAGGCAAATGACGGCAATACATACACGCTCAATTTGATCGACACCCCGGGACACGTTGATTTTACATATGAAGTTTCCCGCTCCCTCGCCGCGTGCGAAGGCGCCATTCTCGTTGTAGATGCGTCTCAAGGTGTAGAGGCACAGACCATCAGCAATCTCTACCTGGCCATCGATGCGGGATTGGAAATCATTCCCGTACTGAATAAGATCGACCTGGATTCCGCGAAGACGATGATCGATACCGTCAAGCACGAAATCATCGGCTTGATCGGCTGCAAAGAAGAAGAGATCATCATGGCGAGCGCAAAATCAAAAATCGGCATCGAAGAAATCATTGAAGCTGTGGTGAAGCGTGTTCCGCCGCCGAAAGCGGATACGGAGAAGCCTCTCCGGGCGCTTATTTTCGATTCGATCTTCGACTCGTACCGCGGCTCGATTGCGTACATCCGCGTCATCGATGGTGTGCTCCGGGAAAAAGATAAGATTCGTTTCTTCTATACCGGCAACTCGGCCGAGGCGGAAGAGGTCGGCATCCTGGAAATGAAACGCAAACGAACAGGCGAACTGCGCGCAGGTGACGTCGGCTACCTTATCGCGGGTGTGAAAGACGTGCATGAAACCAAAGTCGGCGACACGGTAACAACGGTGCACCACGGAGCCGCTGAGCCGCTGCCGGGATACAAAGTGGTGAAGCCGATGGTTTTCAGCGGCCTGTATCCTTCCGACAGCGATGACTTTGCAGAACTGCGCGATTCGCTGGAGAAACTTCGTATCAATGACTCGTCACTCTCCTTCGAGGCGGAAACTTCAACAGCGTTGGGTTTCGGATTTCGCTGCGGATTTCTCGGCCTGCTGCACATGGAGATCATTCAGGAACGGCTGGAGCGCGAATACAATCAGAACCTGATTACCACCGTTCCGAACGTGGAGTATCGTGTCTACACGACGAACGGCGACATGGTGCACGTGGACAATCCGGCGGAGATGCCGAACGCAGCGCACATCGACCGCGTCGAGGAACCGTACATCAAGGCACAGATCATTACGCCGACAGAGTATATCGGCAACATTATGAAATTGTGCATGGACCGGCGCGGCATCTATCAGACAACAGACTATCTCGATCCGACGAGGGCAGATATTTCGTACGAATTTCCCCTGTCGGAAATTATTTTTGACTTCTACGACAAATTGAAATCATTGACGCGCGGATATGCGTCTCTCGACTATGAGTTTCTCGATTACCGCGCCTCCGATCTGGTGAAGCTGGACATTCTGCTGAACGGCGATCCGGTGGATGCTCTCTCGACGATCGTTTTTCGCGAAAAATCATTCACGATGGGACAGAGGCTCTGCAGCAAGCTAAAGGAGCTCATCCCCCGGCAGATGTTTGACGTCGCCATCCAGGCCGCGATCGGCAGCAAGGTCATCTCTCGCACCAACGTTTCCGCCATGCGGAAAAATGTTCTTGCCAAATGCTACGGCGGCGATATCTCGCGAAAGCGGAAGCTGCTGGAGAAACAAAAAGAAGGCAAGAAGCGTATGAAGCAGGTCGGCAAAGTTGAATTGCCGCAGGAAGCGTTCCTGGCAGTTCTCTCCATGACGGATACGTAAAAGATTTGCCACAGAGAGCACAGAGAAAAAGAAGAGAACACAGAAATTGTTATTTGAGCACGCTTCCAACCTCCATTGACTAGATGAATATTTGAGAATAGTCATTCCGGCTTTCGCTGGGATGACAAGACATGCAGGAATATTTTTCACACAGGACACAGACGACACCATGGCTGACAAGAAAACAGAAGAAACCAAACCCGCTACCTGGAAAGAGAAAATCATTCACGCGGCGCGCGAAACAGGAATCGTCATCGGCGGTTTTCTGGTACTCAACAGTTTCGTGATTGCCTCGTTCATGGTGCCGACCGGCTCTATGGAGAATGAAGTGATGACCGGCGATTTTCTGATGGTCAATAAGTTCATTTACGGCGGCTGCTCTCCCCGCAACATACCGTTCACCAATGTTCGTCTTCCCTGGTTCCGACTGCCTGCGCTTCGCGACGTCAAACGCGGCGACGTCATCGTCTTCGAATTCCCCGGCATGCGCGAAGAAGTTCATCCCGAGACGTTTACGTACTACCTGAAACGCTGCATAGCACTGCCGGGCGATACGCTGCAAGTGAGGAACCGCGTTGTCTATGTAAACGGCAGGCAGGCCCCCATCCCACGCAACATGAAATTCAACAGCTATCAGATGATTCCTCCGGACCAGATCGACCGCAGAATTTTTCCCCCGGGCGCGCCGTTCAACGAGGACAACTACGGACCAATCGTCATTCCCTATAAGGGATTGAAAATGAGATTGACCCCGGAGCGTTTGGAAATGTGGGATACCTTCATCCAGCGCGACGGGCATCTGGCGACGATCGGAGCAGACGGGAAGATCCTGATTGACGGCAATCCGGATTCCATCTACACTGTCGCGAAAGATTACCTTTGGGGAATGGGCGACAACAGAGACAACAGCCTGGACAGTCGTTTCTGGGGATTCATTCCCAAAGACAATCTGATTGGAACCCCCATGATTGTGTACTGGTCATGGGATCCGGACATTCTCATCTTCAGCATTTTTGAAAAACTTGGCTCACTCCGACCAGGCCGCATCGGAACATTGATTAATTGAACATGCCGCAATCCCAACACCACACGCCCCGCTTTTTCACCGCGTGGCGTGTGCGCGATCTCGCTATTCTCGTTGCTTCCGCCTGTCTCTTCGCTGTGTTGTTGAAAGCATTCCTTATCGATGCTTACAGAATCCCCAGCGATTCCATGCGAAACACCCTTCTGCCCGGTGACGTCGTACTGGTAAACAAATTTATCTACGGCATCGAGACACCCCGCTCGCTCCCGTTCATGAAAGACGAAATCCGCCCACATCGATTTCTTTCACTCAGAAAGACATTGCGCAACGATGTCATTGCGTTCCATTTTCCGGGAGACCGGGACGAGGTACTGCCGACGGTACCGCAAGTCTTCGTCAAGCGATGCATGGCCATCGCCGGAGACACTGTGGAAATTGAAGAGCATTCTGTCTTTGTCAACGGGATCTTCTTGCCGCCTCCGCCACATAGAAAGCAAGAAGAGAAAGATGCACGCGACGTCGTCAGCGAGCCATTGTTTCCACGAGGCAGCGGGTATTCGAGGAATACTTACGGCCCGATCGTCGTACCGTATCGCGGCATGTCAATCCCCCTTGATGGACACACATTTGAGCGATGGAGTACGTTCATCCGCCGCGAACATCACCGGATCGAGATCAGTAGGGAAGGTGCGATCAGCATCGACGGCAGCAGTGTTCAATCCTACACGGTGGAACGGGACTACCTCTTTGTGATGGGAGACAACCGCGACGAAAGTTACGACAGCCGCTACTGGGGATTTGTGCCTATGGACAACGTGATCGGACAGGCAATGATCATCTATTGGTCGACTGACAATCAGAAGCATATACGCTGGCAGCGACTTTGTACACTGGTGCGGTAACACCATGGCCGGACTCTATCTTCATATTCCCTTCTGTCAGCGCAAGTGCAGCTACTGCGATTTCTATTCAGTTGAGGACGGTACGAAGATCGATCGCTTTCTCGCCGCACTGGAGCGCGAGATTGCCGCGGGAGCAGCGCAGTACGGCACCGCAGAATCTATCGAGACAATATTCGTCGGCGGCGGGACTCCTTCCCTTTTACATCCGAAACAGCTGCATGTGCTTTTCGCATCCCTGAAGAACAATTTCGCGATAACCGCGGACGCGGAAATTACAGTCGAAGTAAATCCGGGCACCGTCGATCGATCGCGCTTCGAGGAGTATCTCGCTTGCGGCATTAACAGAATCAGCATCGGCGTACAATCATTCCACGACGAAGAACTTGCCTTCCTGCAGCGCATTCACTCTTCTGCCGCTGCAGTACAATGCATCAGGGATGCCGTGTCGGCAGGCTGCACAAATGTCAGCATCGACCTGATCTTCTCGCTTCCACAACAAACACCGGAGCGATGGCAATCGACTCTGCAGAAATCCTTTGAACTGGAACCCCAACACATCTCTGCATACAGTTTGATAATTGAGGAGCAGACTCCGCTTCATCGCATGGTCGCCGCCGGCATTGTCACTCCTCTTCCCGACGATGACGATGCACGGCTGTATGAAGTGACCCTCGAAGCAATGCAGCGGGCCGGATACCTGCAGTATGAAGTGTCCAATTTTGCCCGTCCCGGTTTCGTCTGCAAACACAACAACAACTACTGGAACCACAGTAACTATATATCATTCGGACCCTCTGCCCATTCTTTCTGGAAGTCCGGTAACCGGCCGCGGCGATGGTGGAACGTGCGATCGTTGAACGACTATTGCGATCGATTGGAGTCGAATGTTTCGGTCGTCGATGGATTCGAGGAACTTGATCAGCCGGCACTTGTTCGCGAGGCAATTTTTCTGAGCCTGCGTTGCGGGACTCTCGATCCGGTGATGCTGCAAAAACAATTTGGAGCCACGTTGTCCACCGCACAGTTCGCACTTCTGGAGGAATACAAGAATCAGCATCTGCTCGTCTCCGACGGAACCATATACCGGCTTACCGCCGCGGGATTTATGGTCTGCGACGAAATTGCCGGCTCTCTATTATAGGAGCCACGTGGTGACTCGACGCAAAAGCCTTAGCCACAGAGAACACTCGCCTCGCTGAGCTCGGCGAAGCGGGCAGAGAAAAAGATGAGAACGCAGAACAGATGTTTTTCTTTTGCACGCGTGGGTAGCTGCTTTCCATTGCAATTCGCCCATTTTCGGGCTATATTTTAATATTCTATTAGAATTTCCCTTTTTTGTTCATTTTGAGGCCTCGATGGAGCATAGGAAATTGAATCGTGTTGTTGCAGCGCTGGTGTTCATCATTTCGATTGTGGTCTATGCCAAAACACTTTCGGATACAGTCGTCTTCTGGGACGTGGGAGAATTCATCGCGGCCGCGATCTTGCTTCAGGTGCCGCATCCGCCCGGCTCACCGCTCTTTCTGCTCGTGACGAAAATCTTCACCATGGTACCGTTTGCGACAGATCCTGCTGTCCGCGCACATTTTGTCTCGGCACTGTGCAGCGCATTGGCCAGCACGTTTCTCTATCTTTCCATTGTCAAACTTATTCTATTGTGGAAACAGAAGCCGGCAGACGTTGCCGACAAACTCGCGCTCTATGGCGCAGGTCTCATCGGAGCGCTCTCGTTGACATTCAGCCCCACCTTCTGGTTCAACGCGGTAGAAGCAGAAGTGTACGGCGCGAGCATGTTCTTCATAGGACTGATCACGTATCTCGCGCTCCGCTGGAATGAGCAGGCTGAGATCGAAGGCAACGAACGCTACATCCTTTTCATCGCTTATCTTATCGGTTTGTCGCTTGGCGTTCACCTGCTGGCACTGTTGGTGATCTTCCCCTTCCTCATGATCATCTATTTTCGGCGGTACGACTTTACCATCATCTCTTTCCTGAAGTTTGGCGTCGTTGCTGTGATCATTTTCGGCGTCGTGTATCCCGGCATCGTGAAGTTTCTTCCGAATCTGCTCGACGGAGAAGTAACTATCGGAGGCGAAGTTTCGAAAAGCATTTTCTGGTCGCTCGCCCCTATCGCCGTCATTGCAGCAGCCATCTATGGAGTCTTCTATTCTGTCGAGCAGAAGAAGAAATTGCTCAACATCGCCCTTCTCTCGGGCTTGCTGATTGTCCTCGGATATTCGACATACACCATGGTGATCATCCGGGCAAATGAACCGCTGCCTATGAATGAGAACAATCCCAGCAATCTTTCACGTCTTGTATCCTACCTTAACCGTGAACAGTATGGCGATGCTCCGTTAGTTCAGCGGCGCTATAGTGATGAACCGCAGCATCAGATCATGTTCCGCAAATACACCAGCGATTCTGATTTTCTGATGCGGTACCAGCTTGACCATATGTTTACCCGCTATTTTCTCTGGCAATATGCGGGCATCGAAGGCGATTGGCAGGATGCCGGTGTACGATGGTCGCAACTCTACGGCATTCCTCTCCTGGTCGGCCTCTTCGGTCTCTTCTGGCATTTCAAGCGCGATCGGAAAATGGCATTCGTGTTCCTTGCATTCTTTGCCATCATGGGAATTGTACTTGCTCTCTATTTCAACATGCAGGAACCCCAGCCGCGCGAGCGCGACTACTTCTTCGTCGGTGCATTTTTTGTGTTCTCGATCTGGATCGGAATCGGAGTCATGGGTGTGATCGAAGCCATCTGGAGCATACTCAAAAAGCCGGCGTTGCAATCCTATGCGGCAGGTGGTGTTGTACTGGCACTGGTCATTCTTGTCCCCGGCAATATGCTGCGCACGAATTACAAGGATGCCGACCGCACAGGCGACTTCCTCGCGTGGGACTATGCCTACAATCTGCTCCAGTCCTGCGAACCTGACGCGATCCTCTTCACCAACGGGGACAATGACACATTTCCCCTCTGGTATCTGCAGGATGTCGAGGGAGTCCGTCGGGATATCCGCATCGTAAATCTCAGCCTGGCAAACATCGCATGGTATGTGCATCAATTGAAATCACTCGAACCGCACGGCGCAAAGAAGGTGCCGATCAGCCTCTCCGATGTGGAGATTGATGGCCTCCGTCCGATGATGTGGGAACCGCGCCAGATGACGCTGGACGTTCCGCAGCATGTCATCGACGCTTATGCGCCGCTGGGAGTGGATACGGCAATCGCGCGCACGGGCAAGCTGAGTTTTCTCCTGCCCAACACCATCACTTCGGGAAAAGTGAAGGCGATCAGGATGCAGGATATCGTTGCATGGGATATCATCTTGACAAACAGGTGGGAACGTCCGGTCTATTTTGCCGTAACGGCTTCTACCGACTGCAAGATCGGCCTTGAACAATATTTCCGTATGGACGGCCTCGCAGCAAAAATGATTCCGGTCAAGGCGGTGAGTGAAGAAGGAACCGTTGTCGATTCGATCCTGTCGGCAAATCTCTATCGCGAGCCTGCCGTGCCATCGAAGACATTTCAACGCGGATATCGGTACCGTGGCTTGGATAATAAGAGTGTTACGTATGATGAGAACGCTCTCCGCATGATCTCCAATTACCGGAATGCGTTCCTTCGCCTCGCATTGTATCATCTGAACTATACGCACGATAACGCAAAAACGATCGCTGCACTCGACTCCATGGAAACGAAGATGCCTCGCTCTGTGGTTCCGATGGAATCTCGTCTATTGTATGATGTTGCGAATTTCTACAACTATGCCGGTGCGAAAGAAAAATTCAAAAAACTCAGCATTGAACTGGAAGGAACACTCCTCCGCCAGATCGAGCAGAAACCGACAGAGGCCCTGACACAACGCAATCCCTACACCATGCTGCTGATGCAGTATGAAGCCCGCAGGGAGTACGTCAAGGCCATCGATATTCTGCGCAAGATCGACGCCGTCTATGGAAGTCAGCGCGGCATGGAAGGCCTCAGCCAGGAGGTTAGTTCCAAGATCACACAACTGCAAACCGAGATCGCATTGCAGAAATCCACTACAAAGGACACAGCAACGGCACGAGAATGAAAGAATCACAACGATCGGACTGGGATTCATTCTGGGATGAGAAGAGAGAAATCCGCGACATCTATTCCAACTCGGATCGCGTCGCGCGCAATATTGCCCGCGTGTGCGATGTGAAGGGGAAACGCGTGCTCGAGGTCGGCGCCGGCACCGGCCGGGACAGCTTTCCGCTGATTGCACAGGGTGCCGACGTCTATCAACTCGACTACTCCATCAACTCTCTGAAGATCATGAAGCGAATCGCCGATGCGGAAAATGTGCGTTCCTTTATTCTCGGCGGAGACACGTTTTGCCTACCGTTCCGTGACGGGACGTTCGATATCGTCTTTCACCAAGGGCTCTTGGAGCATTTCCGGAAACCAGAAGCCCGCGCACTTCTCACAGAAAATATCCGCGTGCTCAAGCCGGGCGGTTTGCTGCTCGTCGATGTTCCGCAGCGATATCACATCTATACACTCATTAAGCATGCGCTCATCGCTGTGGACGGGTGGTTCGCAGGCTGGGAGCGCGAGTTTTCTGTCAGCGAACTCCGTTCGGAAATGGAATCGCTAGGCTTGACTACGGTCCACACGTACGGGGAATGGATGTATCCGAGCCTCTTCTATCGTGCAACGCGTGAAGCGCTGCTGCGCACGGGCATCAAGCTGCCGCTCTATCCGAAATTCTTCGGTCCGCTGTCCGCTGCGAGGAAGTCGATACGGGAGGCGTTGCGTGATACACCGATTGCATTGAACACTTCACTTTCATTCGGGATCATCGGGAAGAAGAAATAGGCGACACTCATAGGAAAGAGAATTGCCACAGAGAAAAGAAGAGAACACAGAGATCCTTTTTGTGATGCACGAATAGATCATGATATTGTAGGCACGGTCTCCTGACCGTGCTACAAAGATTTGGACGATAGGGATTATGCGTATTCTCGTCATCAACTGGCAGGATATCAAACACCCGATGGGCGGCGGCGCAGAGGTTCATCTGCACGAGGTTTTTGAACGCATCGCACGCAGAGGACACGAGGTCACGCTCTACTGCTGTTCATTCCCCGGAGCGCCGGCGTATGAAGAGCTCAACGGCATCAGGATCATCCGCGAAGGCAGCCGCCCCCTCTTCAACTACCACGTCCCGCTGAAATATTTCTCAACATTCCGCCATCAGCGCTTCGACCTGATTGTTGACGATATGAACAAGATTCCTTTCTACACGCCGCTCTTCGTCAAGGAACCGCTTCTCGGCATCACACATCATCTTTTCGGAAAGAGCATTTTCCTCGAAGCCTCCTACCCGGCAGCATCCTATGTCTATTGGGCCGAACGTTGGGCATTGCCGATGTACAAGAAACTGAGGTTCATCGTGGGTTCCCCCAGCACCTACAAAGAAATGCTGCAACAGGGTTTTGCCGAAGAGCGGACGCATTTGATTCCTTACGGCGTGGCCCATGAATCGTTCCGTCAGACGGGTATTTTGAAAAGCAGTACCCCGCTGGTCGGCATGGTTGGTCGGTTGAAACGCTATAAAAGCGTGGACCATTTGCTTGAAGCATTTGCCATCGTCTTGCTGCATCTTCCCGAAGCGAACCTGCTGATCGTTGGAGACGGCGACGACAAACCGCGGCTGACGGCGATGGCACATTCGCTCGGTATCGATGCACATGTCACTTTTGCGGGATTCGTCAGCGAGGCGGTAAAGGTAGCGCACTTGAACAGAATGCACATTGCCGTCAATACTTCAGCAAAAGAAGGATGGGGATTGACCGTCATCGAAGCGAATGCCTGCGGAATACCTACCGTTTCCAGCAATGTACAGGGACTCCGGGATGCGGTTGTCGACGGTGAGACCGGCTTGCTGTATGAATACGGAAACCGTGAACAGCTGGCAGAGAAGATTCTGCTGCTCCTGCGGGACGACCATCTCCGCGAACAGCTATCACAGAAGGCGTTGGAATGGTCGGCGCGGTTCGATTGGAATTCGGCAGCCGACTGCACGCTGGACGTGATGGAACGGGTTATCGCCGAACATCGATCTGCTTCGTAAGCCACCCGGACACATCATTCAGACTCTCGTCGCTGATTTGATGTTCCATCGGATATTCTCTATACACAACTTCCGCATTGCTCTGTTCGAATAACGCTTTCGTCCGCCGCGCCAGTACTATTGGGATTACGGGATCGTGAACGCCATGCGTAATGATAAACGGACAATGCTCCAACGCATTCCACTGAAACGGGAAATACGAAAGCTCCATTGCAAATCCACTCTGCGCGGCAACGCCCGCAAATAATTCCGGTTTCGTCAGAGCCAGAAGGAACGACATCATCGTTCCCATGCTGAATCCGAGCAAGAACACTTTTCCGGGATCGACATCCTTGCGCGCGATAAAAGATTCGACGGTAGCGACAAGTTGTCTATAGCTGTCCACCAGCGTCGCCTGATCGGGTTCCATGCTTTCCGCAAGCCGGAACCACGTATACCCTCCGTACTCAAATGCATACGGTGCACGAATGCTTACAACGGAACAGCGCTCATCCAGAATCGGCACGAGACCCATTAAGTCATGTTCATCAGTACCACGGCCGTGGAGCACTATCAGCAGCGGATTTTTTGTGCCGGTTGTTTTTTTGGGGGGCTGGAATATTGAAAAAAGTGGGGCTGACATAGTGAAAGAACTTACGAATTATGAATTACGGCAACACTCAATACATGTCGACATGCCTACTGTTTTCGATTATTATACTGCAGAGTACCTGCGGACTATTGATGGCCTAGCGTTGCGGACCGTGGGACCTTGCCGATATTTCAATCGTAATTTGAGACTTCTGAAAAACTCCTGGACGCCTGTCATTCTGAGCGAAGCGAAGAATCCATTTGTTGTTTTCAGATCACAATGGTGGATTCTTCGTCGCGAAGTTTATCCCGCGGCAGGCGGACGACTCAGAATGACAATCCACGAAGGTTTTTCAGACGTCTCAATTCATATTTCTGACTACTACCGTTTGCCAACGATGTTCGTCACGCCGACCCGTATCATCATTACCGCGATGGCGACAAGAAACAGCCAAGCGACTTTGCCGAATGCCTTTGTTCCCGCCGGACCGAGGACGCGCATGATGTACTCGGATTGACGAAACGCCAGCCAGACGATCGCAAGATTCACCGTCAGCGAAATAATCGTCAGCCAGTAGCCATAGTTGTCGACAGTAATAATGATCGCCGTCAACGCTGCCGGGCCCATAATGAGGGGAATGCCGATCGGTACGATGCCGACCGACGTTCCGGGATTCCGGTGCGTCTCCTCCGATGCGAGAAGGCTCGTGACGCCGAGAGCCAGCATGAAGATGCCGCCGCCGATTCTGAAATCATCTTCCGTAATACCCATCAGATTGAAGATCAGTTTACCGGAGACAAGGAACACCAGCGCGATCGTCCCCGCGGCAAGCGTCGCTTCAATGATCAGGCGTTTCTTCGTCTTGTCCGGCAGATCATGCGTCAGCGTAATGAACATCGGTATTGCGCCAAGCACATCAATCGACACAAAGATGGGCACAAACGCCATCAATAAATTGTGAAGCGAAAATATCATGGTGAGCGCAATCATTCGACAGAAATTCCCGACTGTTTCAACGCTGCTGCGATCGTGCGAATGACGTCCGCTTCGGGAATGAGCATACGTGCTCCGGATTGATGAACGGCGGACTGCAACGTTCCTTTCTTCTCCGTGACCAACTGCCAGACGCTGTATCCGAGACGATATTGATCGTTCGGTTCGCGCGTCGGAATTGTCTCAACGCTTTTGTAGACGATTTTTTCGAGTGATTCCGGCGTGAATTCCTTTATTTTACTCGGTGCGACGGTGGACATGGAGGCTCCATGAATGATCAGGTTTATCCAGAAACAGGAATTCAGACAACAAATGAAGCGGAAGACGCAAGCTGCCGACAAGTTGAATTGGTAAACGCGCCTTGTATGAGAGTGTGGGCAGGATTGTCCGCCTTCGGCGCATGAACACATGAAAGGCCCAAAGATAATGGAACCGAAGCGCGGATACGAGCGAGGCGAAATCTTGTTCGATCGACGATCGATGCAGAAGCCGTCGTCAATCTCTCCAAGTCGACTGACAAACCGTCGACGTCAACCCTGCGTGGTTTGAATGCCAAAGAAGTGATAGTGTTATCTGGTTTGATATACGACGGATCGATGATAATCCTTCTCAGGAGTCCGTCTTCACTGGTAATGACTTCCATCTCATCCCCTATTTATCTCAACCATTCAAGAATCTTCCTCTCAACGAAGTTTGCATCCTCTTCAATGCACCGATTCTCAATGAACAAAGCACTTTTAATGTGATTGTCCTCCTCAATGGTCACTTCTACCGTCCTGTTCCCCTTTTTTAGTTCCACAAGAATTTCACCGTTGGGGCCGGGTGCTGCAAAGTAAACCGGTTCGCCGCCGCGATCCAGAGCCTTAACAAAAGAAATCGCCTGTTCGATGGTATCCTGTTGCGGAGGCAACGCGCCGTAACCATCCCAGTTCTCTTGGAGTCTTGAAAATGATTTCAGCTTCCCGATAGCATCAATCGTCTCTTCCAGCAACTCTCTCTCTTCATAATACACAGTGGATGCACGAGTGCGAAAGACGTAATCAAGAAGATCATAATGAGGATCGATTGTACTGGTACCCTCAAGATGCCCATACGCAAGAGCTGCATTACTTAAGGCTATCATAATATTCCTTCCTCAACATTCGTTTGAATAAATCAGAAATAGTTGCATGAGCATATATAATCCATTCTCTGATTTCATCGGGAGAGAAGGAGTTCTCCTTCACGATGACAGTATGCCATACAATTGCGGGTCTATTGTTCTTCATCCCATTCGATATCGCAATTTGCAGTTGCGAGTCATCGCTTAAAGAGTATACTTGTTGGATTGATTGACCTTTGATTTGACCAGGAATATCAAACGCTCTTTTGACGTTTATTTGCAGATTTGATTCGATGAATTGCAGAAAACTGTCCTTCTCAGTACCATCTATTTCTACAGCGTCTATATATCGCAGGGAAAGCTTCTGAAATTTCGGGGTCTGCTTATAGCTTTCGAGCAAAGCATCGAGTGCCTGCAGAATGACCGGTCGGAAGAGACTTTCCCAAACATAATTCTTCTCGGTGACATTTGCGGCAAGGATACCGGGACCAAGTTGAATGACGGGCCATTCATTTGGTGCACGCCAGAACTGATGAACAGGTTTGTGGTTCAATAATTGCAGCGGCACCAACTGCGGCGCTATCTTGACATGATGAGGAAAGTCTTTTGACAAACAATTTGAAAAGACCCCTTGCGCAAGCTCAAAGCCCGGATCGTACTGTGATCGGCTTTTGTCATCAATATCCAATTCCCAAAATGCTTCGAAGATCACTTCCTGCAAAGGAGCTTTTGATAACTTCGCGATATGACCATCCGATGAGTTCATTGATTTAGACATAGAGTAAATATAGAAATTTCTTTGGACTTCCGCTCAAGCGTATACCTTCCTATCCAATTTGACCTTAAATACAGCCAAATAGTTCCCTTGTGGCTAAATTTCCCGTATCTCTACCACCTCTTCTCCCAACATATCTATGATCTTTATCGCGACTTTCACCGATCCTTTCGGCGCCGGAAGTTCGTATTTCCCCGACACAAGATCGTTCTTCTTTTCCGGGACATCTGAGAGTGAAATATTGAATACTTTTCCATCGTAGTTCGGATCGATCATTACACAATCCACCATTGAGCGCCAATCATCGATTTTCACTTGCAGCAAACCATTTTGCTGGTTCAACCGTTCGATGATCGTGGGAGAGATAAAGTCGAAGATTTCAATTTTGATCCTATCTCCCGTGCGATGTACTTTGATGCGCACCTTCGCCGGTTCGTGCTTGATAAACTTGCCGTACTTCTGGTCTGTCCGCAGTTCGATGATGTTGATTTTGTTGGGCACATCACCGCTGTTGCGCAGGCGATTCCAATCTGTAAGCCAACTATCAACCGCGTGTTCTTTCCCAAGGCACACAACAATTACATCTCTGTCTTCGTTCGGCCGCGCCTTAAGTTCCTTTTTTATCTCTTCGAGGTCAACCGGACTAAGCGGATGGTTAAAAGGTGTGATTTTTGCTAGGCTCTTTCCCCGCGTCCCGTCAAAAAAATTGTCGCTCTTTGTGCGCGTAATGCCGATATGCTCGCAAGCGAGGTTTACGGCTTCATTGTGTTGGATATACAAGTCATAATCATTTACTCGATACGCCGAAAACGAATATTGTGCAGGCACAATTAATTGTTCTGTCGCATTTTCACCAAGATCGAGCTTCCCTTGATGTATTTTCTTTTTTTGTTCTTCAATCTGATCGACAATGATTGTTTGCAGACGCTTGCTTGTGGTTTGGATCGCTCCCCTGTTGATATCGCAACCAATATAGCGACGCCCCAATTTTTGGGCAACCGCCGCAGTTGTACCGGAACCCACAAAGAAATCTAAAACAATTTCTCCCGGCTTCGATGTTGCTTTTATGACCCTCTCCAGCAATTGCTCTGAGTTCTCTGTCGGATATCCTGTGTCAAAAGTGTATCCAGGAATGTCAGACCAATCGGAATCAAGGTTTATCGTATCTTTTTCTTCAACCCAATATTCTAGATTCCCCGATCGCGGGTTTTCTCGAAGTTTACCAGCCTCCCACATCTTCTCTGCTTGGGCTTGCGGAAATTTCAAATGGTTCCCGGGCGAAGGATAGTAAGTTTTGCCGCTTAGCGATAGCGAACGTGGCCCAGGAATTTCTGGTGAATCCATATTGTGCCAATAACCTTGTTGCTTCTGTGGTAGCTTTCGTAGGACATTTTTGTATTCAGCATCTCCTGATTTGAAATAAACATAAAGATAGTCCACGGCATTGGGAATTGTCCTTCTGCCCTTGTTTGTAACATTTTTCTTAATCCTATTAACAATGATTTCATTTTCAAATGCATTTGCTCCAAATACTTCATCAGCAATCATTCGCAAATAATAGCCAAAATGAACGTCCATACGAATTACGATTATCCCATCATCAGAAAGAATCTCTTTGCAAATCTGCAGCCTTTGAAAAAGGAACTGAAGATATGCGTCTAGATTCCAGCTATTGGAATACTGAACCTGTTCTGTAAATGAATATTCTTCCCCGGCAATTTTCTCCATCTTCTTACCGCGTAAGGTGACTTTCCTTACGTAATCGACTCCAGTGTTAAACGGAGGATCGATATATATGGATTTCACTCTTTGGCGGAAACCATTGGCAATCAGATGAGCCAGCACTTCTTTGTTGTCACCATGGAAAAGAAGTCCGCCTTTGGGATACTGTACAGGCCAATCGCTCCACGCTTCCGACTTCTCGACTGGAGACGCCGCTTTTGGTTCAAATCGCTCCACCAATTGCGCGGGAAACGCATTCATCAAGCCCAACGGTTTCTTGCCAACCCATGTCAGCATCGGCCTGCCTTTAGCAGGTGAGATAGTAATTTCGACCGGCTTTGCGTGATGAACGGGTTTCGGCTCGGCAATTGCCGGAGTCGATTTCTGTTTCTTCACTTTGGGGTAGATAACGGCTTTTTTCGTCTTCGCCGCTTTTGCGGGTTTCGCACGCTTGGTGGTCATAACTCTTTCACTTCCTTTGCAATCGCTGCAAGTTGATCACTACTCACTGTCTCTTCATGTGCATAGACAATTTCGTACTTCAATTTTGATGGATCGAGGTGTTCGTATTTTTTCAGCGCAATCGCTTTTCGTCCTTCGATGGAGCGGGCTTCTTTTCCGTGAGAGTCCTGTTTCAAGTCGTCATTGATTGCATTCTTGAATCGTTCATCCTTTACTTCCACGATCAGGCATTTCCCATTCTTCTTTCGGATCACAAAATCCGGCGTGTATCTGTGCCACTGTTCATCTTCGCCCCGGTATTCCACATAGAAATCTGTTTTCTTTGGATCGGTAATTGCACCGGTAAAGTAAATGTCCTCAATCTCCTCGGGCGCAGTATTAAGTTCCCGCAGAAGTCCTTCGAAGAAAGTCATCTCCGGCGTCGAGTCAAAGTTATACGGGGTGTAATGGAAAGCAAGTTCCTTTGCAGTCTCTTTCCATTTTTCAAACGGGGCGAGTAGATGCTCTTTCGCTATCGGATAGCTGATTTCTGCCGTATAGACTTCCGTTCCATCGTCATCGATTGCTTTGTCGAACCCCTCCGGCTTTACCAATGCCAAGGCCCGTTCGACAATCTCCATTTTCACTTCATAGGTACAGGTTTGCCGCTCCACCTGTTTCTGCAATGGGAGCAAATGTTCTGCCGGCACATCATCATTTGCATACAGTCGTCGCAGCTCATCATACACATCCCAGACATCAAGATGATATTGCAAGGCAATGTCCACGGCTGCCGAGTACACATCTTGCGGTATTTCTGCAGTTGTGATGATTTCTGCAGTTCCTGTTTCCACGAGTATCGCGTGACTTGAATTCTGTTCCGCAATTGTCAGCGGCCTGACTGTCATTGTGGGCAGAGGTACAGATACGGGCATCTCCATAACGAGCTGTCCGTTCTTCGTCTCTTTGCGCACAATCGTCTTCACTTCCTGCCTGACAACCAAGGGAGGAATTTTGAGTTTTCTCAATCGTATCTGTGTGTGCACGCTCTTGCTGTGTGCATTGTCAAGATCGGCAAGCGTTTCACCAAACGTCTCCTGCAATTGCCTGTCGAGGATCGCGCGGTTCTCCATAGAAAGATAAATGCGTGCACTCTTCGTATTTCCCGGAACTTGGCGCAAGCATCGACAAGCCGCCTGCAAGACAAAGCTGTTACTGCCCCCCTTCAATGCTCTCGCGAGAGCACAAGAAAACAGTGCGGGAACATCCCATCCTTCCACCCCACGATCGACAAGCAATGCAACGCGATGAGGCGAATCTTTGAACCGGAAGCGGTCAAATTCCGTTTTGTGCTCACTTCGTGTATGATGCTCAAGAAGAAGTGTTGACGGCAAACCAAGTTCTGCCAACTTCATTTCTATGACTGGACGAAGAGTCGTCACATCGTCCGTCTGGGGAAAATACATCGCCATCTTTGCCGGAGTCCCATCGGGCAGAGTAACATTACCGTACTCCGCAAAAAAATCCGAGATGACATGCGTGACATAGTTCTCTACATTGCCTTCCAATTCGTATGCCCGAATGTTGTTGGCAACTTCTTTCAGTATACCGTCATGGATTCCTTCGGATAACCCGTACCACATAACCACATCACGCAACAGATGCCGCTGAAAGTAGGGAGTGCCCGTTGTGTTCACAACACAAATGAGATTCGGACTTTCCTTGTGCAAATAGTCAACCGTTTTTCTGACCTTCTTGAGTTCTGAATCAAGCGCTTGGCCGTAGGTATGGTGTGCCTCGTCAGAAAAAACAGCAAGGTGTGGAAGTGAAGCGATCTTTCTCAACCGTCTGTTTGCAACTTCCGACCGCGCCTCGTCTTCTTTCTCCGGTGGTCCGAAAAGATTTCCGATATCTGCTTTGCGAATCGTTTCCTTCTGAATGCGAATTTTTTCGGTGTTCGTGACAACAAGGTTGAATATACTATTGTCGATGATCGGGATATCTGGATCGCCATCCCTGGTAAATGTCATTTTTAACGAAGCGGCAAACTGTTTGAAAATGCGTTCCGGCAATATTCGCCCGTAGGGTATTTCCGCCAATTGACGCAATGACTCGATAATCGTTTTCCCCGGAGCAAAAATAAGTGCATTCTGCACGAAAGGACCAGAAGGGTGCTCCATTGCCATACCGAATTCTGTCGCGATGATTGCACCAATCAGTGCCGTCTTTCCCGCTCCCATCGCCAATGCCAGAATATAACTTGGATAGTCGAGCGTCAGCGTCTCACGCAGCGCCTGCAGTTTGAATTCCCTAACAAAATCATCGTTTGCGCGGATATCCTCCCACAGTTGATCCCAATTGTACTTACTCTTTCGCCAGGCATCGAGATCGATGCCAAGCGCATTGAGCAACGCATCAGGGTCATCACTCGGAGGGAAAAGGCTTCTGTAGAGATCAAATATATGTGGTGTATTTTCGACAAGGCGAAGATACCAGTATACCTCCAGCGCGCGGAGTTGGGGAGGACGTAATTTCCAACCGCTTCCGTCAGGATTGGCAGCCCACTCAAGTATCTCAGCAATGGCCTTGTACTCGCCAGCCTGATAATGGCCTTTGTGCCAGTTCTGAGTTCGTTCTGCTATTGCTTGATACAGCTGCTTCATTTACTTTTTGAGCTTGGGAGAAATGGTTGCGTAGAATGTAGTCAAAACAATCGTTGACTTCAATAGCGTGTTTCTTACAGCTGATTCATTACAGCTGATTCGTTGTTTCCTCGTCTTTCCATCCAAACACTGAACGCATTTTGAGAACGAACGCACCAAGAACAGACGGAGAAGGATCATTTGTGCCGAACCTCTCCGCATAGTCATTCATCGCCTGAATCATACCAACGTCCTCTCCCCGCTTCTCACTCAGAAA
>JAPLFO010000079.1:0-632 GCA_026390635.1 Ignavibacteriales bacterium
ACGGATGTCTGCTCGTGCGTCCGCCGTCGATCACGCGCGAATCGCGATATGAAGATCCGACTGCGATGGATGATCTGATGAAGAAAATCGGTGCCACGCCGCTGGCATGGGGAATGAAAACCGAATGTTGCGGTGCAGCTCTTTCGATCACACGCACCGACATGGTCGGCGAATTGTGCGGCAGAATTTTGGATGATGCAGTCTCACGCGGTGCCGAAGCGATCATCGTTGCCTGTCCGATGTGCCACTCCAACTTGGATATGCGCCGGTCCGCCATTGAAGAAGAGACAGGCAAAGAATTTGCTATCCCGATCCTCTATATCACGCAGGCGATTGGGATTGCATTGGGAGTTGATCCGGAACAGCTTGGCTTACAAAGACATTTCGTACATGTCGCCATGAGTGGAAAGGCGAAAGGATAAAGCAGTATGTCGCGTATCGGAGTATTCATCTGTCATTGCGGTGAGAATATCAGCTCCACTGTTGATTGCGGAGAGGTTTCCAAAGCTTGCGCCGCCATTCCGGGTGTCGCACACAGCATCGACTACAAATATATGTGCTCGGATCCGGGTCAAAGCCTCATTCGTGATGCAATCAAAGATAAGAACCTGACCGGTGTTGTGGTGGCAGCC
>JAPLFO010000079.1:671-1700 GCA_026390635.1 Ignavibacteriales bacterium
CTTCCGGCGCGTCTGCGCCGATTCCGGGCTGAATCCATTTCTCTGCGAGATGGCAAACCTGCGCGAGCAATGCTCATGGGTGCATCCGAAAGAAGCGCGGACGACGGAAAAAGCAATCGACATCGTCTCCATGCTCGTCGAAAAAGTGAAGCGAAACAAACCTCTCTATCCGATTAAGGTACCGGTCACAAAAACAGCGCTTGTCATCGGTGGCGGCATTGCAGGCATCCAGGCCGCCTTGGACATCGCCAATGCAGGACAAAAAGTAGTACTGGTGGAGCGGGATCCGTCAATCGGCGGACACATGTCGCAACTCTCGGAAACATTTCCCACGCTCGATTGCTCGCAATGCATCCTCACGCCACGCATGGTGGAAGCAGCGCAGCACCCGAATATCACACTTCATACTTATTCCGAAGTGGAAAGCCTTGCCGGGTTCATTGGCAATTTTACCGCGCGGATCCGCAAGAAAGCGCGGAGCGTCGATGAAAAACTATGCACCGGATGCGGTGAATGTGCAACTGCATGCCCCATCAAGAAAATACCGAGCGAATTCAACACAGGTCTCGGCATGCGGAGCGCCATCTATGTGCCCTTCCCGCAGGCCGTCCCGAATAAGCCCGTCATCGACCGCACAAAATGTTCCTACTTCCTGAAAGGTAAATGCAAGTTCTGTGAATCGAAATGCCCGGCGAACGCTATCCGTTTCGATCAGGTGGATGAATTCATCGATGTGCAGGTTGGCTCGGTCGTTGTTGCAACAGGCTTTAATATTAAAGAGACGTCCTTCTTCCCCGAGTACGGCTATGGCGTGTACAAAGACGTTGTCACTGGTTTGCAGTTCGAGCGCATTCTTTCAGCATCCGGCCCGACACTTGGCGAAGTGAAGCGCCCTTCCGACGGCAAGACGCCGAAGCGCCTCGCGTTCATTCAATGCGTCGGTTCGCGCGACCGCGGCTGCAATAATGATTACTGCTCGTCCGTCTGCTGCATGGCCGCGACCAAAGAGGCCATTCTCGCCAAGGAACA
>JAPLFO010000155.1 GCA_026390635.1 Ignavibacteriales bacterium
ATCCGAATCCTTTCAATCCCAGCACAAGGTTCACATATCAACTAGGCGGATCGGGATTTGTCTCGGTCAAGATCTATGATGTACTGGGCCGGGAAGTGGCGACGCTTGTCAACGAAGTCCAGCAAGCCGGCACATACGCTGCAACATGGAACGCAACCGGCAATGGTTCCGGAATTTACTTCTGCACACTGCAGGCTGGTGCCTTCAGTGAGACCAAGAAAATGCTTTTGATGAAATAGGGGCATTCGTCTTTCGTAATCGAAGGGCTGAGATCACATGCTCAGCCCTTCGTCGTTCTCTGCCTTTGTTGATGAAAGGTGCGAACAGAAAAATCCAAGTACAAAAAGACGTTCGGTCCTATATCTCGATGAAAAATGGAATAGCATTCCCTAAGGATAGATAATCGTGTATAAAACTGCCCTTTGTATTGTTCTTCTAGCCAGCCCTCTTGTGGCATTCTCCCAGGTTATTCTCGAAGCTGATGGACCGGGCAATACGTATGAATTGATTTGCAGTGTCCTGGCCCCGGGCAACGATGCGGTAGAAAACCCTGAGTGTATCCATCCAGCATTCGGCAGACACATTGCAGAGATATGGGACGCCGATTTAAATCAATACGTTTTTGAGTTCTATTCTCATGTAACACCGGATAACGATCGCTGCATCAATCTGGACAGGCAGCGGATTGAAATTAAAACCTACGAACCGTCTCCCGACAATCTGAAAGGTATCGTGGGCGAGACGATTACTTACAAATGGAAGTTCAAACTGCCCGTTGGGTTTCAACCTTCGAGCAGTTTCACCCATATTCATCAGATAAAGGCCGTGGGAGGCAACGACGGAGACCCCTTGTTTACCTTGACACCGAGGAAGGGCTCGCCGAACAAACTGGAACTTATCCATGACAATACAACAAAGATCGCGACCGTAAATTTGTCATTGTTCGAAGGAGTATGGGTACAGTGCACAGAGGTGATAAAAGTCGGTTCGGCGGGAACCTATTCAATCGTGATTAAAAAAGTGGCTGATGGGACGACCATTCTATCGTATAGCAGCTCCGGGATCATGACTATCCGTTCTGACAACAATTTTATCCGGCCGAAATGGGGAATATATCGGAGTCTGGACCATCCATCGGATCTTCGCGATGAAGCAGTGCGTTTTGCCGGTTTCTCAATTCAAGAAGGCGCGACCGGAGTCAAGCGGTCAGAAGCAGCAGCTCCGGAAAAAATATTCCTGCAGCAGAACTATCCTAATCCCTTCAATCCTTCAACAATCATCAGTTATCAGATTTCCGCACCGGCACATATTCAATTGGCAATATATGATTGCCTGGGGAGAGTGGTGGACGTCTTGGTTGATCGGGCCCAATCTGCCGGCTATTTTCAAACAACATGGGATGCATCCCGCCATCCCGGCGGAGTATATCTGTGCCGGCTTCACATAGGTGACTACATGGCGTCGAGGAAGATACTCTTATTGAAATAGCCGTGCTGCAGCGAATCAATGGGCTTGCGATGAACACAATAGGCGCACAGAAATCCGGAATACTGCCGACAAAAGAGGGCTTTTTTGCTTGACTTTTCCCAGAAGTAGTATTATGTTCTTGTAACATGTATGACATCATTCATCAATCTTCCATGACCCATGTTCACGCCTATAGCAAGCCGGGAACCGTTGAGCAAGACGGTTGCCGCCAAAATTGAAGAAGCGATCAGGGAACGGCATCTGAGCACCGGAGACCGGCTTCCGTCGGAGCATGAGATGTGCGACCAATTCGGTGTCAGCCGTACTGCCGTGCGCGAAGCATTGCGGATGTTGAGTGCGCGAGGTCTGATTTCCATTCAAAAAGGGAAGGGAAATTTCGTCAAAGATCTCTCTGTGGATACCGTCACGGATTCACTCCAATTGTATCTGCGAACCAACACGAAGCATGGATTTGTGATCGACGTCGTACGTGCACGGCAGATTATCGAACCGTCAATCGCTGCAGCAGCTGCAGTCAATCGGACGGAAGAAGACGTCGTCAAACTGCGCGGTGATATCGACCAGCTTTGCCGCTGCAACGAAGATTTTGAAAAGTTGGCAGCTTTGGATATGCAGTTTCACCTCGATATTGCCGTAGCGTCACACAATACACTCATGCCGCTTATTCTCGATCCCATTCACAAGCTGCTTCCCAATATTAAAAGCTCGATCTATAAAACCGTTGATGAGGCCCGGGATTCTGCGGTCGAATATCATTCAAAAATCCTGAATGCTATCATCCAACGAAGTCCAGGCAAAGCCCATCGTGAAATGACAACGCATCTGGCAATCGCAGAAGAACATGCGCTACGCATGATACGGGCCAATGCTCTAAAAGAATAGTCCGACTTCCGCCGATAGCGCCCGGCATTCACGCTATCATGAAAGTGATTCGCGCTGCACAGAGAGTACCATCCCTTATTGCCACATCAATTCTTAAAGGACTTTCGATGAAAGAACTAATGAACAAGGTCGCTCTTGTTACCGGCGGTGCGCGCGATATCGGCCGCCAAGTATCGCTGAAACTTGCCGCCCAGGGTGCCGCAGTCGCTGTGAACTACTTTGACAATCCGGCGGATGCTCAGGAAACCATTAAGGCGATCGTGGACACCGGAGGCAAAGCGGTCGCTATTCAGGGCGACATGACAAAGTTTGCCGATGCACAGCGGCTGGTCGAAGAAACGCAGAAGACGTTCGGTGCTATGATCGATATTCTCGTCAACGTTGCAGGCGGGCTAATGGGCCGTCATACGGTACTTGAAATGGAAGAATCGTTCTGGGATGCCGTGATGAATGTGAATCTAAAGAGCGTCTTCCTTGTCACAAAAGCAGTTCTGCCTTACATGAATGACGGCGGAGCCATCGTCAATTTCTCAACACAGGCGACACACGACGGCGGCGGTCCGGGTGCCATTGCCTATGCGTCGGCCAAAGGCGGCGTTCTTGTCTTCACCCGCGGACTGGCGAAAGAATTGGCTCCAAAAAAGATCCGCGTGAATGCGGTATCTCCCGGAATGATCAACACAACATTCCACAACACATTTACCAAGCCCGAAGTACGTCAGCGCGTTGCGTCCATGACGCCGCTGGGACGTGAAGGCGAGGCGCACGAAGTCGCAGATCTTGTGCTCTTCCTTGCATCGGAACGCTCCTCATTTATCAACGGCGAAACTATTCAGATCAACGGCGGCATTTTCTTCGCATGAAAATACGAATCCTTCTATTCGCATCGCTGATCTTGCCCTCACTATTGTTGGGCGCAGACGAGCGGCCGTGCATGGTCTTTACGGGGCAGGACACGCGCCTGATCCGGGAAAACCTGGGCAAATATCCGATGTTCGATTCCGTTTTTGTGCAGGCAAAATCGCAGGTGGAACGGGCGCTGGCGGTCCCGATGGACGTGCCGCTGCCCAAAGACGCCGGCGGATACACGCACGAACGTCATAAGCAAAACTACACGGAAATGTACCTGGCCGGATTGCTTTACTCGGTGACCGGCGAAGAACGGTATGCCGTATTTGTCCGGGAGATGCTGCGGAAATATGCAGCATTGTATCCTACGCTGGGAGAACATCCGGCGCGGGCGGGTGAATCAGCCGGCCGTCTCTTCTGGCAGTCGCTGAATGAGACTGTCTGGTTGATGCATGCATCGCAGGCATATGACTTCATCTACAACTGGTTGAAGCCTGCCGACCGGGAGCTGTTCGAAAAGAACATTTTCAGGCCGATGACGGAATTCTTCACGGTCGATCGTGTCAGCGAACACGACAGGATTCATAATCACGGCACTTGGATGGTAGCAGCTGTCGGTATGGCAGGCTATGCGATGAGGGATCAGGACCTTGTCGATAAAGCACTATACGGAACGAAAAAGGATTCCTCTGCCGGATTTCTGAAACAGGTTGAACAACTGTTCTCTCCCGATGGTTTCTACACAGAAGGGCTCTACTATTTCCGTTACGCCATCATGCCGTTCATTCTTTTTGCACAGGCCATCGAGAACAATCAGCCGGGATTGAAAATCTTTGAGTATAGAGACCAGATTTTCAGGAAGGCGGTATATACCGGCCTTCAGTTGACCAACATGAACGGCGACTTCTTTCCGATTAATGATGCAATGAAGGAAAAAAATTACCGCTCTCCCGAAGTGATCCTCGCACTTGCGATCATCTACCAGCGGTATGGTCAAGATCCGGCACTATTGTCCATCGCGAAGCAGCAGGGAAGCGTCGCACTGCTGGGTGCGGGAGTGTCTGTCGCAAAAGCTCTTACTATAGAAAAAAAACCGCCGCTCTTTCCATATCGCAGCATGGAATTCACCGACGGTGAACGCGGTGATGAAGGCGGTTTTGCGGTGCTTCGCAGCGGCAGCCAGGATGATCAACTCGTCGTCGGCTTGAAATATACCGGGCACGGATTGTCGCACGGGCACTATGACAAGCTGAGCATACTTGCCTATGACGCCGGCCATGAAATTCTGCAGGACTACGGCGCTGCGCGATTCATGAATGTCGAATCCAAGTTCGGCGGCAGATATTTGCCGGAGACGAAGGCATTCGCAATGCAATCAATCGCGCACAACACTGTTGTGGTGGACGAAAAATCGCACTACGACGAGAAAATCAGTATCTCTGAAAAACAACATGGAGACAGACAATATTTCCATGCCGAGAATCCGGATTTTCAGGTGACAAGCGCAACTTGCACGACAGCGTATCCCGGAGTTGCGATGCAGCGGACAATGGCGATGATCCGCGATGAAAAGAATTCAAAACCGGTTGTTCTCGATCTTTTCCGTGTTGTCTCCGATAGGGAACACCAGTATGACCTGCCGTTCTATTATGTGGGACAATTCCTCTACAGCTCTGTGCCGTACACAGCGTACGACAAGAAACGGACGACGGTCGGATCTGCCAATGGATATCAGTATCTCTGGAAGGAAGCAGAAGGGAAACCCTCGGGTCCGGTAAAGTTTTCCTGGCTGAACGGCAGCCGCTACTATACCGTGACCGCATCGTCCGATACGGGGATAGAGGTCGTATTTGCGCGCATCGGTGCGACAGACCCGAATTTTAATCTGCGGCCTGAAGGTGCAGTGATACTCCGGAACAGGACCCGCAGCGCGGTCTTTGCATCGGTCATAGAACCGCATGGACTCTGGGACGGTAACAAAGAGATCTCCCGCGATGCGTACGGCGGAGTCGCTTCGGTCGCGGTGTCGGCTTCCACGGCGGAAGGCACAGTTGTCCAGGTGCTTTGGAAAGATGGACGAGTCTGGACGGTACTGGTCTCTAATCAGGACTCAGCGCCCGCGAAACGTCACTCAATTCAATCGGGCGCCCGGAATTATGAGTGGACCGGCGACGCTGCAATTGTGAAATACTAGTCATTGTGCCTGTCACATAAGCAATGAATCAGAAAGGGTGCGTATGGAAAAACAGAGTCCGTTGTTTGTGTTTGGTGAAGAAATCCCCTGGACGCCTGTCGGCGAAGGCGTCAATCGCAAGATTCTGGGGTACGGTCCTGATTTGATGATGGTAAGCGTTACTTTTAAGAAGGGCAGTATCGGCTATGTGCATAAACACCCGCACCGTCAGGTCAGCTATGTCACTTCCGGATCGTTTGAAGTGAATATCGGCGGCGAGAAAAAGATACAAAAAACAGGTGATTGCTACTATCTGCCTGCGGATGTCGAGCATGGAGTCGTTGCTCTTGAAGACTCGAGCCTGATCGACGTATTCACGCCCGTGCGGGAAGACTTCTTGAAGTAATGGGATCACGTCGTATGAAAGAATCTGGCCACAGAGATCACAGAGGACACAGAGGCTGTTGTGCCATGACGATTGGTTGGCACATATGATCGAGATATTCTCTGTGGACTCTGTGGCAAAAGAAGGGAATCTTAGATGAAAAAAGTTCGCGGGCTCCGGTGGTGGATTGTCGGATTGGTCGCGGCCGCAACGGTCGTCAACTATATTCACCGGAGTTCACTCTCGGTGATGTGGCCCGATATTTCCAAAGAACTGGGCATGACAAAAGAGGACTATAGTGCCATCATTACGTCGTTCATGATCTTTTATGCCATAGGACAGAGCGTGTCCGGCAAACTGTTTGACAAAATCGGGACGCGCTTGGGATTTGTGGTTTCCATCGTTGTCTGGTCCGTTTCTGCCGGCCTGCACAGCGTTGTATCATCGCTTGCGGGACTAAACATTGTGCGTGCAACGCTCGGCTTGGGTGAGGCGGGCAACTGGCCCGGCGCAGCGAAGTCGAATGCCGAGTGGTTTCCGGCTAAAGAGCGGGCGTTGGCGCAAGGAATATTTAATGCCGGCGCATCACTGGGGGCGGTGATCGCCGCTCCGATGGTTGCGCTGATCTATGTCTATTTGGGCTGGAAGATCACTTTTGTGGTGATCTCTTTGTTCGGGCTTCTTTGGATAATTCCCTGGCTGTTTATGAATCGTGCAACTCCGGATAAGCATCCGTGGATCACTGACGAGGAACGATCCCTTATATTGTCCGATAGACCGAAAACAGGCGCTCCAGGTGAACAGGTTTTGGCCGTCCGTGCGCTGCTTGGATACAAGCAAACGTGGGCAATCGTCGTGTCGCGTTTTTTTGTCGACCCTGTCTGGTGGCTGTTTGTGAACTGGCTTCCCATCTATCTAGCGGAACAATTCGGGTTCAATGTGAAAGAGATCGGCTACTTTGCATGGGTGCCGTATGTTGGTGCCGCGGCAGGAAGCCTTCTGGGCGGCTGGATATCCGGACATTATATCGGCAAAGGATGGAGCGTGAATAAGGCGCGTAAGACCGTCATTGTTGCCGGTTCCATTGTGATGATGCCGGCATTGCTCGCATCAGCCTATGCGGCGACACCGATAGCTGCCGTCTGTATGATTGCGATCGTACTCTTCGGATTTCAGGTGGTAATCAACAACATCCAAACCTTGCCGTCTGACTATTTTTCCGGTGCCAACGTTGGTATGGTGGCGGGCCTGGGAGGTACGAGTGCGATCATCGGCGTCTTGATCACGAGCTGGCTGGTTCCAGCTATGACGAAAACCAGCTACGTGCCTTTCTTTTTATTGGGCGCCTCGCTTGTTCCGCTCTCGCTCATTGCATTGTTCAGTCTTGGCGGTAGAGTGCAGAAGGTGGAAGTCAAAAAACCGGTGTAGATCATTTGCGGATGATGCTATTGGATAAGCCTTTCAAAAGCATGTGCAGCATGGATATTGAAGAATGTTGTTCCCATCACTGAGCCATTTATCGCAGAAAGGAAATACAATGAGCACTCTTTTTGATCTCTCAGGAAAAACCGCTATTGTGACCGGAGCCAGTACCGGACTTGGTATGGGAATGACCCTCGGTCTTGCTGAGGCCGGTGCGGATATCGTTCTCGTGGATCACGTGGAAAGCGAAGAATCCGCCGCGCAGGTGCGCGCACTCGGCCGCAAAGCCGTGACGGTGAAAGCGAATCTGATGGAGATGTCGTCCATCTCCATGGTGATCGACAAAGCGATCGAGTCTTTCGGCAAGGTGGACATCCTTATCAATAATGCGGGCATCATCCGCCGTACGCCGGCCATCGATTTCAGCGAAAAAGATTGGGACGACGTGATGACCATAAATGCCAAGACGGTCTTCTTTCTCTCGCAGGCGGCTGCACGGGATATGATGAAGCGAAAGTATGGCAAGATCATCAACATTGCTTCTCTGCTCGCGTTCCAGGGCGGCGTTATCGTTCCATCCTATGCTGCAAGTAAAGGCGCTGTCGCACAGGTGACCAAAGCACTGGCGAATGAATGGGCGCAGCACGGCATCACGATCAACGCAATCGCTCCGGGATATATGGCGACCAACAACACGAAAGCGCTTCGTGAAGACACCGGGCGCGAAAAAGCAATTCGTGAGCGGATCCCGGCGGGACGCTGGGGATTGCCGAGTGATCTGCAGGGTGCTGCCGTATTTCTGGCATCGACGGCGTCTGACTACGTCAATGGTCATGTGCTCGTGGTCGATGGCGGATGGCTTGCACGCTGAACAAACCCTGACGGTCACCGGGCGAAGCCGAGGTGATCTCCACCACAAAATAATGACTCAAATGATTACCATGAATCGAATTGTCTTTTTTTTTCTAGCCGCCTGCGCCAGCGCTCTCTCCGCGCAGGTACGTTTGCCTGCCGTCTTTTCATCCAATATGGTACTGCAGCGTAACGTGGAGATTCCGGTCTGGGGGTGGGCCTCTCCCGGCGAAGCAATCAGCGTCTCCTTCAACGGCACAATTGTCCGGGCAATCACCGATACGGGCGGTATATGGACCGTCTCGTTGGCGCCGATGAAGGAGGGTGGTCCGTACGAACTTCTCGTTCGAGGTTCCAATGAAATACGGCTGAAAAATGTGATGGTCGGGGTAGTCTGGTTCTGTTCGGGACAATCGAATATGGAATTGTCGGTGGCGAAAGCCGCAAATGCCGAAAACGAAATCGCAGCCGCGGCGCATCCGATGATCCGCCTCTTCACGGTGAAACGTGCAGTAGCGGAGACGCCGCAAACAGATTGTAGCGGACGTTGGGATGTCTGCTCTCCAAAGACAGTTCCCGGATTCTCTGCCGCGTCATATTACTTCGGCTGCGAACTGCAGAGCAAACTCGGCATCACGGTGGGACTTATCCATAGTTCGTATGGAGGATCGCCGATCGAAGCATGGATGACGCCGGACGCATTGAACAGTGATCCTGATTTTCTCTCAATACTCGATCGCTGGAAGAAAAGTGTCGCGGTCTATCCGGAGAAGAAAAAAGAATTCGATCTGCGGCGTTCGGAATTGTTGAATGCATGGCAGGCGGATTCCGTAAAAGCAGCGAAGGAGGGAAGTGCCCCGCCGCCACGTCCGCAGGAGCCGCTGGGTCCCGGCAGCAAATCGACACCCTCCGGTCTGTATCATGCGATGGTTGCACCGGTCCTGCCGTTTGCGGTGGAAGGAATTCTTTGGTACCAAGGTGAATCGAATGTGTCGCGTCCCTATCTTTACCGCAAACTCTTCCCGGCTCTCATTCAGGACTGGAGAAAACTCTGGAAGAAGGAACTGCCGTTCTACTATGTGCAGCTGCCGAATCTGAAACGCGCGCCGGAGCCGTCGCGCAGCGGATGGGCGGAACTGCGTGAGGCGCAATTGATGACGCTTGCACTGCCAAAAACAGGTATGGCGGTGACGATCGATATTGGTGACCCGATGAACCTTCATCCCGGTAACAAACAGGATGTCGGCCTCCGTCTTGCCGGTATAGCGGAAGCCTTGACGTATGCATTGCCCGTCGGTTACTGCGGCCCGCTCTACCGGTCTGCCCGTGTGGACGGCGCATCGATGCGGATCTCCTTCGATTACGCAGAAAAGCTCCGGGCGGCGGACGGAAAACCGCTGACTGGATTCATGATCGCCGGCAGCGATCAACTCTTTGTGAGCGCGGATGCACGTATCGATGGCAGCAGTGTGATCGTGTCGAGTGCGTCGATCGCGCAGCCGGCCTCCGTGCGGTACGCATGGGGGGACAATCCATCCTGTAATCTGACGAATGACACAGGCATTCCGGCGTCGCCGTTCCGGACCGATGACTGGCGGGAACCAGTGCTGGACAAGAAATAGAATGAGACTGTGCTCCGCAATACTGCTCCTGCTTGCTGCTGTGCCGGTCTCTGCCGGACTTTGGAAGGCGGACAATGCTGATCAGATCAAGACGATCGCAAAGGAGTTGCAGCCCGGCGATACGTTGGTGCTGGCTGACGGCGAATGGAACGATGCCGTCGTCGCGATCCATGCCGAGGGGACGGAAACACAGCCCATCCTTGTTTCAGCGCAGACGCCGGGGAACGTGATATTCACCGGCAGTTCAACATTTTCCATTTCCGGTTCCTGGATCACGGTCCGGGGTATGCAGTTCACCGGCGGAGCGATCAAAGAGGGATCGGTGGTCGCTTTCCGTACGTCGTCCTCCCGGTTCGCGTCGCATTGCCGTCTGACAGAATGCTCCATCATCGACTATAACCCTGCAGACAAATATCTGGACTATAAGTGGGTCTGCCTCTACGGCAGGAACAATCGTGTGGATCATTGTACGTTCATCGGGAAGAGACATCAGGGAACACTTCTTGTGATTTGGCCGGACGGTGAACCGAACTACCACCGGATCGATCACAATTATTTCGGACCCCGGCCGGAGCATGGAAGGAACGGCGCGGAGATCATTCGTGTGGGAACGAGCGATGTGTCCATGAGTACGTCGCGCAGCCTTGTGGAGTATAATGTTTTTGAGAAGTGTAACGGAGAAATGGAGATCATCTCCAACAAATCCTGTGAGAATGTGTACCGCTACAATACATTTCTTGCCTCTGCAGGGACGTTGACACTGCGGCACGGCAATCGCTGCGACGTGTACGGCAACTGGTTCTTCGGCAATCGGGCAAAGAACACAGGCGGTGTTCGCATCATCGGCGAGGATCACAAAGTATACGACAATTGGTTCCAGGACCTCAATGGCGGCGACCGTTTCGCGCCGCTGGTCGTCATGGATGGTGTGAAGGATACACCGCTCAACGGGTACTATCAGGTGAAGAATGCACTCGTCCGGTGCAATATCTTCGTGGATTGCAGTTGGGGCATCATCATCGGGGCTAGGAATACCGACTACTCCGGTTTCGTCCCGGCCGATACAATCAGGATCACGGAGAATTCCTTCTTCCGCACTCGAAGTCCGCTGACGATCATCACGAAGCCTCTGGCGGCCTTTTATGCTGCCAACACGGTGTCTGAAGGTACTGTTCCGGATGTTCCGGGATTCGCTTCGGTGTCCGATGAAGTTCCGCAGGCAACTCTTCTTCTGCAGCGGCTGCGGGATGATGGAAAGATTCCGACCGAAATACTTCCGGTGGACCGCAGCACAGTCGGTGCTTCATGGAGCAGAAAATGAATTATCGCACTTCCATGAAGCCGTTGTTCTCGGTGATGGTCTTGTGGGTGATTGCCGGCGGGACTCTGTTTGCAGCGGCAGATTCCGTCGTCGTGCGCACATCGTTTGAAGGCAGCGATCTTCCGGCCTACAGCGTCGGCTCGGTGGCCGGACAGAATAACTGGAGCATCGCCGGCGGCGAAGGAAAGATTGTCGCCGATCCCGCCGCAGCACATGCGGGAGCCAATGGATTGAAGATGGTGACCGCATCGGCGCTGGGTGTTCTGTATACGCCGTTCAGCGGTACGGTGCAGGGACCGGGCGGCATTCTCTATTTTGATTGCTATATCAAAATTGCTGCTTCATCGGGAAAAGAATTCACGATGAATGTGAACGATCTTTTCGGCGGCAGCCAGAAACGCGCAGCGGTAGTAGATTTCTCAGTGCCGGTCAGCGGAACCGGAAGTATTCGCATCTACAATGGCGGATCAAAAGTTGTAATTGCACCCTATGCCATCGGAACCTGGTATCGTATCAGCGGAAAGCTGAATTTCAACGATTCTATCTATCAAGTTTGTGTCAATGCCGGGACGGCGGTGACTGCACAATTTCGCGAACCCTATTATGCCAAAGGGAGCGGCTCTCGACCAGCCGGGACGAAGGAATTTCATCAGATTCTTTTCAATCTCGGAGCAGATGACAATACAGGAACAGTGGATGCTGCGGTGGATGAGTTATACGTCGGTTCCGCAATACCCCAGGGCGTAACATTCGGAGCTGTCGTCGTCAAATACAAAGTAAGCGTAATGCAGCCTGACGTCGGAACAATCACCCTCGCGCCTTCCGGTTCTAGCTTCGATGCGGGAACGACAGTCAGGGCAACGCTGTCGCTTCCGGGCGGCTATAAAAATCTTGGATGGACCGGAGATGTCTCCGGAACCGATACAATGGTGACGTTTCAGGTAGCGACGAATATGTCGATAGGTGCAACGGTCGGGGTCGATTCGACGCACCCTCCGAAAACATACAGAGTAACTGTAACACAACCATCGTATGGCGCAATTACGTTATCATCGAATGGAGTTGCAGCAAATTCGTTCTATATGTATTCAAAAGTGACTGCAACGCTTGTCTTGCCTCCCGGCTATCGGAACAACGGCTGGCGCGGTGCATTGTCGGGAACCGAACTCGTGAAATCCTTCACGCTGCTCAGCGACACGACACTCACCGCGGAAGTGCTTCCGCCGCTTGCGGGTTCACGGAAAACATTTTCGACGGCCTCGGCATTCAAGGCCGCAATGGCGCTGGCGGCAGCAGGAGACACATTGGAACTAACCAACGGCACATACGATGTCGGCACGATATCGCCCGATTCCGGTTCGATCTCAGGGACAGCAGAAAACCCGATCCTCATCCGGGCAGCGAATCGCGGTGCGGTGGAACTCAACGGAAGCTCAGCCTTTGATTTAAGATTTTCCGCTTACATCACCATCGAAGGCTTCGTCTTTACCGGCTCGGCGTCCACCGCAGTCAGAACTGAGTGTTCGCATCATATCCGGATCACCCGGAATGTCTTTCGGATGACGGAGGCCGCATCGAATAAATGGATCCTGATCGGCGGGTACTACCGCCAGCCGCTTCCGCTTAGTCATCACAACCGCATCGACCACAACCGGTTTGAGAACAAAACACAGCCCGGAAATTTCATCACCATCGACGGGTCACCCCAGACCATCAACAGTATCGATAATCCGTTCTGTGCGTCATCCCAAAACGACCGGATCGACCATAATTATTTCAAGAAGTCCGGTCCCCGGATCGACAATGGAATGGAATCGATCCGGGTCGGTTGGAGCAAATTGTCGCTGACGAGCGGATATACCGTTGTGGAGGAGAATCTCTTTGAAGACTGCGACGGCGATCCGGAGATCATCTCCGTCAAGTCCTGCGACGACACTATCCGGTTCAACACATTCCGGCGATCGTTGGGAACACTCTCACTGCGCCATGGGAACCGGAGCACGGCCTGCGGAAATTTCTTCTTTGGAGAAGGGAAGACAACTCAATACACCGATCCGGCCACCGGCAGCACGTCGACTATTGGAACGGGCGGCATCCGCTTCTACGGAGATGATCACCGTATCTACAACAATTACTTCGAAAACCTGACGGGCGATCGCTGGGATGCAGCCATTACCATTACAAACGGCGATCAGGATTATCCCAGCACCAGCCTGGACGGACATTTCCGTCCGCGGCGGGCCGTTGTTGCATTCAACACAATGGTGAACAACGCTCATAATATTCAGATCGGATATACGGGAAGCGGCTATGCTAAGCCGCCGCAGGATATTACGATCGCGAACAATCTTATCACCGGCTCGCAGTTTGAATTGGTGAAAATTCTGACGGCGCCAATCTCCACAGTGTTCAGCGGCAACATCATGTTTCCGGTATCGGGCGCGACGCTTGGCATGACGGCCGGTGCGGCCGAAGCGCGCGTTGTCGATCCACTTCTGGAACGACGGGATTCTCTCTGGCGTCTTTCCGGTGCAAGTCCCGCAATCGATGCCGCCGTAGGCATATATGAGTTCATCGATATCGATATGGATGGGCAGCTGAGACCTGGTCTTAAAGATGTCGGTGCGGACGAGCTTTCCGTCACTCCCAAAATCCATAGGCCGCTTCTGGCGCAGGATGTCGGCCCGGATGCGCCAGAGATGACGGTGACCACAGTCTCCGGAAGGGATCTACCGCCTGTGCCTTTGCCTGCAGTTCTCTTTCCGAATTATCCGAATCCGTTCAATCCATCGACCATGATTCATTTTGTGACCCCGTTTTCAGGCGTGGCGAGACTTGGTGTTTTTTCCCTGTTGGGTCAGGAAGTGGCAGTGATTTTCAATGGTCGCGTTGAGAGCGGACACTTATACCGGGCTGTCTTTGATGCACGCGGATTAGCCAGTGGCCTTTATTTTGCACGCCTCGAATTCGGCGGCCGGCTCAACGCACAAAAAATGATTTTGGCAAAGTAGAGCCAATACGGAGAAATGTATCAAACAATGAAGAGTCCGATCCAGTTGATGCTATTATTCCTGATTGTGGTTCCCGTACTGTTTGCGCAGCGTCCGAATCTTTCACTGATCAACGTCCGTCGCCTGGAGCTGGCCCGGGACTCCTACCGTGCGGGAAGCGCCGATGTCACTCCAATCGTTGAAGCGCTCACGCGCAATGCGGACAAAACACTGCGGTTGGAACCTGTCACTGTGATGATGAAACGCCAGATTCCCCCGAGCGGCGATAAGCATGACTATATGAGTCTTGCGCCGTACTGGTGGCCGGATCCGAAGAGCAAAGACGGCCTGCCGTATATCCGCCGTGACGGCGAGACCAATCCGGAGCGGGAAGAGTATAGTGATCGGGCAAATTTCGGAAAGATGCAGTCATCGGTCTTCACTCTTTGTCTCGCATACTACTTTACCAGTCGGGAGAAATATGCTGCCGGTGCAGATAAATGGATAACGGCCTGGTTTCTCGACCCTGCGACCAGAATGAACCCGAACATGAATTTCGCCGAAGCAGTTCGCGGCCGTAACGACGGTCGGGGTTCCGGCATTATCGAGATCCACATGCTTTCCAATATGCTGGACGGAGTCCTGCTGCTGAAAGGCGCCCCTGGGTGGCCAGCAGAACGGCAAAAGGCGATGAGCGAATGGTGCCGGGTATATTATGACTGGCTAACGACGAGCAAGCAGGGATTGGACGAACAGAATGCACCCAACAATCACGGTTCATGGTATGATGTCCAGCGCGTGTCGCTGGCATCGTTTCTCGGCATGAAGGACACTGTCATCCGCATCCTCAAAGAAAGCCGACACCGAAGAATTGCCTCGCAGATAGAACCCGATGGACGGCAGCCGAAGGAACTGGAGCGTACGCGTGCGATGGGTTATTCGACATTCAATCTGCAGGCGCTTACCTTCTTGGCAATAGCTGGAAGCAATAACGGGGTTGATCTCTGGAATATTTCCTTGGAAGGACGCAGCATCAAAAAGGCGATCGATTGGATGCTTCCATTCTATCTTGGAGAGAAACGATGGGAATACAAGCAGATCAGCGAGTTCAAGTCACAGGAAGCATTTGAAGTATTGATTCGTGCCGGTGCCTATCTCGGAAAAGAATACTATGATGCGGCGATGTCGGTAGCACCGAAGGATCGCGAAAAGAACCAAACATTCTTGATGTATTAAGACGAAACAAATCTCCATGTAATTAATGCCCTCAAGGGCGAACCTGTCTTCATAAAAAGGGCATACGTCAGCGACAATTTACCAGTATCACATCTAACAAATATCAGGGCCGATATGATTAAAGAAGATGTTCTTGAAAGAATTGCCGAAAGCGGTGTCGTCGCCGTCATTCGAATGAAGGACACGCCGCGCCTGCAGAAAGTCATCGAAGCCGTCCGCAACGGCGGCGTGAAAGCAATCGAGATTACAATGACTCTCCCGAATGCGGTCGAGGTGATACGATCGATGGCGGCGTCGAAACCGGATGATGTTGTGCTGGGCGCGGGGACAGTAACCGATGTTGAAACGGCGCGCGCTGTAATTGACGCGGGAGCACAGTTTGTTGTGGGACCGATTCTCAATCTCGACATCATCCGGCTCTGCAAAGAAAGGGAAATTGCCTGTATGCCCGGCTGCTATACGCCGACAGAAATATTTGCCGCGTGGCAGGCGGGAGCCGATATTGTAAAAGTGTTCCCGGCCACGTCACTCGGTCCGAAATATCTAAAGGATATCGCCGGTCCATTCCCACTGATCCGCATGATGCCCACAGGCGGCGTGACGGTGGAGAATGTCGGCGAGTGGATTGCCGCGGGTGCCGTCGCCGCAGGTATCGGAAGTGATCTCTTGGACAAGAAAGCCATCGACGAAGGCCGCTATGAAGTGTTGACGGAGCGGGCTGCGAGAATGACAGAGAACGTTCGGATCGCAAAATCGAAGTTGAGATCAGCGTAATCTGATCCTGTGTAGATCCTCAGTGTTTTGTGGAACAAATGCCTTTTGCTTCGAGGTGTTCCGTTTGACAATTCAATTTCCTTCTGAAAGGACCATGAAACCTATGCCGCTCTCAATAAAAAAAGGAGACCAAACCGCCTTCGACGTGATGTCGTTGGGCGAATGCATGATCCGTCTCAGTCCTCCGGGCCATCAGCGTATCGAACTCACGCCTGTTTTTGAAGCATATGCCGGCGGCGGCGAGTACAATGTCACTTATGCGCTCGCCCGCTATGGTATGCGGACGTCATTCATTTCAAAACTTGTTGATAATCCCCTCGGCCAATTCATCAAGAACCACGCGCGTGCCAGTGGCATGGATGTGAGTGAAATCGTGTGGGTGCCGTTCGACGGTTCCGGCCGGACAGACCGCATCGGTTTGAATTTCACCGAAGTCGGTATCGGCGTGCGGGCCAGTGTCACGCTCTACGATCGCGGCAACACGGCTGTCTCTCATATGAAGCGAGGGGACGTGGATTGGAACCGCATCCTCAAAGAACGCGGCGTACGGTGGTTCCACACCGGAGGCATCTTCACCGCGCTGAGCGATTCCTGTGCGGAGGTCGCGCTCGAATCCATGAAGGCAGCGCACGACGCAGGAACTATTGTCAGCTACGATCTCAATTTCCGTAGCAAACTGTGGTCCAGCAAAAAGGCGATTGAGATAACGAAGAAACTCGTTCCATACATCGACGTCCTGATCGGGAATGAAGAAGATTTCCAAAAAGTACTCGGCTTCGAGGTCGAAGGCACGGACGAAAATTTGAACTCCCTTCCGATTGAAGGATATAAGAAGATGGTGGAGAAGGTTGTGAAGACCTATCCTCATATTCGCGCGGTCGGGACAACCCTGCGGGAAGTTGTCTCCGGCCTGGTGAATAACTGGTCGGCGATCATGTACTATGACGGCGTTTTTTATGAATCAAAAAAATATTCCGGACTTGAAATCGAAGACCGCGTGGGCGGAGGGGACGGATTTTGCTCCGGCTTTGTGTATGGACTGCTCCATGACATGACGCCGCAGGAGTGCATCGAAATGGGTGCTGCTCACGGAGCGCTTCTTCAGTCAACCCGCGGCGATACGAGCATGGTGACGATGGAAGAGATCCGGCACGTCATGGGCGGCGGCGGCGCGCGCATCAAGCGATAACAGGCTGCGGTATAGATTGCACCAAGATCAGAAGGTCGCTACATGAAATCGCTTCTTTTATTTGGCTCTGTCTTTTGTTTCGCCTTTGCACTGATTGCGCAGGGTTCATCGACCTCGATGGACCTTCCGGCAGGATGCACTGTCCATCCGGATCTTGTCTATAAAACGGCGGGTTCATGGAAAGGACTGCTCGATCTCTATCTGCCGGGAGATACAACGAAGCCCGTTCCGCTGGTGCTCATGTTCCACGGCGGCGGATGGAACCACGGCAAGAAGGCGAATGTGCAGCGCGGTGCGTTGATATATTTGAAATATGGCTGGGCGGTTGCCAATATCGAGTACCGTCTGTTGGATGTTGCCCCTGCACCGGCCGCGGTGGAAGATGCACGTTGCGCATTGCTGTGGCTCGTCAAAAATGCAAACAGGTTTTGTCTCGACCCGCAGCGCATTGTAACGACCGGTTCCTCCGCCGGTGGTCACCTTGCACTCATGATGGGACTGCTGCCGCCGGAAAATCGCTTCGACAAGGATTGCGAAACAGGACAGAATTACCACATCGTCGCCGTCATTAACAATTTTGGAGTGACGGATATTGTCGAGGCGTTGAAGAAAACTCATTGGCTGGATGGCGCTCCGGATAAAGCAAGTTTGGCAGAATCATTGTCGCCGTTGACGTACATCAAAAAGGGAATTCCGCCGATCATCACTGTGCATGGAGATGAAGATCCGCTGGTGCCCTATTCACAGGCCGTGCGGCTGCATCAGAAACTCGACAGTGCGGGGGTGAAAAACTATTTCTACACAGTCCATGGCGGCAAACATGGAAAGTTCAGCAAGGAGGAGGGGACTGCATTCAAAAAGCAGGTGAAGCATTTTCTTGAGGAACTGGGAATGCCAACTGGAAAATAAATCCACCTTCTGAAGGGTACAAGCAACCTGTCGCGGTCTCCGGTGGCAGAAGATTCCGCGAGTCATCGACGTTGGATCAAAGACTCTGTGAATCGAACCGATGCCTCTTCTACAGCTTCAAATACTCCAGCAACTTGTACATAAGCATCGCCGGCCAAAAGAGAGCCTTCACCAACCCAAAGGCGCCATCCCAGAATGACGTAGAATGCTGAATGAGATAGACCGCTGCTCCGATGAACGCCATGCCGTAAACCGTTCCCCATGTACCGTTCTCCTTCATAGGACATCCCTTCACTCGATGGTGGTTAATGTTTGTTCGTGGATGGTGCTGCCTCGGAAAAAGCTATTGTGAGTCGTTGATGCGACGCATGCTGCCGTATCATAATGATGATCTGGAATTGCAGACATCATTTCCGAGAAAACACAAGCTGCCAAAAACAAGAGTAATCATTCCCGGGCGGATTGGAAGGTTCCATGGTTTATAATTCCCGGAAAGCCGCTGTTGATCTGCCCCCCCCCCAAAAAAAAGGCGAGCAGAGATCTCACCGGTATCCTTCGCGCGCGCGTAACGGGTGTGAAATTATGCGGATGGAGTCTTCTCTCGACTGCTCTTTGATATTCCAGCGGTTATCTGTTTCGACGCCGGTTCCATCGAACAGTGACGTGAGAGAATTATTCGCATCGCGCCTGTTAATGTAGATTCGAAAGGAGCTTCTGATCCAGCCTTCATAAAAATCCAACTTGATATATCTCTGCCCAAGAAAAACTCCGAACACAATCTTACTAATCTGCCGATAGGGGAGGCGCCACGCCTTGTTCCGAAAGAGGCCATGCTTTTGAATGAGTACGCCCTGCGGCCTGATTTCCAGAGTGTCGAAATGGACCAGGCCCCCGAAATAACCGAACTTCTCTGGAACGATGGCGACCCCTAATGCAAAGGTTGTTTGTCTATCCCGGTTGTGGGAATCGGATAGTTCTATCGGGATCATAAGTGCAGCGACAAAGAGAGCCGACACTACTATCCGCAGTGGGGGCATCGTGCGGATGAAAGATGCGAGCCTTGTGTCTTTCCATTCATGCTTCACTATTTTGTCCCGGCGAATGAAGAAGTGTTGCGCAAATGTGCACATTTGAAAACTTGTAATCGCCGCCAAATAGAAAACGGCTCTATTGAGCCGTTTTTGCTGCCCCGTTAGGGCTCGAACCTAAACTCTTCTGATCCAGAGTCAGACGTGTTGCCAGTTACACCACGGGGCAGTAGAATTATTTATCTTTCCCCAAAACCCCGCGCGCTTTTTGCGGGGTTACACCACGGGGCAATATTGAGCGTTCCTTGCTCAGGGTAACTGAAAAATATAGGAAATTCTTCCCCTGTAATCAAGTCAATTTTGGCGCGTCTGATGATCCGCTATTGCTGCCTTTGTCTCCCCTTCAAGCATTCTTTGCCGTGTCGGCAGGTTTGGTATCCGGAGCTTTTGGGGCGATAGGGGGTGCAGATATTTTTTTCTCCGGTTGCGAAGTGACGGATGTACCGATTTTCTTCGGAGTCGCATTGTCTTCGACGCTTTTTGCGGAAGTCATTTCCTCCGGTGCCTTCGCATCAGTGGAAGCGGCAACGGGTTCTGCTCCTTTTTCATCCGGTTTCGAAGAATCCGTACTCTCTGTGTCGGACTTTTTTTCGAGAATGGGGGCACCGGATTCATCAAGCATAATTACATCCGATTTCTCTTCGTCCGCTGGAGCATGGAATAGGCCTTCACGCCTCAGTGGAGATCCACAGGTCGGGCACGAAATTGGATCGAGTGTCATGCCTCTTCCGGCGCCGGGCACTGAGGCCCACGGCGGTTCGGAACAGACAGGGCAGTGGAATGAAGCGCCGAGGAAAATAATGCCGCAGCCGAAGAGAACAAACCCGGCGATAACGGCGATCACTTCTTCATCCGCCCACTTGGTCTGTGCGAATCCATGGATCGTCAGCGAAAGTGCGATCACAATAATGCCGAGCAGAATAGGCGTCAGCGCGAGCGGCACCAGGCGTTTGCGCCGCTGCTGGAATTTCTGGATGACCATATCCGGACCCATGGAGCTATAAATCGCTTTCCATGCGATTTCCTTCCGCCGCAGGTTTTCGAGAGTTGCTTCTGCCATCCGTTTTCTGAATCTGAATATGAGGATGCCGATGATGAGAAAGATGATGCCGCCGGCAAGTGCAAAGTAAACAGTGTCGATGATTTCCGTCTCAGTTTGAATGCTTCCGTACAACTTCGAAGCGCCGGCACCTACAAGGGTGAGCCCGATCGCGAGCATGATAATGGCAACGTACACATAGCTGAAGAGCGTTTCTTCAGTCCGCATTTCTCTCGCAGCGGCATCCGGGACCGATTGAAGGTCGGCCAACGTCGACGGACGCACGACAACGTGCATCCAGGCTCTGTAGGAGAGGGCGGCATATGTCAACACCGTGCCAAGAGTGAGGACGGTCACCCTTACGAAGATGTTCACTTGTTCGGCAAGCAATTCGCCTGCGACCGCCAACACCACGGCGACGGCAAAGCTTGCCAATCCCGCAGCTGCTGCAAGTGGTCTTCTGTTCATCCACGTCAAACTTGCATAGCACTCGCGGCATTGCACCATCACGGGGCCGGCGCCATGCGCCAGTTTAAAATACTCGCGGGGCGGAAGGGGAGAGCTTTGGCATTTGGGACATTTCATACAAACCTGCTTTCTTGAGAACGCTGTACCGTGCACTGTTCAACGAATATTTTCGAGATCTTCCTTATCTGGTGTTGCTTCAGCGGCATATCTGCGGCAATCTGTTTCACTGCTCACGTTGAATGCCTGGAAAGATGGCTGAAAAATCCACATCGATGTGAAATGTTACGATCGTGAATGGAGCCCGCATTGTAGCGCAACTCCGTGGAGTCGCGTCCAAGGATGCGACAGATCGAGACCACGGACTCGATCTACAGTATGATCAATCGCCGGACGGCATTTTTCGATCGGATTTCCAGGACAGTTCTTTGTGCACGGCTGTGCCAATGTACCGAAAGAAGGGAAAACTATCAAGGACGATCGTAGGTATGGTCACGCTGGAACTATGTTATTTACGATCAATGTTCTTATTTTAGAGAGACCTGAGAGGGACGAAGAGAAGATCTCAATGCTCGTATCGCACCGAAGCCTTAAACGCGCATTGTTCTGGAGTGTCAAATACATATGCAAAATGCAGGAGGAGTTATGAAAAGTACAATGTTCGTGGTGGTGGTTGCGATTGCGGCATTTTCCTTTGCAGGATGCGCATCCGGCCAGTACACCCAAAAACACGGAACACGCGTTGTGAGGATTGACACACTGCGTGCAATGACGACGCAGGATGTTCTGGCGCTTTCAAAGGCTGGCGTCAGCGACAGCCTGGTCGTCTCCATGCTCGATGCGTCCGATTCATGGTTTCAATTGAAACCGCGGGAAGTTGTCGAGCTCAAAAATGCAGGCATCAGTGAAAAAGTGATCGCTGCAATGCTGTCAACAAGGGAGGAACAATCCCAATCGACGGAATCGGGCAGTGTGAGTTACTATACGTACTGGGACGGCGGATTCTATCCATTTTGGGGATCTTGGGGCTATCGGCCCTTTCGGTCCGTCTACGTATATCCGTCACGGGTAGTCCATCGAAGCCATGGCTTTTGGATGCCTCGCGGCGGTGGGCATCGCCGCCGGTGATTTTCAATGCCTCGGCTGCAGCGTCCCGCCCTGAAGAGCCTTCTTCAGGGCGCGCGCCCAGGTGCGGATATTTTTCCGCGTCTGCGACGCTGAGGATCCTTTCTATCAATGCGCGCCAATGGGTGTTTTCCTCCAGAAACACTTGAACCAAATTTGTCAGATTCGTAGGTTTTCTTGCCTTTCGGAACGCAGTTTCATATATTTACGTTGATGTTTTCTATTTTGGCAACCATCCTTTCGAGGGCGAAAGGCCGTAGTGTGCGCTGTTGTCGCGTCGCGCGCTTATAACGAGCAGGGTTCGAGATCTGATCGTCCAATCAAGAACTCTTTAATTCTAAATTGCTATTGAGGGGAAGAAAGAGCGCACTTCCTCCAACACAGGAAATACAGTCGAGAAAATGCCCCAAGATCCTTCGAAATCAACATCAGCGAAAACAGCGGCCAAACAATGCTTCATGGCCGCTGATCGCTTCCTGAAGGATTTTCGTTTTGACGAAGCGCGTCGGGAAATCGAGAAAGCAAAACAACTCGATCCGACAAATATGTATGTGCATGCATTTCTCGATCGCATCAACTACTTTGAACAGCAGCGAAAAAAAGAAGCAAGCAGTGGCGAACCGCCGCCGAAAAAAGCTTCGCCTCCTCCACCAGCACCAAAAACTACTCCGCCTCCGAGTCCTCCGGCGCCACAACAGAGTGCGTCGCCTCCGGCTTATGTTCCACCTGCGCCGCCTCCGAGTCAACCGGTGCCACAACAGAGCGCGCCGCATCCACCTTATGTTCCACCGGCTGCGCCGGTCTCACCACAGTATGTGCCGCCACCGTCTGCACCTCAGTATGTTCCACCGCCGCCGCAGGTACCACAGTATGTGCCGCCGCCGTCTGCACCTCAGTATGCTCCACCGCCGCCGCAGGTACCACAGTATGTTCCACCGCCGTCTGCACCTCAGTATGCTCCATCGCCGCAGCAGGTACCACAGTATGTGCCGCAGCAATCTGCTCCTCAGTATGTGCCACAGCCGCAATATGCGCCGCCGCCGCAGGTGCAGTATGCTCCACCGCCGATGCAGCAACCGCAACATCCCCAGCAGGATCAGTACGATCCTTATGCTCCGCAGCAGCGGTATGCAGCCCCCGTCCCGTCGCAACCGACACTGACTTATGTTCCGCCGGCTCCTGAGTTGCGAAGACCGCCATCCAATGGCTCTCAGCAGTATGAGCCGACTGAAGCGGCTGCTCCGCCGGCACCGCCTCAGGCGTATATGCCGGAGCAGCAGCGGGCACCTGAACCGGCCTCTGGTGCAACGGAATCTCAACTGGAACAAATGAAGCGGCAGATCGAACTGCTTACGCAGGCGCTGGAACAGGAGAAAGTCGCACGCGAAGAGATTAAGAAACAGCAGATCCAGGGGGCGGTCACGCAATTTCGTCAGGCACTGGAAAAAGCATGGAGCAATGGAGCGCCGCCGGAAACGGAAGTCAATGAATTGCATAAGCTGGCCGTCAATCTGCAGATTTCTGACGTAGTCGAGCAGACCGTTACTCGCGAAGTGAAACTCGACACCTACAGCAAGGCGGTCAAGGAAGTTATTGCAAAGCGGCAACTGTTGCGCAGTTCATCTTCAACGCTGGAGTGGTTGCGCAAGGTGTATCAGGTGACGTTGGAGGAATATCTGGAGTACGAATCGAAATTCCTGCTCGATCTTGTCGCCGACCAGTACAGGGGAACGCTCTACCAGATTTCGCATGACGATGCAGTTCTTGCCAACATAACGCCAAAATTGAAATCATTCGGTTACGCGGTGGTCACATCAAAGTCACCGGAAGAGGCTCTTGAGAAGATCGAGAAGATAAATCCGAATCTGATTCTGTGCGATACGGATTTTGGTCCGCAGGCCTTGAGCGGTATCCGGTTCCTCCATGTCATCCGCAACAATTCCAAATTCAATACGCTTCCGTTCATACTTCTGTGTCATCAATCGGAAGTTTCCCAGCTCCAGTCTTCGGAATTGCGTGCGAATGAGTCGTATGTGCAAAAGCCCGTCAACTTCGATGAATTGACAAGCGTGATAAACAAAAAACTGGTGCAATACAGGGAATATATTGCCACATTGAGTTGAAAGCGTACATAAGGGAGAACGTCATGGCAAAAAAAATCCTGCTGGTGGAAGACGACGAGGACAATCGCGATCTCGTCCAATTTGTGCTGAGCCGGAGCCGTTTGGGATCGACTCTTCTGATTGCCGAGAACGGACAGCAGGCGGTGGAAATGGCGAAGGCGGAAATGCCGGATTTGATTTTGATGGATATGCAGATGCCCGTCATGGATGGTTGGACGGCCGTTCCACTCATCAAAGCCGATCCGAGCACAAAGCATATCCCCATCATCGCCTTCACTGCTCAGGCAAAAGTGGAAGACAAGGCGCGAACGATAGAGATCGGGTGCGTCGAACACTATTCGAAACCGATGGACCCCGAAGAATTGCTGGGCCTCATCAAAAAGTACATTTGAGGGTACGATGATCAAGACTCGTCTCTTTTGGAAGGTGCTCGGGAATTTCGCACTTCTGCTCATCGTTCTGTCTGCGATGACCCTGTTGACGCTGAATATTCTTTCGCAGATAGAAAAGAATTTCAATCTTTCGGCCGGCAGCACGCAGACGCTGGACAATCTCGAGAGACTCCGCACCTATGTGGATGAAGTACCGGCAGCGGTGGATCGATACATCTTTCGCAAAGACAAAAATGCCCAGCTGATCTACGAGAAGGGATGGAAGGACTTTGATGTCATCATTCTTGGAATGCAGCGCGAGATCGAAGATACATCTGTGGTTCGTTCGCTCAGCGACATTCGTACGCTGTTCTATGACTGGATGACGACAGTGGGTGATAAGAAGATGGTGCTGGGTGCCAGCATCTCCAACGGAAAAGACGTCTCGGATTCTTTACAGATCCTCGCACTGATCGAGGCCCGGCACGGGCATCTACCTGCCGCCCGGACGCAGTTGCGCATTCTGTTCGAAAAATCGATGACCACCCAGCCGCTCGGCATCGCACGCGCCACATCGTTGACGAAAGAACTTGGAACATTCATCAGTCTGACGAACATACTCCTTGCGATATTTGCGGTTGCGCTGGGATTTGTTCTCACCCGCTCGCTGACAACGCCCATCCGTCTGCTGAAGCAGGGAACACAGAACATTATGGCGGGCACCTTCCAGCCGATCATCCTGCATCGGTCGGACGAACTCGGGCAGCTTGCAGCGGACTTCAACAAGATGTCGGTGATGCTCGGCAACAATTACACGCGATTGAAAGCGTACTCCGAGCTTGTCACAGCGTTGAACAGCCATTCGGACATGGATGCGGTGGAAACGGAAAGCCTTCGCCTGCTGTGTCAGCATTCGCGTGCCTCCGTTGGTGCGTTGTATATTGGAAGAGAAGAGGATTCCCTGTTGCATCTTGCCGCGGGATATGCACTCAAGGAACAGGGTGTGCCGATCAAGACGCTTGGATTCGGTGAAGGCATTCCGGGCCAATGTGCGCTGGAGCGGCGGGTCATGGAGATCTCCAATATCCCGCCGTCATCCGGCTTCGCGATCGATACGGGATTGGTGGAAGTCCCGCCGGTGTGCATTATCGCCGTACCAATTCTCTTCAAGGAAAAACTATTGGGCGTGCTGGTGCTTGGAAGCATGCGTCCGTTCGACGAGCTGGACAAGGAGATCATCAACAATTCCGTGCCGCAGCTCGGTGTGGCAATCACAAACGCACAGAACTTTGAGGCCTCGCAAAAACTGTCACGCGAGATTGCTCTGAAAAATGACGAGTTGAACGGCAAGAACGCAGAGCTTGAAAAAGCATACCGTGTGAAATCAGATTTTCTGGCAAGCATGTCGCACGAACTACGGACCCCTTTGAATTCGGTCATCGGCTTCAGTTCGGTGCTGCTTGGGCCGAACGGTGATCCGTTGACACCCGACCAGCGTATGGGTCTCGAGAAGATTCTGAAGAACGGCCGGCATTTGCTTCAGTTGATCAACGACATCCTCGATTTCTCAAAGATCGAGTCGGGCAGAATGTCTGTGAATGTGGAAAGCGACGACGCTGTCAGTATTATTGCCAGCTCCATCACAGCCATCGAATCGCTTCTACAGGCCAAGGGGCTTGTGTTGAAGCAGAATATTGAGCCGGATCTGCCTATTCTGCAAACAGACGTTCTGAAGGTGAAACAGATTCTTGTCAATCTTTTGAGCAATGCCGCCAAGTTTACGGAGAAGGGCGAGATTACCGTCACTGCAACAGCGAAAGGGCCAAACATTCTCATTGCTGTTAAAGACTCCGGCATCGGTATCAAGAAAGAAGACTACGCGAAGGTTTTTGAGGAATTCCAGCAGATTGACAGTTCGAATACCCGCAAATACAAGGGAACGGGATTGGGGATGCCGATATCCCGGCGTCTTGCGCGCCTCCTTGGCGGCGAACTTACGCTTGACAGCGAATTCGAGAAGGGGTCGACATTCACGCTGACAATTCCGGCAACGTATGTCGATCCGGGAAAAGAGAAAGAAATGCAGCTGCAGAAGCCTGCAAGTTCTATGCCGACCGGTGCGCCGGTTGCCCTTCCTCCGCCGCCCACCATAGCAACGGAGAAGCCGCGCGTGGATGGTGTGAAGGTGCTTTGCATCGACGACGATCCCGACGTTATCGAAATTCTGAAAGGATATCTCATCCCGGAGGGTTATGAAGTGACAGGCGCATCATCCGGTGATGAAGGAATCACACTTGCGGCAGAATTGCGCCCGGCGCTGATTACTCTGGACATCATGATGCCGCAAAAGGACGGCTGGCAGGTCTTGCGCGAATTGAAGCAAAACCCGGTGACGCGTGACATTCCAGTGGTTATTCATTCCATTATCGAGAACAAGCCGCTGGCGGTTTCGCTCGGTGCCGTCGATGTGATGCCGAAACCGGTCGAACCGAAGACCCTGTTGGATCTTGTATCGCGCGTGGCGGTGTCAAAAGATCAATCGGTGCTGTTTGTGGACGATAGCGTGGAATTCACCTCCGTCATCAAGCAGTTTCTCGAGAGCGAGGGTTTTGCGGTGGAAATTGCCAACAACGGGCAGCAGGCCTTGGACAAGCTGGAGAGCATAACACCGGCGGTTATCTTTCTTGATCTGATCATGCCGGTGATGGACGGTTTTGAGTTGGCGCAGCGCTTGCGGAATGACAACCGCTGGCGCAACATCCCCGTGGTGGTTCTTTCCGGCAAGGAACTGACAGACGAAGAATGGAAGAGGCTGAATATGTTCAACACGGAGTTTTTGAAAAAAGGAGATCTCACGCAGGCATCTTTGGCCACTACAATGCATTCGTTGCTGCATCCGGCCGGACGATCCTGATTACAAGTCACTTTCACGGACGATGTGAAATCATCATGAAAGACACAACAGCGGAAGAACCCACAATTCTGGCGGTCGACGATACGGAAGACAATCTGGACCTGCTGGAATTTGTCATGAAACGGAAGCCGGTCAGGTTTCTTCGAGCAAGCAGCGGACGGCAATGCCTCTTGCTGGCACGGGAGAAGAATCCCGATGTCATCCTCTTGGACATCCAAATGCCCGAGATGGATGGATTCGAAACATTCCGGCAACTTCGGGCGAATGCAATGACCGCGAAAATTCCCGTCGTTTTCCTGACGGCAACTCGCAAAGATGCGGACAGCATCCAGAAGGGACTGGAACTCGGCGCCGATGGCTATCTGACAAAGCCCATCGATCCCGAAGAACTTCTGGTGCGCGTGCGGATGCTGGTGCGGATTAAACGCGCCGAGATGGAACTGGAACGGACGAAGGCGGATTTCATGGCGATGCTGGTACACGACCTCCGCAGTCCTTTGAATGGCATTCGCAGCGTTATCGACTTTCTGCGCGAGATGCGCGATCAAGGCCGCGAAATGAAGGCAGATCATCTCAATCTGCTGGACGCAGCATCCGAATCGACCAGGCGAATGCTGGGCCTGATCAATAACATTCTGGACCTTTCGAAATTTGAGGCGGGCAACATGGCGCTCGAAAAGGCTCCGGCCGCCATTCAGCCTCTGATCGAAAGTGCCTGTCGGGAGTTGGCTGTTCAGTTCAAGCAGAAAGACATTCAGCTCGCAATGACCTTCGCGCCGAACCTTCCCGATGCGGTGATTGACGGGAGCAAAGTGGGACAGGTCATGATGAATCTATTGAGCAACTCCTTCAAGTTCACCGCCAGCGGCGGCAAAGTGTCGATTGACGTCGGGCAGTGTCTGGAGTTTTCCACGGCGGCAAATGCGGCAATTCCATCGATCGAGGTGACGGTGACGGATACCGGAGTTGGAATACCGAAGGAAGAGATACCGTTGCTGTTCGAACGCTATCGACAGATCTCCACGTCGAAAACTGCAAAACAGAAGGGAACCGGCCTCGGCCTTTCCATCTGTAAATTGATTGTGGAAGCACATGGCGGATCTATCCGCGTCGAGAGTGAGCTGGGACAATACTCCAAATTTAAATTCACTATTCCCATCGATACATCTTCTGTCACAACAGCGAGTCAACAATGAAAGATAAAATTCTGGTTGTAGATGATGAGGACAGTCTTCGGCTAACCCTTAAATTTCGACTTGCCGACGCCGGATTTGATGTCAGAGACGCCGCCGATGGTGAACAGGCGATCGCCTTGCTTGAAGTCGAGTCCGCCGATATGGTTCTGCTGGATATTAATATGCCGCGCATGGACGGAATCGAAACGCTCGGGCTGATCATACAGGCGCATCCGTCAACCGATGTCGTCATGTTGACCGGATTTGCCGATTTCTCCACCGCAATCGACTGCTTGAAGAAAGGCGCGAAGGATTATCTGGTGAAGCCGATCGAAGTGACCGAGCTCATCACGCGGGTACGATCAATCCTGCGGGCAAGAAATGCGGAGCGTTCGCTCGGCGAATTACAGCGGCGGCACAATTCCGTCGTACTCTTCGAGATTCTTCCGGGACTCTTCTCCCTGCAGTCGTCCATTGATGGGCTCTCGCGCAGCAAAATGACGCATGATCAGGAGTTGCTTCTGCGGCAGGCATTGTCGTCGGCTGCGCTGCTGCTCGAACACACCAGCGGCTTGGTACAATGTGCCCAGGCTGATACTATTCCAGTGGATATTGTGAAAGCCGATGTCGATTTCGGGCCGCTGATCCAATCTATTGCAGAACGATACGAAAAAGAAGCGGCATCGCGGGGTATCCAATTCCAGCAGAAAGTCGGCAAGAATCTGCCGCGGCTTGCCATTGATACCGAAAAAATCGGGTATGCATTGGACCTTCTCGTTGGCGGCGCTTTCCGTTTGGTGGAGAAGAAGAAAAAGGTTCAATTCAGTGTTTCAGTCCTTGCTGCTGCCGAAGTGTTGATGGAGTTGAGAGTCCCATTCATTTACGGTGGAGAAGAACCGGGTTCGCTTTTCCCGATTTTTGCCGAGGATGCCAATGCAGATCCGGAGAACAAAAGAAAAGATCTTGGCTTTGTAATTGCCCGGCGTATCGCGGAAGAGCACGGTGGGAAGATCTGGATCGATACATCGAAGGTTGACGAGGTGCTTGTCAGCTTTGCGCTTCCGGTAGGGGAAACGGCTTGATCCTACCGGATTGAACTGCTGCAGGATATAGTGAATGCTCTCGGCGAACATTGGGCGTCTATCGAACGAGTGGGGACATCAGAGATGATGTCCCCCTTTTTTTATTTTTGCGAAAGAAGCCATCCAATCCGCTCCCACAAATAAGAGAAGTTGAGAACTGCAATTTCAGTGCTCACAGTAACTCGTTGTTCCGTAATGGATTGCCATACATGACAAAAATTGTCATGTATGGCATTATTATTGCCTTTATATTGATCATTCGAAACTCATCAGAGCCAGGAAATGCAGCTCACAAATACCGGTGAATACGCCCTGAGGGCGATGCTCTATCTAGGGTCGCACCCCATGGGGACGATAGTTCCAATCTCCGAAGTGTCAAAAAACGCGATAGTTCCAGAAAATTTTCTGCGCAAGATCGTCGGACTGCTTGCAAAGGCGAGAGTCATACGTTCCGTCCGCGGTGCGTCCGGTGGTGTCGGGCTTGCCAAACCGCCGGAGTCACTGACGATGTATGATATTATTGAAGCGGTTGAAGGAAAGATATATCTTAACCAGTGCCTGATGGGAAGTCACATCTGTGCGCTGTCATCCACGTGTGCCGTTCACAGCATTTGGTGTGAAGCCCAGGAAGCCCTCAAGAAGGTGTTGACTTCCAGGACCCTTGCAGACCTATGTGCGCTGACGACATACACTACATGATTTCACTCAACAATTAGGAGGAACCACAATGAATCTGGATGTGGAACTGCTCTCTCGACTCCAATTTGCGATGACAATAGGGTTTCATTTTTTCTTTCCGCCGCTCTCCATCGGGCTCGGCTGGCTGCTTGTCATCTTCGAGTGGAACGGCTGGAGAAAAAATGACGAATCCTATGTCCGCATAGGAAAGTTTTTTGGAAAGATTCTTGCGCTGACTTTTGCCGTCGGTGTGGCCACCGGTGTCGTGATGGAATTTCAGTTTGGCACCAATTGGGCTCAGTACTCCAAGTTCGTCGGCGATATATTCGGCGCGCCGCTGGCTGCAGAAGGAGTTTTCGCCTTTTTCCTGGAGTCCGGCTTCCTCGGGCTTTATCTGTTCGGCCGGGGAAAAGTATCAAAAGGGATGCATTGGTTTTCCGCTTTGATGGTTGCCGTTGGAGCCACAATCTCCGCCTTCTGGATTCTCGTCGCCAACTCGTGGCAGCAGACGCCTGCCGGTTTTATTGTCCAGAACGGCCGTGCGGAGCTGACAAATTTTTCAGAGGCAATCTTCAATCCTTCGACACTGCCGCGATTGCTGCACACCGTTGATGCTGCCCTGATCGCCGGTGCTTTCATGGTGGTGGGTATTTCCGCCCATCTTATTCTGAAAAATAAAGAAGCAGAGCTTGCAAAGAAATCGCTGAAAATCGCAGCCATCTTCGGTCTCATTGTTTCGTTGATGGAAGTGTTTCCTTTCGGTCACCTCCATGGACAACAGGTGGCACAAACACAACCGGAAAAGTTTGCAGCAATTCAAGGACTCTACGCATCCGAAAACGGCGCACCGGTTGTGATGTTCGCACTACCGATCAATCCTCCGCCGGAACTAAAAGCGCGGATAGCTGTGCCTGTCCCCGGACTTCTGAGCTGGCTGGCATTTGGTGATGCGCATGCGCGCATTCGGGGATTGAATGAGTTTCCCAAGGATGAAATTCCGCCGCTGTTCCTGACTTTTGTCTCCTATCACAACATGGTAGTGCTTGGAATGTATTTCATTCTGATTATGGCCATCACCGTTTACAAGCTGTACAGGAAAACTTTGTGGGAGAGCAAAAAACTCCTCAAGGTTCTCGTATGGTCCATCCCGTTGCCGTTGTTCGCGTGCCAACTCGGTTGGATTGCGGCGGAAGTGGGACGTCAGCCGTGGATCGTCTATAAATTGATGAAGACAAAGGACGCGTTCTCGGCGACGCTTTCCGGCGGGGAAGTCCTCTTCTCGCTTATACTGTTCGGCGTGATCTACGCTGCCCTTGGTGTGTTGTATCTTTATCTCTTGACCAAAGAAATCAATCACGGTCCGGAACCGGCAAAGGAGGTGGCAGTATGATGGAATTTCTGGATGTAAACACATTGAGGGTTATATGGTACCTGCTGGTCGGCGTTCTGATAATCGGCTATGCCATTCTTGACGGCTTCGATCTTGGTGTCGGTGTGCTTCATTTGTTCACCGGAGATGAGCATGAGAGAAGAATTCATCTGAATGCTATCGGCCCCGTCTGGGACGGAAATGAAGTGTGGCTCCTGACCGGCGGCGGTGCGTTGTTTGCGGCATTCCCGTTTGTCTATGCCACGGTCTTCAGCGGCTTCTACATTGCGTTTATGCTGCTGTTGACGGCATTGATCTGCAGGGCCGTCTCGTTTGAATTCCGCGGAAAGGTTGATTCCCAGCAGTGGCGGGCGGTATGGGATTGGGCGTTCGGTCTTGGAAGTCTCGTTCCCGCGCTACTGTACGGCGTCGCTATCGGCAATGTGATGCGTGGACTTCCGATCGATAAAGATGGAACATTCACCGGTACATTTCTCGGATTGCTGAATCCGTATTCGCTTCTGATCGGGGTTGTGAGCCTTGTGCTCTTCACGCTGCATGGCGCAGTCTATCTCACACTCAAAACCGATGGAGCACAGAAGGAAAAGCTTGTCCGTCAGATTCCGGCTCTCTGGATAATGCTGGTGGTGCTGTATTTTCTTGCATCGGCGGCGACAGCGTGGACCTCGCCATTCCTGATGGACGGCGTATTCTCCAATCCCCTCTTTTATGTGCTGGTGCTGCTGATGGGTATCTCGTTGATGGGTATTCCGGTGCTGGTAAAGAGGGCAAAATATTTTCCGGCGTTCCTTTCTTCATCAGCTGCAATCGCGTCCATGGTCGCAACATTGAAACCGCGCGAAGAAATGAGGCATACCGGTATAGTTATATTCTGAACCAGTTGCCACCCCAATCATTTTTTCCATTGCTGAATTTTTTCTCATGCGGATTGTAAGCGGGATATACAAAGGGCGCCGGCTCCAGCCACCTGTGAATCTGCTTGTCAGGCCAACCACCGATTTCGCCAAGGAGGGATTGTTCAATGTGTTGAATAATATGGTTGATTTTGAAGCG
>JAPLFO010000137.1 GCA_026390635.1 Ignavibacteriales bacterium
ATTCAGTCGAACCAGAGTGGAATTGAAATTTCTCTGATTGCGGTGATGTCGTCGATCTCAATCCAGATTCAGTCGAACCAGAGTGGAATTGAAATTTGGAACGATACGGCGCGATCCGATTCATACCCTCGGATTCAGTCGAACCAGAGTGGAATTGAAATGATGTACTTTGATACCATTACATTATCAGGAAAAAGGATTCAGTCGAACCAGAGTGGAATTGAAATAGCATCGTCATAACGATCCTCTTGCGAGAGACAGATGATTCAGTCGAACCAGAGTGGAATTGAAATTAATTATTAAGGTTACAAGAGGGGGGGGGTGAAAGGATTCAGTCGAACCAGAGTGGAATTGAAATGCTGTTGCCTCTACGATGTCGCCGGTTGCATGGAAGGATTCAGTCGAACCAGAGTGGAATTGAAATACAACGAGGGCATTCCGAATGATTCTTTTCTTCTGTGATTCAGTCGAACCAGAGTGGAATTGAAATCAAGAAAGAATACTCATGGCTCTCAGTGGATGAGAAGATTCAGTCGAACCAGAGTGGAATTGAAATACCGTAGTATCTGCCCGAAAATGAGTCCCGATATTTGATTCAGTCGAACCAGAGTGGAATTGAAATGTTTTGAGCGTTGGACCGTCGATGTTTTTCAGTCTCGATTCAGTCGAACCAGAGTGGAATTGAAATTAAAACAATAAGGAGCCTTATGATACTTGCTGGAAAGATTCAGTCGAACCAGAGTGGAATTGAAATAGAAACATAGACGCTCTAACGCTCAAAACCGGGCGAGATTCAGTCGAACCAGAGTGGAATTGAAATCAAGAGAAGCGGGAGGAATTAGCCCTGAGTCATGGAAGATTCAGTCGAACCAGAGTGGAATTGAAATGCCTTATCGCGTTGCCTCTTAATTTCTTGCTCCAATGATTCAGTCGAACCAGAGTGGAATTGAAATTATCAACAGCCTGCCGAGTTAGACCGACTGCCGTTCGATTCAGTCGAACCAGAGTGGAATTGAAATATAGCTTCTCAGGTCGGTTGTCATGGTTCCCCTGCGATTCAGTCGAACCAGAGTGGAATTGAAATCCAACAGTATTACTTTGGACGAAATGTAAATCTCCGGATTCAGTCGAACCAGAGTGGAATTGAAATTTTGTCGATTACGAGCAATGCCTGTTGTCGTGCAAAGATTCAGTCGAACCAGAGTGGAATTGAAATTTCTAGGTCTGGGAGTGATAGCTACTTCGCAGTGATGATTCAGTCGAACCAGAGTGGAATTGAAATTGCAGAACGCACATAATTTGCGCAAAGGACGCGGGTTCTACGACAATAGCATAGAGATCTACTGCCGCACAAAGGGTAATCATTGATTGACGGCATTGCAGGAGCGCCGATCACCTTTGTCGGACTATCCCGCCGCTTTTTTTCGCAATAGAGAAATCGTTAGCTGGTAATTGTCAAAAGGAGTTGGTTATGAAAACAATTACATCGATACTAATTGCCGAACTGTTTTTTCTTATTATAGCTTCAATACCGGCCACTGCAACTATTGTTGTATTAGTATCTACATATGATGGATTCGTAATTGCTGCAGATAGTAGATTGACGTTAGCAAGTAAGGACAGAGACCGAATTGCATCCGATTCATATCAGAAGATTGTCAGGATAGGACAAGCAAGCGCTCTTGCATTTGCAGGTGTCGGCCTGCTTGTTGATGAAAGTGATCAAAGTCGAAGCATTGGAAGTCTTGTAGAAGCTTTTAAGATCCATGAAAAGATCAGCGATAGCACACACGTATCACCAAAAATAGTTGTTGACCGCCTCAAGAAATATTTCGAACAAATATACAATTCGCATTTGGACAATGCCTTACAAGGTGAACTCAACATTATAGTCTTCGGATACGATGAGCTGAGTAATAGAAAACTATATGAGATTGATTTTCCCAATATAGTGAAATCGGCTAAGGGTGATCCTAAAATATTTGGCACGGCAAATGAACGATATTCTTCCGGAACTACTGGCTCTTATGTGCTAGGACAAAGAGATGTGTTTCAGAGAATAGTTAAAGGATATGACCCTTTGCTATCTGATCTGTCTTTTTCTGAAGGATTGAAAGATTCACTGAGATATGATATTCGTTACGACATCATGACATTGCAGGATGGTATAGATTTTGCGGTTTTTATTGCGCGAGCTACCATTGAGGCCCAAAGGTTCAACCAAAAGAGTGTGATGGGCGTAGGCGGCGAGATAGATGTGGCAACAATAACCACACGAGGTTTTGAGTGGATACAAAAGAAAGAGTTGAATGTTGAGGGAAAGGAATCTGATCATAAAAAATAAACCGGTTCGCAACAAATTACCAGCTAACAATTCGCTCAACCTGTTATGTAAAAAGTCAATATACGTGGAAAGAATATTTCAATAATAATTTCATCTTTCCATAGAATCTAGGTTACATGCAGTTAGCGAAAAGGTTACGGAACGGCATAATAAAAGAATCATCCTGTTATAAACAGTCCCCGATATGCTGAGGCTGCATGAAGTAGAATGAGATTCAAATGGTGCGGCTGCAATCTGCCGGAAATCTGCTTGCAGCGATCCACGCGTGAGTGTGGAATCTTCTGCTGGGACGATGTCGAGCCCGCGCAGACAAGGTTGAGCAAAGCAGTCCGCACCGCTATATTTCGCATTCTTTTACTATTCGTTCATTGAAATCTATTACGCGACCAAAGCATATTGATAGTCTTGCTGATGCAACCAGACGTGTCGTATTCGTCTGATTAGTTTTCTGGCAATACGAACAATCGCATTCTTTCCATTCATTCGTTGAGTCAGTTCATTGTATTTGAGTGTCATCGCCGGGTCCTCTCTGACGGCCGTCCATGCAGATTCAATCATGACAACGCGCAGGAATGAGTGCTTTCGTACAGTAATATTGTTGGAATAGATGGTATCATCTGAGCTTTGCACCGATGGAACCAACCCGATGAAGCTTGCCAGGTGATTTTCGTCAGTGAAGCGTTTCATGTCAATGAGTTCGGCATAGAGCGTCATTGCGGTGATAAAGGCGACACCAGGTACGCTCATAAGTGTGTTTATGATTGGTGCGATAGTCTCTTTTCTGGCTTCTAAACGGAGTTGTTTGAGAACATTCTTGTTATGCTGTCGAATCTCTCGGAGTTGTGCGATCAGATTCAGCGAAGTAAATCTCCCGGCAGTGGTGTTCATGGGAAGAGCTTCTAGCCAGCATATGAAATGATGGGACCATCGGGCGCTCCCGGAGAACTGTATGGGGATGGCGATCCCCTGAGAGTAGAGCAAGCTTTTGATTCTGTTCTTTGTTCGTGTTTGAGATTGGATGACGCGATACCGTAGACGCATAAGCATTCTCAGTTCTTCATGTTCGATTGAGGGAATGTAAATGCCATGGAGAGATTTATTCTCGAGTTCACGGGCGAGCTTTTTTGAGTCGATCGGATCGCTCTTATTCACTTTTTCCTTGTTCGTGGTAGGGACATCGGCCGGATTCGCAACGATGCAATCGATGTGGTGCTGCTGAAAGATCCGTTGAGGCCAAAATCCGCAGAAACCTGCCTCATAGACGAGATGGTAGATGCCGCCGGGGTAGTGTTTGCGGAGATAGGCGATCAGTTCGAGCGGTGATGGATTCATAGAGAAAGTTTTCAATTCGATACCACCATTGCGAATGGTAACCCTCCAATTCTTCAGGTGGGTATCGATACCGACGAAGAAATGAGTATTGGCAAATGAAAGAGTGGATGTGGTATTCATAAAAAGTCTCCTTATGTTGGTTACCAGAAATTACGAAGGCGGAGAGACTTTTTAAACATAACTTCTGTCTCGCTGCTGTTCGCGCGGCAGTCAGTCAGCAGGAAACAATTATCGTCCGCGCGCTCACAAAAACGCAGCGCGCAGGTTAGCTCCAGTCCGATGGGGTGCAACGGCAAAAGCCCCTCACAGAAAGATGTTCTATTATGTGATGGTATGTAATTCATTTCCATAAATCTGAGCACATGGAGGACAAAATGAAATATTTTTCTCACTTATTTTTTGCTTTGATTTTGTCAAATTCTCTGTCGAAAGCTCAGGATAGTCTTTATTGGCAACAGACAAATGGTCCTTATGGCGGAAAAGTTAATTCTATTGCCATAAGTGCAAACGGTTCTATTTTTGCTGCAGTAGATGGTGGCGTTTTTCGCTCGACCAATAATGGCAATATTTGGATTCTTGCTGGCTTAAATAATAGAACTGTTAATTCTCTGTCGATAAACTCAAGTGGTTATATTTTCGCTGGAACAACTAATCATGGAGTTTACCGTTCTACCGATAATGGAAATAAATGGACACAAACTGGCATAACTGATAGAACTGTTGGTTCCCTGTGTACAAACTCTAATGGATATATTTTTGCTGGGACAATTTATTATGGAATTTATCTTTCGACCGATAATGGAAGTAGTTGGTCACAGACTAGTTTGAATAATATGCCCGTCAATTCACTATCGATAAACTCAAGCGGTCATATTTTCGCTGCAACAACTGGTTATGGCATTTATCGTTCGACCAATAATGGAAATAATTGGACGCAAGTGTTCTCAAGTTATTCAACTTCTTCTTTGGCGATAAACGCAAGCGGTTATGTATTCGTTGGAACAACTTATTATGGTATTTATCGCTCAACCGACAATGGAAATAATTGGACACAGACTAGTTTGAATAATGTGTCCGTAAATTCATTATCGATAAACTCAAGCGGTTATATTTTCGCTGGAACAACTGGTTATGGCATTTATCGTTCGACCAATAATGGAATTAATTGGACACAGACTAGTCTCAATGTTAAATCCATTAATTCGTTAGCGATAAATGTGAGTGGTCATATTTTCACCGGAACACTATATAATGGAATTTACCAATCTACAAATAATGGAGATAGTTGGACGCAAATCAATAATGGTTTATTGAATACTCCAGTATATTCTCTCGTTAAAAACACAAGCGGTCATATGTTTGCTGGAACAAATGGTGGCGGAGTTTGCCGTTCCACAAACAACGGTAATAGCTGGATACAGACAAGCCTAAATGGCTTGAATAATGTTAGCTCTCTTGCCATAAATTCGAATGGCTACATTTATTCTGGAGTAGATTATTCTGGAGTTTATCTTTCCACAAATAATGGAGATAATTGGTCAAAAGTTCTCTCAATTAATGGTGCTTATAATTCTATAGCTGTAGGTCCAAATGGTGATATTTTTGTCGGAATAAGTGAAAACGGGGTCTATCGTTCCACAAATAATGGAGATGAATGGACACAAACCAATCTAAAACATTACACTGTTAATTCCCTAGCTGTTACTCCAAACGGTTATATCTATGCAGCTGTGGATGGAGGTGTTTTTCGCTCAACAGATAATGGTGACAGTTGGATAATTAATTCGGGTTTGGCTACTAGGGTTGCTCGAGCACTTTCAATTAATGCCACAAGTGGAGACATTTTTGTGGGTACTACGGACGGTGGGGTTTATCGCTCAAGGGATAACGGCAATAGTTGGTTACAAACAAATTTGAATAACGCCAACATTCAAACGATTCTTACTAATTCGAGTGGAAGTATTTTTGCTGGTACGCCTGATAGCGGAGTTTTTCTTTCAACAGATAATGGAAACCATTGGACACAAGTTAATTCAGGTCTAATAAGTAGTTGCATTTATTCTTTTACAGTTGATTCTGGTGACCATATTTTTGCCGGTACTTCTAATGGAGTCTTTCGCAGTACAAATAGTACAATTCATCTAACCGTTGCCCCTCAAATTCAGTATGTAAAAGATGTGGCTAATGACCAAGGTCAAAGAGTCACCATAAAATGGATTGCTTCGGCATTGGATACAAATGTTGCCTTTCTAAAATTCTATAGCGTTTGGCGAGCTACACCGGAGCGAATCCTTCATTCTCAGAAATCCCCGATTCCAATGAAAGATGTTAATAATGACTTCAAAAATCCCAGTCAAAAAATACAGAAGATAAATGGCACAATTTATTGTTGGGAATGGATTGCAAATCAACCAGCACATAAGCTCAGGTTCTATGCTTACACTGCACAAACTTTGTATGATTCAACCTCCGCTAATAGTGGAAAGCATTATTTTATGGTTTCTGCTCACACCGATGAATCAAACACATTTTTTGATTCCAATATTGATAGTGGCTACTCCGTTGATAATCTTGCCCCCTTGAAGCCGTCAGGTTTTACAGCCAGATATGATTCACATAAAATCGTAATTGAATGGAACCCTAATTCTGAACCGGACCTTCGCAATTACCTTTTATACAATGTTTCATATGCTGGATTCAACCCAGATACTGTTTTGCCCTTTATATATACAACCGCAACGAGTTATTCATTTCAAAGTTTTCAGGATAACATTATTCATTTATTCGTGCGAGCACAAGATATTCATGAGAATCTAAGTCCTATTAGTGATGTTATTGCAATTAGGCCCACAGGCGTTGTTGGAAATGATAATGATAAGACACCGACCTCTTTCTCACTGTTGCAGAACTATCCAAATCCATTTAATCCAACCACTACCTTCACTTATACAGTGCCAAGAAAGAGCAATGTTCATCTCACGATATTTAATACTCTTGGTCAAACGATAGCGGAGTTAGTGAATGAAGATCAGGAAATAGGCTATCATAGTGTTGATTGGAAGGCAAATGTTTCTTCCGGCATATATTTTTACCGCATAGAAGCAGTATCATTTGGTAAGTTGGACAATCAATTTGTCGATGTAAAGAAAATGGTCCTAATGAGATAAGGGGGCTACTATGCGTTTAGCATGTTTAAAAATATTTGGATTGTTGTTTTTCGCCGATGCGATAATATCCATAGCCAGCTATTCTCAAAACGTTGCGCCTTTTTCTACCGAAGGACAAACTCCAGTGCTGAGGAATAAACAAGCTGAAAAATATATGAAACGCGATCTTTTGATTCCAGAAAAACTATACCCAGCAGATGGTGCAACAAATATTCCAATTATCCCTCTATTTACTATCAAGACTGTTCTTGGAGCAGAAAAATATGAATTTCAGATAGCTTTTGATCAAAATTTTTCAAATGCGTTTGCAAATTTCTATATCAACTTTGCCTCTCCAACTAGGGCGGATTCAACGATAACAATATATCCCAGCATAAGAAGTGCATCTGACTACAAGAACAACACATCTTACTACTGGAGAGTTAGAGGTGGAACGAATGATGGACAAACCGTTAGCACTTGGTCAAGCGGTTCCGTCTATTCCACGACTACTTCATCCAGCGCTCTTTCTGCGCCGTCTATATTGAACCCCCCCGATAATGCAAAAGTATCTTGGCTAAATATACCAGTCATTTGGAATGCAGTGTCTGGTGCGACAAATTTTCAGTTTCAATGGAGTACAAGCAGTAGTTTCAGTGGTTTTAGTTATTGGTGGCCATTTGATGATCCAACCTCTAAGAATATTGACGTTAAGCCAGGCAACAGCTATTATTTAAGAATAGCGGCGTTTAATGACCATTCTGTCAGTGTATTTTCTCCAACGATATTTTTTACAACCTCAGATACAGCAATGTTAACTTTGTCTGACGGCAGTTTTGACGACGGGAGCGGAGCGGATTATTATGAAAATGGTGTTCATTTGTTTTGGAAATTGGCGCCGTCAAATGCAACTCAAATTACGCTTTCATTTTCTTCATTTGACACTGAGAAGGATTATGATTTCGTAACCGTTTATGATGGAGCAAACACCGCTGCCTCAAAACTTGGGAAATTTAGTGGAAATGGAATACCGCCGGCTCTAAAATCTTCTCAAGGAGTAATGCTTATAGAATTCTCGTCGGATTGGTATACGGTAGGGAAAGGATGGAACGCAAGTTATACCAGTAATTCCAATCCTTCCTCCAAGCAAATTTCAGATTATATTGATCTTCTTTCTTACGCGTACAAAGTTCCTTCTGTTATTATAAAAGCACTAGTAGAGCAGGAATCGATAGATTGGAAGCAATTCTATGACAATGGCACTCCCGTAATAAGTGGAGATGGGGGGATTGGTTTGACACAAGTTACGCCTCCCAAAATGTTCGACAATCGAAATTCAACAATCGTATCATTGGGAAAAATAATTGAAGGTCAACCACAAACTGGTTGTTCAGAAGGGTTTTCCTCGGCAAATCAATTTAAGACCGAAACAGAGGCAATAGCAATTGATACAAATCGATTGAAATCAGACTGGAAATACAATCTCGAAATCGGAGTTCGATGGCTGGTATCAAAAAAGGTTTCTTCAGGCGGGGCTTGTGATGATGCTTCAATTCTTGAAAACTGGTATTATCCAATGGCTTATTTTAATGGAACAATAGGTAACGATCCTAAAAATGCCTTTCTTCGTTCGACAAGTGGTGGTGGAAATAGTGATTGGAAAAATAGAGCGGTGTTTCCCTATCAAGAGTGCACGTTTAACATAATAGCTCAAAAATATATTATTCCTGCCGATCGCAAACAATATTTTGGAAAACCAGTAATAGTGACACTCCCGGGTCCTCAAGTTGTCAATACAGGCGAAGGGCATTTCGATTTTGTAGATTCTAAATTTTGCTTTTTTGACTGGGCGACTTATTTCGCTGATGGGACTGTGAAGATTGGAAATTGGGGCGGTAAAAATAATGGTTGTATTGCAGAAGCAAAAACCTATAGTAATATTGCGGTTCACAAAGTAGCTTTTGGAAAAGTGATGGAAGTCCAGTTTAAAGATCTTGTTTCAAACGACTATGTTCTCTTCCAAAATTATCCAAACCCTTTCAATCCAGTGACAACCATCAGTTACCAACTGCCGTATGCAGCTTTCATTACGCTCAAGGTGTTTGATGTCCTCGGCAGAGAAGTTGCCGTATTGGTGAATGAGAAGAAAAACGCCGGTTCGTATTCGACGATATGGGACACGGGCCGGTCATCGACGGGAATCTATTTCTACACTTTGCATGCTGGCGGCTTCGTGCAAACAAAGCGGATGGTGCTGATCAAATAAATGACAAAATCCGGCCGAACACGTCGTTCAACCTGACGCCGCCCGCACTTCGTGGCGGACGACGTAACGGCGCGGTAAAGCGGGCGCCGCAGGTTAACTCCAGTCCGTCCGTTAGGCCGCGCCAATTGCTGTTGGCTCGATCTATTGAGAAAGCAAGCATCGATGAGTAACACGTCAATATCACAGTGAAAGGCCATAGTATGAATGACATGTGCCCTGTTTGTCGAGTGGTTCGCGACCTTGATGCCAAAAAGAAGACCGTTCGTCGCAAAGGTCCAAAGGGAATCGTAATTAGGATTCAAGTTACAAGTTACTCTTGTTCCACTTGCGGCGTATTTGTGAAGAGCGAAGAAACAAAGATTAGACGAGAGGGGAAGAAAGCTACGCCAACAAAGAAGAAGACCTGATCATGAAGGTCGCGGCATAACAATTCGCTTAACCTGCGGCGCGGCATGCTCGCGCTCGGTCGTCGAGGCAGTCAGCAGTTTTGTAGTGCAATTGTCGATCAACAGCAGTTCAGTTTCAAGGGCGAATCGCGCGCGCATACTCGGTCGCCTGGACGATCCGAAGAACGAGAAGGTGGGACTGAAGTCGGCGAAGGCAGGAGTCAAGAGCGGGGAGCTCGTTGTTGGCACGTGGCATTCGGTGTTTGTGTGGTAGCGTGTGATATTCCGTCGAGGGTCACTTCCCCCAATTTGCATTGTGTAACCAAGGCTGAGGTCAAAGCATAGAGCGTTTGAAAAGAATGTTACAGAAAATTACTAGCGAACTATTGGAAGAAAAACAATGATAGAGCAAGAGACGATAGAAATTCCAAAGAAATCGATATTTACGGTATCAACCCTAAAATCGGTTGGATTAATTGCCACGGCATTGAATATGGGGCGTGTTGTTGTAGGCGCTTTTCCGGGAGCTGGCGGCGTTTTGGCGCCACTACTCATGGTTCTGATTCAGGCTACTTTGAAAAATAGCAATATTGTACTGCAAAAGAATGGCCGGATCACAGAAGAAGCAGCTCAAAAACAGAATGATCTCGTTTATCAAGAACTAACGACCGTCCATTATAAAATTAAGAAGGCCGCTCAACTGGTAGAGGAGAGCCCAAAAATAATTTCGACGCTCTTTGAAAAAATCGACAAGATCCAGGAAACAATGAATCGATTTGAAAAAATGTATGCTTCAGTGTATGAAAAAGCACCGCAAGCGCATATCGAGTCGATGAAAAAAGATGATGAGGGGTTGAACATCTTTAGGCGGAAAGGCGAATTCTGGGAGGTTCGGTTCAACGAGGGACGGATCAACTTCATCAGGAATCTTCTTGGAATGAACCATATTGCAAAAGTTCTCGAAACGCCCCTTGTCGCATTTCCGTGCGAGGTATTTTCTAAATCACCCTCCGAGGGTATATCTAAAGCAGCAGCTGCTGAAGCCGGCCTACGAAAAGTCGGGGATCAATCGAATATCATGATCGAAAGAAGTTCAATGAGCGATTTCAAAAGACTTCGCGAACTTGAAGCTGAAATCCGCAATCTTGAAATGATTGAAGGTTCAATGAAACGCTCACCTGAGGATGAGATAATCGCAGAGGAGTGCAGAGCAGAAATCAAAGTGATCATGGCTAGGATTAACGCGAATCGAAGGCCGGATGAAGATAAATTCATTAAGAACCGAGCCGCCGCCGTCAGCAAGGCGATAAAAGAGGCGATAGAAAACCTCTTCAAATATGATGACCAACTTGCCAGACATCTGGATAACTCAATAATTCGGGGAAAGTTCGTCTGCTACAGCCCGAATGAAACAATAGAATGGACTCTGCAATGATGTAATTCTTCCAAGATCTTCGCTCCGCAAGATCAAGGTAGTTGCCAAAGGCCGAAACTAGTGCAGAATATGCGCTAATTTCGGTCTTTTTTATTGTACCTGCAGAATAGTTGAAATTTCCTACCCCACAAGTCAATCTCCAACCCCTAAAGTCAGCGATTAGTTGTAGAGGGCAATAGGTCCTCAAACCGAACGCTCAATTTTAGGAGGTCATATGTTCCAGGCAATCTTGAATCAAGTTCACATGCTCCAGCAGTCGCTTTTGTCATCCGATTATCAACTCCCCATCTTCGTCCGCTTCCGGACCCAGGAGAAGTATATCACGGTCGGCGTTGTTGCCCTAGATCTGGGTGCGGAGAGCATTATGATCAGCACGTCGGAAAACAGTGAGATCACAGTAGGTCTTGCCGAGCTGATTGAGGTCGTAGCTTTCCGCGATGCATCTGGCAAGCCGGTTTTTCTAACCGAATGTTTCGATGCCGTCACCGTAGTTGACGATTTGCATGAAGAAGATGAATTGTGCCAGAGCCGAATGGATGCGTTTTGGTTGAAGTATAGGGATGTGTATACAAAAAATGACCCGAATATCCCTCTATTCAAATCCCCCGTCCGGACAGAGAAGCGAACGGCTAAAGTGTCTCGCGCTAACGGAACGACGGGTCGCAAATCTGATAGTTACTTGTCAGCAGCATGAGCTTGGCGTATGTTCGACGGCGCCGGATACTCCGGCGCTGGCTTCAAAACCAAATCAAAGGAGTAGTTATGAAATACAGTATTGAAATAGCAAACGCACATCGTATGAACGGAATGAAAGATTTCGTCATCAGCGAGCTTAAGAGACATTGCACGACATGGTCGCGAGAGGTTGGAAGAGCCGCCTATTCGCTCAAGGTAATTCGCAAGACTTTAGTCTTCACGACCAATAGCAATTACTTGATGACGAAATGGGTCGAGGTAGAACAGCCATTTGTTGACTACCTACTGAGTGGGAAGCATGAACTGGTTGATGAGATTGGTCAGGACTTGTTTTATGGGATCGCCGCGTAGGGATAGAGAAATATGGAACATGCTGGTCGGCGCCAGAAAATCTGGTTCAGAATTGGATAGAAGAAAGGAGCAAGCTATGTGTGAATTGTTTGAGAACGTTGACATGTTTGTTGATGATCCGATGGTCTATTCGGAAACATTGTTCGCCGAAGGGCTATCGTTAGAGGAAACTGAAGAACACGAAAAGGCCATTCCACTATTCGAAGAATACAGCCGGTTTCATCCTGAAGATCCTAAGGGGTATTACGAACATGCGCGCTGTAATTTTAATTTGAAAAGATATGATATAGCACTAGATCTCGTAAACCGGGCAATACTTTTAGACCCTGAATATGGAGATGCTTACGGATTGAGGGGACTAATATTTATTGAAAAGCATGAGTATGGCAAGGCAAGGGGGTCGCTTGAATATGCCAATGCTATAGTCCCTTGTAATAAAACAATCCTAGTGGGACTATTACGGGCTTTTCATCTTTGTGGGTTTTACGATTCATCGATGATTATCGTGAAACAACTTCACGCTATCTGTCCAACAGATCTAGTCCTCAGGACCCACGAAGCCTGTTTGTGTGGACTACTAGGTCAATATGACAAGGCGATTCCTTTGATCGAAGAATTGATTGCGGAGTATCCGACTGAACAAGAGTATCGAGAATTTATGACAAAAATACAGCAGTGGAAAAAGGAAGACGAGGGCTGCCGTTATCCAGGAATGAAAAATTAGTAGATAACTACTTCATGGATGATTTCAAGATTCCCAAGTCCGAAGCAAAGACACCCGTTGGACGAGACATTGAATACAGCATTTCCGGGGAGAGAGGAGGCGTGAATGAACAAGTAGCAGCACAGTGTTCGTGTTAGGCAATTATGTGATCGGAAAGTCCGGTTCACAACAGTTAAAAACAAACAAAGGAGAATCTAAGATGTTCTTGAACGCGGTAATATCAAGGGCTGAACTCTCGAATGAGATGTCAGCAATGGTAAAGAAAGAAGTATCGAACCATCTGACGACGTGGTGCGGTTCGATTCCCGATGCGACCTTCCGAATCAGCACGATTGGAAACTTGGTCTACCTCAGCACAAACAGTGCTGAATTACTCGACAAGTATATGCAATACGAAGAACCGTACATAGCATATTTGATTGAGTGGGATATGCTGATCGCTGAAGAGTCGGAGTTATGGTGGCCGGAGCAAGCGGCTTGATTACTGCATGACCTGATGAAAAAAAGAATCCCACATATCGCCCGAGCGCCGAAACCTGCCGAATATGACTGTTTTTCATTCAGCATAGGCACCCTTGAGATCGCTCGTCGATCAGAGGCGGAGTTGATCATTCAACTTCCGGCTTCTACTGGGACCCTGCAACGAGTCGTTGTAAATGGAGAGGTCTTTCATCGTGAAGGCTCGTTGCGTCAGGTTGTTCGTGTCGCGCCTCTTAAATATGGGGATGATCATTTCAAAGAAGTAAACGAGCTGCAACGCTCTCGGAACTATTCAGCGACTGCAGCGCTCGAAGAAGTAGCGAAAAAATATGCTTTCAATCTTGATGGGTTTAAACGCCAATACTACGCGAGAGGATGGCATGCACCAAAGAAAAGTACAGGTTAATGAAGTGTTCTTCACTCGCAATGAAGTGTTCTTCGTGGATAGAGAGACTCGTTAAGCATATGTTCTCCATCATGATGAACCAATTGACATATGTCCCCTGGCTTAATTCACAGAAGTCAAAATCCCGCTCCACGGTGCCGGCACTGCCACCGGAAACCGAGAGCAGAGATCACATAATAACAGGAAGGAAGATATGATGAAAAAAAGAACAGATAGAGAGAAAAGCCAATCGAAGATTGGTGTTGTGGTCACAAAAGAATCTCTCATTGCTATGTTGAATTTGTGCAAAGGCATGGCCGATGAACTGATGACTCTTATCGATCTGATTCAAGATGTTGCAAACGAAGAGTTGCTGAAACACAGCAAAAACATCGAAAGAAGGAAAAAGGGCTAATGCCTTACTGGCTTAATTCACAGAAGTCAAAATCCCGCTCCACGGTGCCGGCACTGCCAACGGAAACCGAGAGCACGAAGATTTACGAAAGGAGATAACATATGGCCAATTTACTGGTTGCTGGAGTTTTTTCGAAAACCCAGGACGGCAAAGACAGCGATGTTCGGCAATTCCGATCCGCTGTTACAGACGCCGTGAAACGCCATGACGGGAAAGTGTCCGCATTCGCCATTGACAACGGAATCATCACGATTTCAATTGATGATGAAACCGTGGCGAACAAGCTCAAGGATGAACTCAAAATCCTTGAAGGTGCTACCGTCACAATGGTCGGATCTGCTCTTGAGGCGTTTATTGGACGCTTCAATAGTCAGAAGACGACCAATAGATAGAAGATCCGATGCCGGTGAGATGCGCACTCATCGGCGTAGGGTTTTTCAATACAAACATAAAGGAGAAAAAAGATGGCAAACATGATCATCAAGGAGCTTTTCCCCAAAACGTTGACGTTGAAAAATGTCGAGGTTCGAGATTTCAAGAACGCCGTGATTGATGAAGTAAAGAGTCACGGCGGGAGACTGGAGTTTTTCCACTTGGAAAGCGGAATCGTCTCGATGGGGATCGATAACGAAGGCATTGCTCAGGATCTCAAGAGCAATTTGGAACAAATGCCCGGAGTAAAAGTGAATCTCTTCATTAATTCATTGGAAGAATTCGTGACCGGGTACAACGAAAAAAAGAAGGAAGGGAAATCCTTGTAGGTACGCAGAGTTGGTGGGCAGTGATTGCTTGCCAACTCTGCGTTATTATAAGAAAGCAAATTATATGGACGAGACGAAAATATCAGAAGAAATGTGGCCTCTCAATACTGCCCAGGATTTCAGCAGAGGCAGATTTCATTATGGCGTCATACGCGAAGGACGATTATGCATGATCACTTCAGACCGGCAGTGTATCCCCTTGTGGGTCGCCGAAGCCGGGGGAATGCGTTTTACCACCCAGGAGATGAGCCTGTCTCGGTTTTCGATGAAAGCAACCAATCAGTTTTTGGAAGAGGACGCTACTCTGAATCCAGAAGACATCTTTCGTCAAATAGAACGCTACCTGAAAAGGTATGTCTATCTGCCCGACGAGAGATGCTACGCGGTGATTGCGCTGTGGGTAATGGGTACATATATTTTTCGCATGTTCCGCTATTTTCCTTACATCCATTTGCATGCAGAAAAAGCATCGGGGAAAACAACGCTCATGGAAATATTGGAGAAGATATGCTTCAATGGTGAACTCTCTTCAGATGCAACCGGGGTTTCACTCTTTCATGAAGTCCATACAAATTCATCCACATTATTTCTTGATGAATCTGAGGATCTGCACGAGGGTCAAAATGGTCCAAAGATGCGGCTGCTGAAAGCAGGTTTTTCGAAAACCGGGAAGATTAAAAGAAAGAACATGACATACTCCTGCTATTCGCCAAAAATGATTGCGGGGATAAAGCCACTGGACGATGTGCTTGCAGATCGGACGATTACCATTCGCATGATCCGCAAATTGCAGAGCGAAACAATAAATCGCTATGTTGAAACAGCCGAAGTATTAGAATTTCACTCCTGCCTAAGAGACAATCTGTACACGTTCGGATTGACCCAGGCTCGAAGACTTATGAGCGAATATGTTCGCGTAAGCGAGAGCCCAGATAATACGCTGCTGAAGAATCGGGCCCTGGATCTTTGGTTGCCACTGATCGTCATTGGCTCGTTAGTCAATGAAGCGGTCGTTGCGGAAGTAACACAGTATGCCCAAGCACATTCAGGTCAACGAGAAGAAGATGACACCGTAGAAAATGAAACGTTTCGATTGCTGGCAGTTTTGGGTAGCGCAACGACAGATATCAAGCCGATCCGGATGGATGGCAATACTGTGTATATCGAAGCGGACATGATGTTTGCGTATTTCAAGGCCATTCAGTGCGTTCCAAAGGGTGCACTAAGGACTTGGCTAAGTCGCATGCTCCATCAGAAATTTGATATCCTTTGCGTTCCTGTGCGATGTCCCGATGGGTTGAAACGGGCTTTTGAGATTGATATGACCAAACTGGAAGAGATGATCGGACGGTATATGTAATGACGCTGAGTGAATTTCAAAAACTATTCTTAGAATCAATGACTCTCTCAGAAGGGACACTGGCTCTCTACAATGTTGCGTTCAAGAACATGCTGAAGGTTGTCGGCGATTTGAAGATCGAGCAGATGACAGCTCTTCACTGGGAGCAATACAAACGAGTGCGTTCCAGCAAGGTAAGTCCGGTGACGACGAACATCGAGCTGCGGTCGCTAAAAGCTGCTATGAACAGAGCGGTCGACTGGAAATTGTTGCCATCGAATCCGTTTTATCGGCAGAAGCTTTGTATGGTGCCTGAATCGGTGCCTACGTTCTTTTCAGTAGATGACTTCGAACGGTTGATCCAGGCGATTCGAGATTTATGGTTCAGGAGGATAGCGGTTTTCGGAGTGCTCACCGGAATGCGGCGCTCAGAGATTGTAAACCTGCAGTGGTGCGACATTGATTTTTCTCAGAAGACCATCCGGATTCAGAGCAGCGGTGACTTCAAGACAAAGGCCGGAAAGAGACGTGTCATCGCAGTGGGGGAGACAGTGATCGAGGTGCTTGCTCAAATTCGTCCGGCGAGCGTTGAGAACACGACGTATGTCTTTACGCTCAAGGGTGAGAAGATCAAGCCGGTGCTTCTCACGAAAAAGTTGAAGCGAGCTGTGAAGAAATCGAAGGTCGAGAACCAGCGCCTGCACTTCCATTCTTTGCGTCACACATTTGCAAGCTGGCTGGCACAGAAGGGAACCAGTATTTACGAGATACAGAAGCTCCTGGGGCATACCGACATCAAGACCACGCAAATTTATGCGCACCTACTGCCGAACGAGCTGCATAAAACTGTGAATCAGTTGGAAGGGATGGTAGCACCGCTCTATTAAAGAAGAAATATTTTCCCACATATCCATGTTGCTATGGCGCCCTAAAAACCTTATATTGTAAAAAATAAAGAACTCTTTTCCATATGTAAGCGGATCGATGTGAAAAATGGGCAAAAGAGCCTCCTTTATTTGAATGAGAGTGTAAGCTAAAGTGTAAGCTGGAAGAGTAAAAAATAGTGGTTTTCGAATTAAAAGTTGCGTTTTTACGCACCCGTAGCTCAACTGGATAGAGCATCAGCCTACGAAGCTGGGGGTTACAGGTTCGACTCCTGTCGGGTGTACAAAAGAAATGCCCTGTGTTTACAGGGCATTTCTTATTTCACTCCTTCTCCTGGTCCGCGACAACTAGATGCCCTCACTCGCATTCGCCAATCATTCGTGTGAGACGCGTAGCAGCGGTATCAGCCATTCCGCCCGCCAATGTATTTCATTACAACCAATGAAATATCGTCATGCATTGGAGCGTCATCCACAAACGATGAAATGATCGAGAGCACGGATTGAATTGTCGCTGCCGCATCCTTGTCTGCCGCAGCGACCAGCGAGGCGGTGAAGCGATCCGTCCCGAAAAATATTCCCCGTTCATTACGGGCATCTACTGCACCGTCGGAGTAGATAACAAAAGATTCTCCCTTCGCAAGCTGCAGCGAATGCGGGTTGTAGGCAGCGTCAACTAACAAGCCAAGCGCAACTTCTCCCTTGGGGGATGGAGAAGGAATTCCCTGTCGGATTATGAACGGCGGAAGATGTCCGGCATTGATCCATTGAATTGCCGGCTTTCCCGGAACAATCTCTGCAATGACAAGAGAAGCAAACATCTGGGCCGTGCACTCACTGCGGAATGCGCGATTGACCCGTGCAGCAAGGTCCGCCAGCGACAGCTGTTCCAATGATATCGTCCGGATGACGGTCTGGAGTTTTGCGGTGAGCAGCGCGGCGGAGAGCCCCTTGCCGCAAATATCTGCCAGCACGAGCAGCGCGTGTCCGTTCTCCAGTGGAATATAGTCAACCAGATCGCCGCCGACGTTGTTGGCGGCACGGCTGGCAATCGCAATGGACCAGCCGTCGATCGCGGGCGTACGGTCGGGCATAAGCGCCGATTGGATTTTTCTGGCTGCGTCGATCTCACCGCGCATCAACAGCTTGTCCTTGAGTTCTAGAGCGACAATCCAGAGAAAAATCAAAGTTGGGAGTACGGAGTTGCGGGTAGAATAGCTCTCTCCATCAGTGTCGATTTGTATGTTGGCAGACAGTACCAGCGCGATGATAATGAGAATCCGCCGGGTTGCGGAAAGCTTCCCAATCATATCCTTGAAAAGATATGCAACAATGTACACTCCGCGCCGGAATCGTCCAAAGGACTGAAGCCGTTGGGTGTGAGCGGCATCGAGCAATGTATCGCACAGTTCGCGGAATTCCCGGCGGATTTCTCTTCTGAATTCCCTCAATCGACTGATCATATACCGCCTCTTTGATGACAGTGAATGCTTACATATATATACGCAAAAGAGAAGACTATTGTGATAGAAGAACGGCGCGAGGCGAGATGAAAATACTCTTTATAGAGAGTGTCCGGCTAAAACCTCTACGATTGTAAAGGTTTTCAGGACGAACGATAAGACGAAGCACCGCTTTAGGATTCGTTTATGAAGTAGAACTTGGGAATGAGCAAAGGTCCATAGAAGATCGATGTGCCGGCACCGTTGAATGCCAGCGGATTCTTGACTATCTTCGTACAGTAAACCCTCTCACATTTGCGGAACCGGAGCTCTATGAAGCTGCTCTATTATTGTACAATATTCCTTGTGACTTTTGTCGTTGCGATCACAGCTCAAACCATTTCGCCCAAACGGGAATTTCGCGCAGCGTGGATCGCCAGCGTTTCCAATATCGACTGGCCGACGAATTCTTCGCAAACGCCTGCGCAGCAGCAATCAAGTTACATCCAGATTCTAAATCAGCATGAGCTTTCCGGAATGAACGCGGTGATGGTGCAGATCCGGCCGTCGTCGGACGCACTCTATCAGAGTGCAATCGAACCATGGTCCGAATGGCTGACCGGCACGCAGGGAAAAGCGCCGTCGCCGTACTATGATCCGCTGCCG
>JAPLFO010000115.1 GCA_026390635.1 Ignavibacteriales bacterium
AATGACAGTTCTATTGGCGGTCGGAATCGCCTAAACAGCATTCTGTGCGGCCGCTTCGTTCACCTTGTATCATTTCCCGCGAATAAGCGCCGACATTCTGTTGCGCGATAGTATCACCAATTGAGCGAGAAATCCTCCCAAGAGATCCAATCCCACATCGGAGATAGATGCAGATCTTGTTATGACGAAGGATTGATGATATTCATCCGCTGCCGCAAATAGCACCACGACCAAAATAGAATACGTTACCCACTTCCATTTTATCCCGGCTTGGGTGCCATCTTTATAAGCCCGAAAGAGGAGAAGACCAAGGACGAAGTATTCAACCACATGTGCCAGCTTGCGGATGACTTTGTGGATCAATTGGATGTCTATGTCTGAAATATTGTGAAATAAGTAGCGCAAAATTGGCACTATAATTCTTGATGTATTAGGCGCATCACCGGTGCCTGTCGACATCAGGAAGATTAAACTCATCCAAAGGATGGCTGGAAACAAATATTTGAGAATATATTTGATATTCTTTTACTTTCTATGTTTTGAGCATATCCCCAGCAGCGAAGCCGGAGACGATACGAGCAATAGCGCGCGAAGTTTCTCACAAGAGCGGATGGGGCAACAAATACAATCAGCCCTGCAACTCTTCTTTCAAGCGTTTGATATGACCGCGACCAAGGGCCTTTACTTCGCAGCCGAGCTTCAAATATGCGCGAATCTTCTCATCTGAGAGTATCCCGAAACAATCCACCACGGCAATGCGTTGGCCGGCCCATTTGACAACTTGCTCCGGATCCAACTGCAGATAAGGTGCGTGTGGAACAGCCAGCACCAATGCTTTTATTCCCTTCAGCGCAGTGCGGATATCTTTTTGGACCCGCAGCTTTGAGAGTTCTTCCTGATTGCGGAAGAAGCGTTTCCAGGAATGATCTTTCGAGGGATATGAGTCTTGGTTCTCGATCTCATACCAGTGATCCACGTACGGATCGTGAATCCGGATTTCAGCTCCCATCTCTGCCAACTTACGAACGACCATCTCACTGCCGCTGTAACGGGTATCTCCTACATCCTGACGATAGCTGGCGCCGCAGATCAGTATATCCGCACCAGCGATGTGGCGACCCATGTTGCGCAGGGCATCGCGGATCAGTTCTGCGACATGCAGAGCCCGCGTGTCGTTGATATCGATCGCGGTAGGTGTGAATTTAAAGACGGCGTCGCCATCTTCGAAGCCAAGGATGTGCTTGTACGCCCAGTAGCCGAGACCACCGTCTTTGGGAAGGCAGTAGCCGCCGACACCGGGACCGGGAAAGATCATATTGCTGTGCGTAGGACGCATTTTGATGGCTTTGATCACTTTGATCAGGTCAACGCCATTGCGTTCGGCGAACAGGCTCCATTCGTTCATAAATGCAAGAATGGCCGCACGATAGGAATTCTCGATGATCTTTGTGGTTTCCGATTCGATCGGACGGTCCATGACGGTGAGCGGAAACTCTTTTGTATTGAAGACTTCCCGGAGGAATATTTCGACACGGGTGCGGGCCTCCGGAGTACATCCGGAGCAGACGCGCCAGAAGTTCCGGATACCGGCTACATATTCTTTGCCGGGCATCACGCGCTCGAAACTGGGGTTGAGCAGCGGTGTTGCAGACGGACAGTTGTGAGGGCTGGAACCTTGAAATTGACATACCGTTGGCGTACATTACATGTGTGAATACGATACGACAGATCTCAGAAAGCCTCAAGCGTCGGAAAAACAATGTTCATTTCAAAGAACTTGAAAAGGTATTACTGCAATTTGGTTTTGAACTACGTCGTTCTAAAAGGGGAACAAGCCATCGTGTCTTCAGCCATCCACAACTCACCCAAAACATCGTACTTGTTTCACACGGCAAGAATGATATTGTAAAATTTTATCTAGTAAATGATGTAATCAAAGCGTTACAAGAACTGGATGACAACAATGAAAAAAAATCGTAATTATTATCTTTCTCTTGAGTATCCAATAACAATTGAACGACTGGAAGACGGTATCTATTGTGCCTCTATTCCATTGCTTCCAGGCTGCAAAGGATACGGTGAAACTCAAAACAAAGCACTGGATGAATTGCACGGTGTGAAAGAAACATTATTGGAGATGATGGTAGAACAGCGCAAGCCGATACCGGAACCGACTATCCGCTTGGAAATTCCCACGTCTACATTTTCACGGATACGAAATAAGAAACAGTTGGAACAGTTTGTGCGTGTATAGCAATATTGATTACTTCCAATGGACCCTCAACATCTGCTCAGATCTTGGGGGTTTTCTTTTTTGATCAATAGCCGCCAAAGAAGTAGAATGCCATTTGGAATCTACGAATGATATTGCAAGTAAACCAACCGCTCATCGCTCAATCCGGCTAAACCGCCTTAAATCGAAAACGCTTGACTCCCGTTTTGGGAGTCAGTATACCGTCGCCAAATCATTGCGGCGGGTGGGGAATACTCATGGCCCTGCCGGGGGAATATGATGGCCCTCGACACCCGAGTCCTTCGGATTGGAATGACAGTTCTATTGGCGGTCGGAATCGCCTAAACAGCATTCTGTGCGGCCGCTTCGTTCACCTTGTATCATTTCCCGCGAATAAGCGCCGACATTCTGTTGCGCGATAGTATCACCAATTGAGCGAGAAATCCTCCCAA
>JAPLFO010000142.1 GCA_026390635.1 Ignavibacteriales bacterium
CGATTCGATCATTTCTTTTATCTTGGGACGGACGGCCCCGTTTTGGACAGACTCCACCATGCAATCGTTGAGCTGGAGCCGGATCGTACCTTCGTTGTCGATAACGCGCAGCCGAAGCCGTTCGCTTTTCATCAGGCCGAATAGATGTGAGCGCGTTTCCTTGCCTACGACGGCGGAGAGGTGGAAGGTTCTGCCGGCGACGTACAGATTTTCCGGTTTCGAGCGAAGAGATGCGGCGCACACGGAGAGCAGCGCTTCTTCACCGATTTTTTGGGCGGCCGCATCGCGTGTGCGCAATTCGCTGGTGCCCATTGCCGTGGCGATAATCTTTTTGTTCTTGCTGTCGATCTCAATTGTCGTCTCGATCGTTTCGGGAATAGCGCCCATGGCCGCGACGGAATTCATCACTTCCTGGCGAAGGGCTATGATTTCCACCTCCGTCGGGTTAACGCTGTTCTTCTCGATTGAATCGCGAATCATGCCAAGAGCTGCGCCGATAGCTGAAATCACTTCGGAGTTATTGCAAATAGTATGCGGAATTTGCATGAGGGAGGCGGCAAAGGGAACAATCGCCGATGCCCCGCCGCCGCCGCCGACGAATTGAAGAAGCGACCGGTCGAGTTTGTACTCCCGCTCCAGTTGATGAATCACGGGTCGAATTTTTTCCGCCGCCGCCGTCAGAATTTCCTCCGCGATCTCGCGCACGGGCCGCTTGAGCAGCCGGGAAAGGGATGCAAACGCTTCGTCAAGTGCAGTGCGATTGGCGGCACCATGACCGACGACGGACACAAGACCGAGAACGTTCGATGCATCCGTCGGTGTCAGTGCGTACCGGACGTTGGAGTGTGCGGGTACAATTGCCAGGTAGTCGGAGGGATCTTCTGCTTTCGGCTGGATTTTTTCCAGCACAAGTTCCTTAAATTGTTCTCCCTCGCTGAACGCGACATAGGAAAGTCCGGCGATGTGCGCGCTGCGCGGACCGACATCTATAATCTTGTTTCCTGAGAGGCGGCTGATCGATCCGCCGGCAATTCCAAGGGTCCTCACATCCAGCGTACGCAAATACAATCGGTTTCCACCGATTTGCGCGCTTTTGATTTGCGGCTTGCCGTTCTTGATGACGGAAATATCCGTCGACGTGCCGCCTACTTCCACGAAAATTCCATCGGATACTTTTGCGTACATCAGAGCGGCGGTGATGCCGGCAGCAGGCCCGGAGAGCATCGTCAGTATCGGACGTTTGCGCATCTCATTGATGTCCATGATGCCGCCGTCGGAACGCATGACCATCAGGGGGGCTGAGATGCCGCTTTGCCGCACCGACTGTTCCGTCATGTTTGCCGTTTCCAGCATTTTGGGAAGCATGCTGGCGTTGATTACCGCAGTGCGCGTGCGAACGCGCAAACCGTACAGGCGGGAAATGCTACTCGCCGCTGTTGCCTGCAGTCCCATCGATTCGGCGATGCGTGCGACAAAAAGCTCGTTGCCGGGTGCATCCACGCCGAAAGCTTCGGAGGCAACGATAACCTTTGCACCTTCGCCGACGACACCATCGATTGCCGCAGCAACAGCGGATTCCGTCAACGGGGCGGAGGTATCAATAAACCGGAAATAGGTGTGCAGCGCTTTTCCCGGCGCAAGGTGAATTGCGCCGAGATTTGTCTCCGAACGGGCGCGGCGTCCTTCCAGTCCTTTGCCCATGCCGATGATGCCGACGGGGGCTACGTCGCCCTCGAGGAGAGCGTTGGTGGCTTGCGTTGTCGAATGAGCGATCAGCACGACTTCATCCGGAGCAATGCCGGCGCTCTCCAGCAGCATGTGCATGGAATCGACCACTCCGGCTGCAACTCCTTTCGCGGCTGTGTGCGTTGTGGGAACGCACGCTTTTCCAACGATGTCAAAGGTGCGAATGTCGATCGCAACGGCATGGGTGAACGTGCCGCCGACGTCGATTCCGATTTTTATAGAACGGTTCATGGGCTCAGCGTAAGCGATGACAGAGAATCTTTTTGTAGGCACGGTCTCATGACCGTGCCTCTATCACATAAACACAAATGCGGTACAAATCAAGCGATAAAAAAGATTGCCACAGAGGCCACAGAGATCACAGAGAAAAGCAGTCATCACATAAACACAAGTGCGGAACAAATCAAACCGAGAAACGCCAATGGCCATGTATACACAATTGTATTCCATAATACTTTTTGTACATCCACGCGCATTTCGTTAGCAAGCCAGACGTTGTGCGTGTTTGTGGGATCGCTGATGCCTTGCACGGGCCCGACGCCGAGAAGCAATCCCATGACGGCACCGGGATTGAGTCCGGCGGCAAGAAACACAGCAGCAAGTCCGTAGCCCATTCCCCACACGTTGAGCGGGCCGCGATAGAGAGCCAGCGGCGCGGCCAGTGTAAAGACAATCACATACACAAATGGATTTGTGGGAACAATTTGTGCCATGAGTGGACGCAGTATTTCGAGTACCGGCCATCCGTGAGGATACGCATCCAGCCTGACGCCCGGACCCATAATAGCGACAAGAAGCATTCCGATGCCGAACATCAACACGACGGCCGGCATTGCAATTCCACCGCCATCGAACAACGATTGGATTAAAAGACTCAGTCGCCCCTTTTTGTATGTTGCCAAATAGGTGTAGATGAATCCGACAACAAACGATGCGATAATGTCCACGCGAAAGACAAGAATCAGAAAGAGCGGAATCACCGGTGCGAAAAATGAAATCCAATGAACTTCATGTGTATGCTCATTCTTCCGGAGAAGAATTCTCGCAAGCGCCGTACCAAAGAGAGCTCCGATGCCGACACCAGTGCACCACTTCGCGATCGATCCGGCAATGTCGAGTCCGTTGAGCATAATTTGTTGAATGGGAGCCGGACACCACACCGTACAATAATAGGCGACAGCTGCAACGATGCCAAGTGCAACGATGGTGCGCACCGCAATGCGCTTGAGATTCAGATTGTGTCCGTCCCGGTAGAGCTGGATTGTTATATAGAGCAATGCCATCACAAAGGAAATCGCAAACATAAGAAGTGCGAACGGCCGGATTTGATCGATCGTCAATCCCATGACGCTGAGATACACGGCCCAGTTGCCGACGTTCATCAATCCGCCCATACTCAATCCGAAGAGGAAAATTCCGACGGTTGTCATCGGCCCGATGCCGACCGATGTCATGATCGGCAGAACGATTGTTGCCACCATGATGATCGCGCCGAGTCCGCCGATGGTTGTGAACAGCATCGTGATGAGTGAAAGCATGACGACGGCGATGATCCAGGGATTGTCGCCGGAAAGTTCAGCGCCGCGTTTAATAAAATTCTCAGCAACCCCGGTTTTCTGCAGCAGCACACTCAACATGCTTCCCAGAATCGCGATCGTGTAGGCGGTGGACAGCTTCAAGGCGCCCGCACCGATGACATATTGGATGGTGTCTGCCGGTGATACCCCCCCGACAAGCGCGATGACGACGGCCATCAGCGGGAGCGCGATGAGCGCCGGCAGTTTCCGGAGAAACATTAAGAGCGCCATCACGAGGAAAAAGGCGATGAGAGCGGAGATTTGGATAATTTCCATGCGCAATGCCTGCTACAGAATAAAAGAGCGGGAAATCAAAAAAGGAATCGGCTCGTTGTGCACCCTGGCGAGGGATTTCCATGCCGTTGCCCGGTATTCCGTTTTCCGGTATTCAGGAACACAATTATACTCAACGGGTGGGGGAAATAATACTACATCATGATGTAGTTGAAGTTGGGCGCCGGAATTAGCAGTTTTGCACCGTTGCGATGTGCAACGGTGTGTCCGGCCGCTGCTGCGTATATGCACCGCGAAAACAATCATCTCGATACCAAACGAGGCCTCTATGAAAACAAATGTACAATTTTTTCTGCTGACATTCACTGCCGTCCTGCTGTGGCAGGGTGTGGAGGCGCAGACCAATCCGTGGACATATGTCGGAAGAATCAATTTTCCGATAGCCGACAGTGTTGCAGCCCGGCCCTATCTCTGTACGCTCGACAACGCCGGCCGACTGTACATGATTTCATCAAAGGCCGATGATGCAAAAGCGCATAATGCCGTCTACTATGCAAATCCGGGAGACACTGTCTTCAAAAAACTCATCGACTATGATCTCAACGGAGATTCCGATACGTCGAAGGGAAACATGGGTGCCCTGCGCGGCGTTACGACTCTTAACAGAGACGTGATCGTGATCGCATCCCAGCCGTATCCCAAGACGAAGCCGAACACACTTGCTGCAGCATACTATTATAAGAATGCTGACACTAACAGTGTCGACCGATTTGGATTCAATATCGCCGGAAGCGGCTATGGTACATTTATTAACGGCGTCGATATCTCAAAAGACTCGATGATGGTAACAGGAGTGGACTTTGGAACATCGATCCGGTGGTACAACTACGGGTACAAGTTTACAAAATCCGGCCATGGTTCCTACAATAGCCCGGATACCAACAACACAACTGTCTACAGCAATGCGACGGAACCGGGTGGCGCACAGTCGAGCGGTCTGGATTTGATCCGTGATGTTGCACTTGTACCCGGCGGGGACTATTACAGCAAGAAAACAGTTCTCTATACATCGCGCAATTCTTTGTCGAATCTCCAGCAAACCGGCGGCATTGCGGTGTGGCAAGGGGGTACGCAGGTGCAGCCGATCGACTATGTGCCGAGCCGCGTTTCAGACTTCGACGGTTTCCTCTCCTTCAGCAGCAACATTCCATACGGCATCACGGTGGATGCAAGAGGAATTCTGTGGGTCGCCGGGGTTGACACCACGCGACGATGGGTAAAGGGCTTCTTTGTGGACGGCGTCAATGCGCAGCCATTGTATGATCTGCCGAGCCAGACCAGCGGCGACATTCAGACACCAAACGGTGCACCTATGTCGGGCCCGAGCGATATTGCCATCACACAAAATGGACAATATGCATACGTTGCGGATCGGTACGCCCGCTGTGCCTTCAAGTTCAAATGCTCAATACTCGGCGTTCAACGCGGTCCAGCGGCCGAGATTACAGGTTTCGCTTTGAATCAGAACTATCCGAATCCGTTCAATCCTTCCACTATCATCAAGTTCTCTCTTTCGCAGGGAAGTGACGTTCGTCTGGTGGTTACAGACATGCTGGGACGAGAGGTTGCAGTGCTGGTGAACGGCTATCGCGACGCCGGACAGCATGCGGCAGCGTTCAATGCATCCACTCTGCCGACCGGCATCTACTTCTACACGTTGATGACGCCGACGACCCATATCTCGAAAAAAATGATGTTGATGAAATAGACGCAGAAGACAAGCCCGTTTCACACAATGGAGGCGGGCTTTGTCTTTCGACCGATCGGGTGTCATCACAATCTGCCGCGTTATCAAACAACAAGTCTCTTGTTGAACGAAAACTATGCCTCTCATGAAAAGAAACAAACGCAGTGCGGCGATTCTTGTGGCGGTGGTGCTGCTGCAGAGCGTCGTGTTCAGCCAGACAAGCAAACTCGTCGGTACCGTGACGGACGGAACGACGAAAGAAGCGTTGATCGGTGTGAACATTATCATTGTCGGAACAAATATCGGAGCCATCACCGACGTCAACGGGCGGTATTCCATTCTGAACGTCCCCCCGGGGCGGTACAACGTCAAAGCAAGCATGCTGGGCTATGCGACGGTGACGCAGCAGCACGTTGATATTTTTATCGACCGGACCACGACTGCCGATTTTCAAATGCGGGACGCAACGATCGAGCTGAATCAGGTGGTCGTAGTGGCTACCAAACCGCCCGTGATCAGGGACCGCACCGCAACCGCAACGACCATTGAGAGTTCGCAAATCAGTGCAGCACCCATTGAAGGACTGCGCGGCGCGATGGATCTCTACGCCGGTTTCCAGAAAAGTGCTTCCGGTGAGTACTCTGTCCGTGGTTCCGGTTCCTACGAATTGAATTTCCAGATCAACGGCATCGACCAGCTGACGTCCAATACCAGCGCACCGGGAGAATTCGGCGCCGACAAGGCGAATAATTCCTGGAAGTATGATGTCAATCCCATCGGTGTTCAGCAAATGGAATTGATTACCGGCGGGTTTTCTGCGGAGTACGGTAATGCGCAGGCAGGTGTCGTCAAGGTTGCGATGAAAGAAGGCACACAGAAACTCACCGGTGAATTCCGCGTCGAATACCGTCCGCCCGGACAATACCACTACGGGCAATATCTCTATGACCACTCCAACTATGAATGGCAGAAGTGGGGAACGATCGACAAGTGGATGGCGAATCGAACCGGCATTGCCCAGGAACTGCAGTTGGATGTTCGCTATGGATATCTGAAGAGCACAGATTCGGCACAGTACAATCAGATTGTCGACAAAGAAATTGCGTGGGCGTATCAAACGTGGGTGAAGAATCACGAACCCGGCGATAATAATGTGCTGGGTGTGTACGACTATCGGCAGTACGCCTATCAGCGTTATATGTTCGGCTTCGGCGGCCCGCTGGGCGACGATCCCAACAGACTGAAATTCTATCTCTCCGGCGAATACAAGAGAAATCCGACGCGTCTGCCATCTCCGGAAAAAGTTCAGACCATGCAAAACTACGTCTTGAGCGTGACGTATCAGCCGATTCAAAACAATAAAATCAAGATCATGGGCAACTATCAGAACTATCTCGGCGGACTGTGGGATGGTTCTGATGATATCCGGTGGTCGGGCCTCAGCGGTTCACCTCCGAATCAATCCAGAAAGTATGACATTAATTTTGATGCGGTGCGCAGTGAGCAGACAATCGCACAGTCGATCAACTGGGTGCATACGATCAACGCACAATCCTTTCTCGATATCACGTTGGCACACCAGCAGGAGCGCTACGAGCTTCCGTACATTTATCTGCCCGGATACGGACAGATGATTGACCGGCTGGACAGCGCTGGCGATGTCAACGGAACCGTGCTGAGAAACGGTACGTGGTGGGAGTCGAACTACTTTACGGTTTTGGAGCGTGTCAGCACAAACTGGTATCAGGACAGCCGCACGGAAACGTACAGCCTGAAAGCCGACTACGCCAACCAGATTACGCAGACAAACCTGCTGAAAACCGGCATCGCCGCGCATTACTATGATATGCAGAACACCGGTGTCTACGGCAGTTACCAGGCGAACTCGTTCGTCGCGAGAAATGGATTCGCGGAATACTACCGTGCCTATCCCGTCGATGTCGCCGCCTATGTGCAGGACAAAATGGAATATTCGGGAATGATTGCCAACATCGGTCTTCGTGCGGAGATGTACAATTTCCATGCACGCGTCCCGGAAGACAAATTCAATTTCCTCTATCCCGGCACCGATGGACCGTCGAAAGTCGGAAACCCGGAGACGATGGATTCCGAAACAAAATATGTGGTGCAGCCGCGCCTCGGTATTTCCTTTCCGGTCGGCACGGGAACGGCGCTGCGTATTCAGTACGGCCATTTTGCATCAATGCCGACATTCAGTCAGGCGCTTTCCAACATGACGTATCAGGGATGGAACGGCATCGGCAATCCGAATCTGGAGCCCAAAAAAACTATCAACTACGAAATTGGATTGCAGCAGGCCATCGGCGATGAGTACCGCTCCGACTTTGTGCTGTATTACAACGACAGAGCAACGCAAATCGGTTCGCAGAGCATCGCGGCATATACCGGATCGCGCATGCATTTCGTGGGATTTTCCAATTCGAACGAGCTGCTCAATTCGTACTCCACGTACACCAACAATGGATTCGGCTCCACCATCGGATTTGAAGCGACATTCGAAACGATCGGCATCGATCACTGGTCCTACCGCCTCAGCTACAGTCTGTCGCAGACCACGGCCGGCAATTACGGTTCGAATATGGTGTATCCCGATAATTCCAGAAATTTTTCAACACGCAACTATACCGGAGAATTCATTGCGTCGTCGGACCGAACGCATAATTTCCGCGGACTGCTGCAGTACCGCTGGGCGGCGGGAGAAGGCTTCCGGATCTTTGGCGTGAATCTCATTCAAAATTCCGTCGTTGGCATGACGTACACGGCGCAGTCAGGAACGCCGTACACGTACATCACCGATTTTTCATTGCGGGATGCGGTGTACAATCGCCGCTATCCGATCGAATCAAACGTGGATGTTAATTTCTCGAAGAGCGTGGAGATGGGAACCATCAAAATGCTGATCGGCATCCGGGTGATGAATCTGTTCGAGAACAAGTGGCTGACGCCGCCGGCGAACAGCACCGATCTCAACGATTGGGTGCAGCGCGGCGTGACGGTCGCCGATCCCGGCACCGATCCGACGCGAATTGACTACGTCGTTGCTTCCTATGCGGCATACAGAAATATCCCCCGGCAGGTATTCTTCACTCTTGGCGTGGGCTTTAATTGATTGCGACTCATGTAACACCATTTCAAATGATTGTATGAAGAACAGGATTGTAACCGCATTGTTTCTTCTGCTCCTCGTGCTTGTGACGGCAATCGAGCTGTCGGCGCAGGTGCAGTCCTCCGCATTGATGGTGCTGAACAGGGGAAAGCTCTGGCAGACGTATTCATACGGAAAGTCGGGGCCCCCATTCGGCGATTGGGCGAAGAAAGGTGTCGGCCTGGATTGGCCCGGGTTCGACCCAAGCCTGATTAACGACAATCTCGGCGGGTCCGCGTCGTATCTCGTGTCCGGCGGCATGTATGTCGGCGCGAAATGGAGCAGCGACAGCGTCATTACGGTGGATGATTGGGCGATGTATGCCGGATCCATTTCGGACGGTGCCAATGCGAAGTATGTGGTGACCACAAACAAAGAAGTTTATCCCAATGGCGCCAACTACTGGGTACAGAAGGATGCGCATGCCGGCGAACAGGTGCTCAGGACCGTCTGGGAGTACAACAAAAACTACACAGACAAGAATGAAGAGATGTACAAGCGGATGCTTCCAATCCGCGTCACCCGGATTGTGCATCAATGGAGCGGTTCAAAGACGGACGAGAATTATGTTATCGTCGAGTACGTTGTGAAAAATATTTCCCCCGAACTGCGCGAAGCATTTCCCACCGGCAGATTCATAGCCGATACCCTGTATGATTTCTACTCGATGCTCAGTTATGGCATCCATTGCAACTCTCGGGAATGGAGTGTTCTCTTTCCGGCGCTGACACCGGGTGCGCGCAATACGCAATTTGCCTACGATGCGGCGCGAAGAACCATTCTCGGCAGAGCTGTTGATGACCCAGGCACGGCAGGTGGCGTCAATGAAGAGATGGGACTTGCGGCATCCATGGGTCCCCTGGTCAATGGAATACCTACGGGAGAATATCTTGCTCCCGCCATTGCGGGATTTTCGTTGCTCTACGCCAGCAAGAACAAATCCAGCCTGACATCGAACGTTGTGCAATATGGTTGGTCGGCAGCGGACAACACCCGGGACACCGGCCCCTTTACCAACATCCCGTCGCTTCCCGAGCCGCAGTATGCCGTACTTAAAGACATCCGGAACACCTATCATTTTGTCGCCAGTTCCAGCGACACTCTGTTCATGAAAAGGTCCCGTATGTGGTCGCTCATGTCGCTTGGTCCGTGGAATATTTTGCCCGGCGACTCGATCCGTATCGTCATTGCGGAGGTGGTGGATGGCGTCGACTACAGTCGGGCGATCGATCCCAAGAATAATTCCGCAAGCACGCTGGCCACCGATTGCAGAAAAGCTTTCAACGCAACGGTAACACGGGCGCAGTTTTCGTTCGACAATCTGTATGCTCATCCTAATCCGCCGGCAGCACCGAAGTTCATCGTTGATTACAACCGCGGCAGCCGCAGAGTGGCGAACGTCATCACATGGACAAACGAAGCGGAAAGCATGCCCGATGCCTACGACGGCACGACATCCCTTGCAGGGTATCTCGTCTATCGTTCCGGCTATCTTCCGATCGGTGCGTGGGTTGCGGTTGACACGGTGAAGAAAGGAGATGCGCGCTACTTCTCCGCGGGGCGCTACACGTACATCGATTCATCGGTCAGTATCGGCAAGGGATACTACTATGCGTTGACTGCGTACAACACGGGACGCGCCTCGTGGACCGGCGTCACAACGCTGACAAATGTTGGCCCGATGGAAACGTCGATCTTTGCCAACCGAACAGCGACGCCGTTTGTTGCTACACTGCCCCCATCTCCTTCGGTCGATAATGTTCTGGTGGTGCCCAATCCCTTTGTTATCGGCGCTGGTTTTGCACAGCCGGGATCCGGAGATAAGATTCAATTTGTGAATATTCCGAATCCATGCACAATACGCATTTATACCGTGCGCGGCGATCTCGTGAAGACGCTTCCTGTTGGCGCCGACGTCGGCTCTATTGTATCGTGGGATCAGGTAACGGATTTTGGGCAATTCGTCAAGAGCGGCATCTATATTTATCATCTCGAGTCGCCATTCGGAACGAAGACGGGAAAGCTCGCCATTGTCCGGTAACTTGGACAATGCGATAGAAACCAACTACTAACTTCATCGTGAAGAAATCTTCTGTCATGAGACATACACAACAATTCATCATCGGCTTGACGGCACTGTTTGCGGCGGCGGCATTGCATGCACAGGAATTTAAGAAAACCGCCACTGCCGGGTTTACATTTCTGGAGGTTCCCGCAACGGCACGCGCTGCGGCACTGGGCGAAGCATCGCTTGCGCTCGCAGATGAAAACGCTGCCGCGGTATTCAACAATCCGGCATCACTCGGATTCACCGGGCAGGTGCATTCGTTTTCGGCGTCCTATGCTCCCTGGCTGGCAGAGATTAAAAATTATGCGTCCAGCTACGCAATCAAGACCGACGCCGGTGTGATCGGCGTAGGACTTGTACTGTTCGATTATGGAACAATGCCGAGAACGGTTGTTGCGCAGAATCAGCAGGTGTACGACGTCATCGGCACATTCAATGCGAATTCGATGGCTTTTGGCGTCACGTATTCACGAATGCTGACGGATCATTTCTCGTTCGGCACGACGGTGAAATATGTGCAGGAGAAAATCGACATCTACACGGCGAGCAATATTGTGCTGGATGCCGGTGTTCTCTACTACACAGGACTCGGGTCGATGCGGATCGCAGCAGCCGTTCAGAATTTTGGTGTTAATGCAAAGTTTATCAATGACGAATTTAAAATGCCGGCGGTCTTCAAGCTCGGCGTGGCGGGTGAAGTTCTCGGCGATGCCTCGTCGGAACATCGCGTGACACTGACAGCGGAAGCACGCCATCCGAATGACGGCGACGAGAAGGTGAGCGTCGGCGCGGAATACTCGTGGCAGAACATACTCGCTCTGCGCGGCGGCTACAAATTCTTTTACGATGAAGAAACATACAGCGTCGGCATCGGCTTGAATCCGCAGCTCCCGATGCCGGTGACCATCGACATTGCCTACTCCGACTACGGCCGGCTCGACAAGATTCTCCGCATGACACTACAGGTAGGACTGAATTGAACATTTTTTCAGCAAAGACCATGATCCCGAAGACAACGAGACAGTTTGTGAATGCACTTCTTCTGGCGGCCGCGTTTCTGGTTGTGCCGGAAATGAATGCACAATTGAAATCGATTACCACGGTTGCCGAATATTCTTCGACGCTCAGTAAAAGACTCGACGTGCAGGATGCAAGCGCCGTGGGCGGCGGTGTTGATATCACCTATGCCGTTGCGGGGAATTTTAACATCGGCCTGCGCGCCGGCTATCTGCTTTATTCCATCAACCAGACAGATCAACTCAACCGTTGGGGCTGGACATTCTGGAATGACCGGTATCTGAATAAGATTCAGTCCGACATGCGCGCGGATCCTTCCCTTTCGGCGGTCATCGGATCGGTGCAGAAGATGGATGCCATTCCGGTGGCGCTGCATTGCGACTATACTATTGACGCAGCGGAAAAACTGACGATCGTACCGACTGTTGCTGCCGGGGTGACGTTCTACTCCCGCAGACTATTTGCCGATGAAACGTGGACGAAGATATTTCCGGCAGCAGCCTATTCGTTTACATACAATTTCCGGAATTTTGCTCCGACCAAAAAAGGCAGTCCGCTATTCGGTTCGGCGGGTGTTGCTGTGCGCTACCGGCTCTTCTCCGACGTGGGAGTCGTCTCCAGTGTGAACTACACCCAGTACATTGCCACCACGGATTCGTTCGGCTACACCGGTTTCCCCTTTGACAATGAATGCAGCATCAAGCTCGGACTGGAATTTCTCTATTGAATATCATGAAGACATCATCATCTCTGAATGCAGCCGATCGTTGCGGCGCAACGGTATCAATTATGCCTCACGCAAACAAAAATGCGGGCGGGCAATGTCTCTTGCGCACGGCGGGAATACTGACGTTGTGCTCGATGCTGCTTGGGTGCCTCGCCGTTCATTCCGTGCAGGCCCAGACTCCGGCTACGATTGTCGGTGCCGGAACTGTGTATCAATTGCCCCTCGGGACGCTGCATAGTCGTTTTCTCGGATCGTTCGGGGGCATGGTCTATGCCGGTGCGGAAGTCAGTCCACGATGGACGTGGCTTGGAAAATTCGAGTACGTTGAATTCAGCTCGTTGAACACCTCCGCTCTGATGAAAACCGCCACGTTGGGGCAGGGAACCGACGCGCAGAAGTACAAAGTGCCGCTCCCGAAACTCACAATGAATTTCAAAACAACCAGCCTCACCGCAGAAGCCCAGCTCAATCTATTCCGGGGCGCTTCAGTACAATCGAATGCCGTTTTCGGTTTTGGTTTTACAAATTGGGTGTACACAAGAGGCGCCTACAACGATTCGTTGTTTGTTGACAGCGCTGCGACGGGACGCATGATAAAGGTGGCAGGTCTCGCGGTGCCGGCCAACAGGCAGGAGGATTGGAGCGGAACGTTCAATCTCGGTCTTGATGTGTCAGTAAAAATTGTCGATCCGGTGTGGTTCTTTGTTGGCGCGGACTACAAGTTGATTGTCGGTGAGCTCTGGCAGACGTTGGATCTCGATCTTGAGAACGTTGCAGGCATGCAATTCTTTTCGATTCGTGCGGGACTCAGAGCGGAGCTTTAAACGCAGATTATTGTGATTACTCAGATTGCGCAGAAAACTTATTCTGGCGCGAAGACTGCCGACTCTGTGAAAAAGGAGCATTTTCTGCGTAATCAGTTCAATCTCAATAATCTGCGATTGTTATTTTCTCACCGTGCCATCGTGAAAGCACCAATGGAATGAATGGGAAGGAAGTACGGGCGATGAAGTTTTTGCTGTGTGTGGTTATGGGCTTCCTCAGTGTCGACGCGCTTGCCGCCGCTGAGACTGTAACCGCTGTGCGCGGCGTTTGGTTAACAAATGTGGACAGCAAGGTACTCAATTCAAAGAAGAATATCGAAGAAGCGGTTTCGCTTTGTTCTGCAACGGGTATCAATGCTATTTTTGTTGTGACGTGGAACAAAGGCATGACCACCTATCCAAGCACCATCATGAAGCGACTGACCGGGGTGGAAATCGACACGCAGTTTACCGGGCGCGATCCGCTGAAGGAACTAATTGAAGCGGCTCATGTAAAAAACATCAAAGTCATCGCATGGTTTGAATTTGGTTTTGCCGGATCGTATCAAGAAGACGGCGGTCCGCTTATTCGCCGGAAACCGGAGTGGGCGTCACGCGACATATCAGGAAACCTGGTAGCGAAAAGCGGTTTCGAATGGATGAACGGATTCAATCCGGACGTGCAGAACTTCATCGTCTCTCTGATCATGGAAGTGGTACAGCGGTATTCCGTTGACGGTATTCAGGGGGACGACCGGCTGCCGGCCATGCCGTCGGAGAGCGGATACGATTCCTATACGGTCGGCCGGTACAAAGCAGAACATGGCGGAGCAGCACCGCCGGAAGACGGCAAAGACACTGCGTGGGTACAGTGGCGCGCCAATATCATGAATGATTTCATGAAACGTCTGTACCGCACAGTGAAAGAATACAACAAAAATGTGCTGGTGACGATGGCGCCGAGTATCTATCCCTGGAGCAAAGAGGAATACCTGCAAGATTGGCCCGCTTGGATCAATGGCGGCTATGTGGATCTTGTGATCCCGCAGGTGTACCGGTATGAACTTGACCACTACCGCATCGAACAGGAATTGATTCTCCGGCAGCAAATCGACAAGGACAAGCAGCGCCGGTACTATCCCGGCATTCTGCTGAAAGTCGGCAGCTACTATCCTTCACAGAAATTCCTTGCCGCGATGATCGCCGACAACCGCCGGCACGGCATCCACGGTGAAGTGTTCTTCTTCTATGAAGGATTGAAGCGCTATCCGGAGTTCTTCAAGACAGTATATAAACAACGGGCGGAATTTCCGTCGCTGATTCAATGATGATGGAGTGTGTGTGAAGCGGATATTGCTCTACGGTTGTGCTGCAACTCTTTTTCTGTCTCTGCATCTGCAGGCCGGAGATGAACTGCGCGGCGTCTGGCTGACGAACGTGGACAGCAATGTGCTGTCGTCCGATCAGGCGATTATTGACGGGATGGATTATCTCGCATCAATCGGTGTCAACGTCGTCTTCCCGGTGGTCTATAACAAAGGATACACGCTGTACCCAAGTGCGGTGATGAATGACCGCTTTGGTGTGCCGGTGCTTCCGTCGTCGCCGTTCGTCGGCCGCGATTTTCTCAAACGGATGGTGATCGAGGCGCATCGTAACGGGATAGAAGTTATTCCCTGGTTTGAATTTGGTTTTTCCACATCGTATAGTCTCGAAGGCGGTCACATCATTGCCAAGTATCCGGCATGGGCGCTGAAAACAAGGGAGGGCGCCCTGGTCGTGGATAATGGATTTGACTGGATGTCTGCGATCAATCCGGAAGCACAGCGGTACGTGACGTCGCTGCTGACGGAAGTAATGGATAATTATGACGTTGACGGTGTGCAGGGTGACGATCGTCTTCCCGCGATGCCAGTGGAAGGCGGATACGATTCGGTCACCACCGCCATCTACAAAGCTGAGCATGCCGGCCAGGTGCCGCCTTTTAACTATAACGACGCCGCCTGGATGCAATGGCGAGCCGATAAGCTGACACAGTATCTTGCCGGTCTGCGGGATTCGGTGAAAGCCCGCGGTCCAAACATGATTCTCTCTGTCGCTCCGACGCCGTACAACTGGGGATATGCGCAGCTGCTGCAGGATTCGAAAAAATGGATGCAGCAGGGACTTGTGGACAATCTCATTCCGCAGCTCTATCAGTATAGTTTTTCCGAATACAGCTATGCGCTGAATCTCTCTTGGGCCGATATCGGGCAGGTGAACCCGTCTGCCTATGCTGCCGGAGTGCTTGCGCGCGTCGGCACGTACGTCGTCGATACCGCGTTTCTCGGGCAGATGCTGTCGGCAAATCGGACGAAAGGAGTCAAGGGCGAGTGTTTGTTCTTCTATGAAGGACTCCGTGCAAACTCCGACAGAGTCGGTTTATATCTGAAGAATCGCTTCTACCAGAATTCTGCGCGACTTCCGTACCGCAATGGAAAACTGTGGAGACCCAAAGCGCAAATCCAGAATGAAACAGATGCCGGTGCCAAGGCGGCGGGTGACTGGCAGACCTATTTGATGAAAGGATATCAGGGATCGATAGTGCGGACGGGCGACACGGTGAATGCCGCCGTGTTCTCCTATACAAACACGATTGCCGTGTCGGCATACTATGATGTCTATGCGTATATGACACCGAATACTCCGTGGACGAAACGGGCGGTGTATACGCTCTATTCGGGAAACGATTCGTCCAAGTTCATCATCGACCAAAGCGATCTTGCAAAAAAGGGATGGCAGAAAATCGGAACGATGTACCATGATGCCGGAGTGCGGACAGTGTTGAAGGTGGACAACAGCCAACTCGAGCCGGGGCGTTATTTGGTAACGGATGCAATCATGGTGATGATCAACCGGAATCTGTCGCCTAATGCAATCGTATCCGTCACACCGGGATCGGACGAGCCCGCGGTGGTACCGGATAAGTGCTCACTGCAGGAAAATTATCCGAACCCGTTTAATCCTTCGACAACACTGACATACTCGATTGACCGCTCGCGGCATGTGAACCTTTCTGTGCACGACGTCCTCGGACGCACGGTTGCACGGCTGGTCGACCGGGATGTCCCTGCCGGTAACTATACCGTCCGTTTTGATGCATCCGCGCTTTCGAGCGGAGCATATTTTTGCATATTGACGGCGGGTCCGTTTGTGCAGTTGCGTAAAATGCTGTTGTTGAAGTGAGTATGCAGATCCGGAGTATCACAACCGGCGGAATTCTGTGTGCGCTTGTTTTTGTGTGTTCGGTCCGCCCGGCGGCGGCGCAGTCAAGGCCGGAACTGCGTGCAGTCAAGCTGACAAATGTTGACAGCCGTGTACTCTCCTCGAATGAAAGCATTGCAGAGGCGATGGAGTATCTGGCCTCCATCGGTGTGAATGCGGTTCTGCCTGTGGTGTGGAACGGCGGATGGACGCTCTACCGAAGCGCAACGATGGATAGTCTGTTTGGCGTTCCCGTTCATCCGCAGATGGCGGGACGCGATCCGCTGGAGCGTGTGATCATCGAAGCCCACCGTGTCGGCATCGAAGTCTATCCCTGGTTGGAATACGGATTTGCGGCATGGTATTCGGGTAAGAATCAGGCAACAGGCGGCCATCTGCTCGGACGTTTTCCGCAATGGGCATCGCGCACACGCGACGGCGCTATTGCAAAGAAAGAAGGCTTTGATTGGATTTCCGCCATCCATCCGAATGCGCAGGCGTTCTTTGAAAGACTGATTGATGAAGTGCTGTCGCGGTACGATGTCGATGGAATCGAATTCTCCGACCGCATTCCGGCAATGCCGGTGGAAGGCGGCTATGATTCCGCCACGGTGGCTGCCTATCGAGAAGATCATCGCGGATCTGTACCGCCCGCAGACTGCAACAATCCGGAGTGGATGCAATGGCGCGCCGACCGCATGAGCAGATGGTATGCGGCGGTCCGGCAGAAAATAAAAGGAAAAAATCCACGGTTGTTCGTGGCATCCAGCCCGCTGATTCAGCCGGCCGGCTATGACGATTATCTTCTCGACACGAAGCGGTGGGTGAGCAACGGTATTGTGGATCATTACATTCCGCAGTTGTATGTTCGCACCATCGAAGAGTATCGGCGGCAGCTGGGAAAAGCGCTGCAGCCGATCGACAGCGTCTCGCGCAGCACGTTCTATGCCGGCATTCTGATGAACATTGGAACCGGATCGAGCGCATACCTGATTTCACCGGACTATCTGCTGAAAGCGATCAGGGCAAATCGCGATGCCGGTGTTCAAGGAGAAGCATTTTTTTACTATGAGGGACTCCGGAAGAATCACAATCAACTCGGCGATACACTGCGTGCAACTGTGTATTCACAGCACGCAGAAATTCCGGGGCGCAATGAATTTCAACGGCGTCCCAAGGGAATCGTTGTCGAGGCAGATGATCCGGGCGTGGTGAAGTGCGGGGATTGGAGCAGCACTTCAATTGCCGGCAAAATTTCCGTGCTTACTTCAGCTGCCGATGGATCTGCAAAGTCCGTCGACTATTCGGTGTCGATCCCCACTTCCGGACTATATGGTGTCTTCGTCTGTCGTACGCCGGATATGCGGGCAGCACAGTATGTGGAGTACAAAGTCTTCTCGGCAAAGGACTCGATCTCCAAAGTCATTGATCAATCGAACAATACGGTTGCTGGTTGGCAGAAGATTGCAACGGTATCGCTGTCAGCCGGTACACAACGCATCCTTCGAATAGAGGCGGGCAAAAAGGAATCCGGACGGTTTGTCTTTGCAGACGCCGTCATGGTGATGATCAACAGACGCAATCCGGCCGATGTATCCGGAGTTCTGCGATAGTCAGTGAACGGCGACCGATAGAAAGAATGCGTGAATGAGAAGGAAGTCGATGAGCAGAAAGTATTGTGTGATGCAAAAAATTGTCATGGCGGTGTTTTGCGCCGCGGTGTGTGTACCCGTTCTGCAATCTCAGCCGCTGGAAGAATTCCGCGCGGCGAAACTGACAAACGTCGACAGCAATGTCCTTTTTGCCGATCAGAATATTGCCGACGCAATGGACTATCTTGCATCCATCGGCATTAATGTAGTGCTGCCGGTGGTGTGGAATGGCGCCTATACGCAGTACCAAAGCTCTGTGATGGACAGCATTTTCGGGAAATCCATTCATCCGCAATTTGCCGGCCGCGATCCGCTGGACCGGGTCATCATCGAAGCGCATCGCGTTGGCATTGAAGTCTATCCCTGGTTTGAGTACGGATTCGCCGCGTGGTATTCGGGGACCAGTTTTCCGCGCGGGGGACCGATTCTCGCGAAATTTCCTTCCTGGTCCCTCCGGTCCATCGACGGACAGATCTGCAACAAGAATGGATTTGATTGGATGAATGCGGTGAATCCCGATGTCCAGAAATTTATCAACGCATTGATTGCCGAAGTGATAACAAAGTACGATACGGATGGACTGGAATTTTCCGATCGGATTCCCGCCATGCCCGTGGAAGGCGGATACGATTCCGTCATGGTGGCGATCTACAAAAACGAACATGGCGGCAGCACGCCGCCGTCGACTCCGTCCGATCCGGAATGGATGCGCTGGCGGGCGGACAAGATGAATCAATGGTACGCCGGTGTCAGGACAATGATGAAGAAACAGAGCAGTCATTTGTTTGTATCGTCCAGCCCCTCGCAGTATCCGTGGTCGTATCAGGAATATTTGCAGGATTCATACAACTGGCTCGCCATGGGAATCCCCGATCACTACATCCCGCAGCTCTATCGCTATTCGTTCAGTGATTATTACTACGAATTCACCAAAGCGCTGGATCTTGTCGGTTCCCGGGACAAGCAGAAACTCTTTCCGGGAATCTTAATGAATGTCGGTACCGGATCGTCGGAATATGTCATGACACCGGAATTTCTGCTGCAAGTAATGAAGACAAATAGAGACAACGGTATCAACGGAGAGGCGTTCTTCTATTATGAAGGACTGCGTAAAAACAACAACCGCCTGGGCGACACGCTGAAAGCGACATACTATCGTCTGCCGGCGATCGTACCCGACCGCGGACATACCGCTTGGCGTCCTCCGGCAATTGTTCTGAATGAGGACGATCCCGGTGCGTCGGCGTCAGGATCGTGGGAATTGTACACCATGCGCGGTTTCAAAGGCGGTATCTTGCGGACGGCAGACACCCTTAATCCGGCTGCTGTAAAATTTTCCGCCGCAATCCCCGCGACGGCTTCCTACGATGTGTATACCTATCGCGTGCCCAATACTCCGTGGACGAAACTGGCCCGCTACGTTCTCTATTCAGACAAAGATTCTGCCGTCGTGATCGTCGATCAAAGCGATTTGACAAAAAGGGGATGGTACAAGCTCGGCACCATCTCTCTGCAAGCCGGAGCACAATCGTTTCTAAAGCTCGACAACAGCAGGCTCGAACCGGGACGCTATCTCGTGACGGATGCCGTCATGCTGATGGTGAATCGGAAACTTTCTCCAGACGCACGCTTGACGGCTGTGCATGATCGGGAGACCAAAACGGTTTTGCCCGACCGGTCCGATTTGATGGTGAACTATCCGAATCCATTTAATCCAAACACAACGCTGAGCTATGTGCTTGCGGAGGCGTGCCATACAACGCTCCGTGTGCATGATGTGATGGGAAGAGAAGTTGCAATGCTGGTGAATGCAGATAAACCGGCCGGCCGATATAGCGTGACCATGGACGCGTCACGCATGGCAAGTGGCGTCTATTTCTACACGCTGTCGGCCGGCTCTTTTCTTAAGACAAGAAAAATGCTGCTCGTGCGGTGAAATGCGCTCGCCGGTCATCTCGGCTGTCATGGTGAGCGCAGTCGAACCACGCTCGATGACCGTTTACACTTACTCTATGGAAATCATGAACGAACAAACGATGAAACGAGCAGATGCGATGGATGCGCTGCGCGGCCTGGCCGTGCTCCTGATGATTCTTTCCGGCGCCATTCATTATGCAGTGCCGCTGCCCGCATGGATGTATCATGCGCAGGTTCCGCCGCCTGATTTTAAATTCAATCCGGATTTGCCCGGCGTCACGTGGGTGGATCTCGTGTTTCCTTTCTTCCTTTTCTCGATGGGTGCTGCGTTTCCGTTCGCGCTCCGGAAAAAAGTGGAGCAGGGCATTCCGGCATGGAAGATCGTGCTGCAGATTTGTCAGCGAGGTGTGCTGCTCGCTTGGTTTGCGATTTTTATCCAGCATGTCAAACCGTACACCCTCAATCCATCGCCGACCGCTATTAACTGGCTGACAGCACTTCTCGGATTTGCGCTTCTGTTCCCAATGCTCCTGCGATTGCCTTTGACCGTCAAGCCGGTGCTGCGGGGCGGTGTGAAGGTCGCCGGATATGCCGCGGCCGTACTCCTTCTTGCTCTTCTCACGTATCCGGACGGCAGCGGTTTTTCCGTCGGACGCAGCGACATCATCATTATTGTCCTGGCCAATACCGCGTTGTTCGGCTCACTCATCTGGTTGTGCACCATGGACAATATCCTGCCGCGTCTCGCCATTCTCGGAATCCTGTTTGCGCTGCGGTTGACGCAAAATGTTGACGGAAGTTGTTCTTCCGGGCACTATTGTCGGTGATTTGCTGCACAGGCATATGCGCACACCGGACACGGATGAAGGCACGCCATCCTCGTCCCGCATGAGCGCATTTCTCTTCCTGATGATCACGATGATCGTCATAACGCTCGCCGGATTGTTTACGCGCCAGGTGGTAACGACGGTTGTAGCGGACTGTATGTGCTGTGCATTGGGATTATTCCTGCTCGGAAAAAAGGGAAGCGGGCTCGAGCACCACTACCGCGAAGTTTTCCAGTGGGGTATCTACTGGCTGCTGCTCGGTTTGTTCTTTGAAGCATATGAAGGCGGTATCAAGAAAGACCATCCGACGCTGAGTTACTACTTCGTCATGGATGGACTTGCCATCGCGGCGCTCCTTGGATTTTCTGTGCTTATCGATGTTTTCAAACGCCGCCGGTATGTTTCGTTGCTGATCGGCAATGGACAAAACCCCATGATCGCCTACGTCGGTGCCGGCGCGGTTGTACTGCCGCTCATGGGTTTGACTGGAATCGATCAATGGATTGGGACCATTTCTCCGGCGCCCTGGGTCGGACTGGCAAAAGGGATCTTTATCACAACCATGGTCGCAATAATAGCGAAGTTTTTTACCCAAAAAAGGCTCTTTTGGCGCACGTAGAAACGTTTCCCTGCTGATGCTACATGATGATGTAGTGGAGCGGCATGATGCAAGTTCTGATATTAAATGCCCCTGGAAGGGTGGGCAGGGGATCGACTTTGTTATACCAATCGCTGCAAAACAGTTCACTTTCACATCAATAACTTTTTGGAGTAATGATGAAAAGAATAACATTGCTACTGGTTCTGTTCGTTTGGGCAGGTATTGCGCTTGCACAGACAAAACTCTGGGAGAAATCCTCGGCGGGCGGAAATTTTCCAACATATCTCGGGACCGGAAATCTGGAGCGAGGCATTACCACGTCAACGGTTGTGTTGAATCCGTTCACGAAAGTGTGGGAAAAATCTTCGGGTGCAACAACGTTTCCAACCTATCTCGGAACTGGAAATCTTGAGAGGGGCATCGCATACGGTTCGTCCAGTGGAAATGACCGTATGTATTTGGTCAGCCGCACCGGTGGATCAAAGATCTATGTATTAAACAGTGCCACCGGCGACAGTGTCAAGATGCTGGATACGGCCGGATTTTCAGCAATTGCTTCCGGAACATATTTGCTGAATGATGTGGAAACC
>JAPLFO010000167.1 GCA_026390635.1 Ignavibacteriales bacterium
CCAGTTCCTTCTGAGTCAAGTCGGTGGTCAGAAGAAAGTAGTCATAGATCAGCTTGTCCGGGATGGATAGTGTCCGGCCATACATCTCCTTGGGCGAATCGCTGATCCCGATATAGTTATCGAGCGATTTGCTCATCTTCTCCACCCCGTCGGTACCCGGCAGGATGGGCATGGTCAAAATTACCTGTGGTTCCTTGCCGAATTCGCGCTGAACATCCCGCCCCACAAGCAGATTGAATTTCTGGTCTGTTCCACCGAGTTCTACATCCGCGTCGATCGCAACGGAATCCATTGCCTGGGCCAGGGGATAGAGAAATTCATGCACCGAGATAGGCTCGCCGGCCTTGTAGCGGATCGTAAAATCGTCCCGTTCCAGCATGCGGGCAACGGTGTACTTACTGGCGAGTTTGATGACATCGGAAAAGCTCATCGCAGCCAGCCATTCGGAATTATAGGCGATGCGAATACTCTCTTTGGAAAGGATCTTGGTGGCCTGGTCAAAATAGGATTGGCCGTTCTTCCGCGTCGCTTCCAACGTGAGCGCTGGCCGGGTTTTGCTTCGTCCCGAAGGATCGCCGATCATGCCCGTAAAATCCCCGACGATGAGGATCGCCTGATGTCCCAAGTCCTGAAATTGACGTAATTTACGGAGAACTACGGAATGACCGAGGTGCAGATCCGGCCGACTGGGATCACAACCAAGCTTGATCCTCAGCGGCTTGTTCTGTTTGATGGAGTTTTCGATTTTGCGGACGAGTTCTTCTTCGGGTATGATCTCCGAAGCCCCTCGTTTGATGATATCTAGTTGTTCGTTAAGAGTGGGAAACAACTCCTCTTATTCTCCTGTATTTCGTACGTGGCTGTGGCGCCTGAGCTCGCGCTCGCTTTCGCGCTCTGCGATGGCTGCCCGCTTATCATAGCTCTTTTTGCCGCGGCACAATCCGATTTCAACCTTCACTCTGCCGTCTTTAAAATAGACTTTCAGCGGAATCAAAGTTAACCCTTTTTCAGCAGTTTTTCCAATCAATTTTCGAATTTCTTTTCTGTGGAGGAGCAGCTTCCGTTCGCGCCGGGGATCGTGATTTGTGACTGCGGCGTGCTCGTACGGATTGATGTGCATCCCCGAAAGCCACACTTCACCGTCCCTGACCTGGGCGTAGCTATCCAGAAGATTCGCGTTGCCGAATCTGATCGATTTGACCTCGGAACCGCGCAGCACAATTCCCGTTTCCATTGTCGAGACGACTTCGTAATCGTGGCGGGCTTTGCGATTGCTGATCGCGATGCGTTCTTCCTGGATCGGTACTTCTTTTGCCATGACGTTAATGGTAACAAAAAACCCGACGACAATCAACTTGCAGAAGGGGAGTGGATGCGTTATCTTTTAGAGTATTTTAGCGGCGGATCTTCCTGTTGAAAAAGATTTACCGCAGAGTAGAAGAAGAGTGCAGTGAGATTGGTAACTCGTTCCCACGCTCATGCCTGGAACGAAAGTTTGCATGTATGAGCGTCATAACGAGCAAAGGAACAAAAGTCCACAGCGCGACATCTAACGGCAGGAGCACATGCAACACCACGAACGTATACTCATTCTCGATTTTGGATCACAATATACCCAGTTGATCGCCCGCCGCGTGCGGGAGCTTCACGTCTATTGCGAAATACATCCCTTCAATTATTCTATCGAGAAGATTCACGCCTTTGGAGCAAAGGGGATCATTCTTTCCGGCGGTCCGTCGAGCGTGTATGCTGCGGACGCGCCGATTTCCGACGCCGGATTGTTTGCTCTCGGGGTGCCCGTGCTTGGAATCTGCTATGGGCTGCAATTGATCGCCTCTCAGCTGGGCGGGGCCGTCGATCATGCGGCGCGCCGGGAGTATGGACGCGCAGCGATCACCGTCACTGCCGGTGAAGATCTCTTCAGAAATGTGCCACAGGTATCGCAGGTGTGGATGAGTCACGGCGATTCTCTCACGCGCATTCCGGACGGATTTGAACCCATTGCCAAATCGGAGAATGCACCGATTTGTGCCATCCGCGATACCACACGAAAAATATTCGGCGTCCAGTTTCATCCCGAAGTTGTCCACTCGGACCACGGGACAAAAATTCTCTCAAATTTTCTTTTTGAAATCTGTGCGTGCAGCGGCGACTGGAATGCTGCATCATTCATTGAACAGTCGGTTGCTTCCATTCGGTCCGTGGTGGGAAAAGACAAAGTGCTCTGCGCTCTCAGTGGAGGCGTAGACTCCGCTGTGGCGGCAGTGCTTCTGCATCGTGCCATCGGCGATCAACTGTTCTGTATTCATATCGACAACGGACTGATGCGCATTGGGGAAAGCGCCCGCGTGGTCGAGACGTTTCGTGAATCGTACCACATCCCTTTGGACATCGTCGATGCCACGGCGTTGTTCCATGAACGGTTGCGCGGCATTGTCGATCCGGAACAGAAACGGAAAATCATCGGCAAAACGTTCATTGACGTGTTCGAAGAAGAGGCGCTCAGGGTAAAAGATGCGCGCTTTCTTGCACAAGGAACGCTTTATCCTGATGTCATCGAATCCACCTCATTCAAAGGACCGTCTGCCACTATTAAATCCCACCATAATGTCGGCGGACTTCCGGAGAAAATGAATCTGAAGCTTGTGGAACCGTTCCGCGAACTCTTCAAAGATGAAGTTCGCGAGGTCGGCCGTATGCTCGGTCTGCCTGAGGCGTTTATCGGGCGCCATCCATTTCCCGGTCCCGGTCTGGCCATTAGAATCCTTGGCGAAATCACTCCGGAGCGGCTGCATGTAGTGCGGGCTGCCGATGATATTTTTCTGGAAGAACTGCATCGCCACAAACTCTATGACGCCATCTGGCAGGCATTTGCCGTCCTGCTTCCTGTTCAATCGGTCGGCGTCATGGGTGACGAACGGACATACGAAAACACGATCGCATTGCGTGCGGTCACGAGCGTCGATGGAATGACGGCCGACTGGGCCCGGATTCCGTACGACGTTCTCGGCATTGTTTCCAATCGGATCAGCAACGAAGTCCGCGGCGTTAATCGTGTCGTCTATGATGTAAGTTCCAAGCCGCCTGCAACTATTGAGTGGGAATAATGCTCATCCTCGATCATGTCGTGAAGAAGTTCGGTTCGTACGCTGCCGTCAACGATCTTTCCTTGATCATTCCGTCGGGGGAATTCTTCGGGTTTCTCGGGCCAAACGGTGCCGGCAAGACGACGACCATCAAGATGATGACCGGTCTCTTCACACCGACCTCGGGAAGCATCTCCATCAACGGGCACAACGTCCTGACGGATCCGATTCGTGCGAAATCCTCGTTTGGATATATTCCCGACCAGCCGTTTCTCTATGACAAGCTTACCGGCAGGGAGTTCCTCTATTATATCGGCGGACTGTTCAAGATTCCGAAGGCGCCGTTGACGGAAACGATCGATGCGCTCGTCGATAAATTTGAAATCGGTTCCTGGGTAAACAAACGGGCGGAAGACTATTCGCAGGGAATGCGGCAGAGAATCACGATTGCCGCAGCCTTTGTCCACAATCCTGCCACCATTATTATCGACGAGCCGATGGTAGGGTTGGATCCGCGAAGCGCCCGCCTTACGAAGGATGCGCTCAAGCAAAAGTCGAAAGAGGGCGTATCAATTTTCATGTCGACGCACAGTCTGGAAATTGTGGACGAACTGTGCGACCGGGTCGGCATTATCAAGGACGGCAGCCTGATCTATCTCGACACGCGCGATAATCTGCATTCTGTGAAGGCGCAGTACGACGGCAAGCTCGAATCTGTGTTTCTGGAATTGACCCGGTGAATCTTTTCCTCCATATCATCCGCTACAAGTCGCAGATGTTCTGGTCGTCTGCGTCCTCCATCACTGGACGGGTGGTGGCGCGCGAAACGGTCGGCATGCTGGTCTTCGGCGCATTCGCCATCGGTGCATTCTTTGCCGCAAAATTTACGACACACTTTTTGCTGCAGAATATCGGCATCGGCATGTTTCTGCTGCATCGGTTTATTGCCATGGTGCTCTTTGTTCTTTTTCTTTCCATCAATCTTGGCAATGTTGTCGTCTCTTTTTCAACGATGTACCGCTCGGCGGAAGTCCAATTTCTTCTCACAACGCCTCTTCCGCACAGCACGCTTTTTGCGATGAAATTTCTGGACAATTTTTTCTACAGCTCCGGAACGTTCTTTCTTGCGGGATTCTCGCTCCTTCTTGGATATGGAGCCTATTTCCACCTCCCCTGGCATTTTTACCCCTTCATGATGTTCGGGGTGGTCGTGCCCTTCATGCTCATTGCAGCAACCGGCGCGGTACTAATGCTCCTCGGAATGATGGCGGCCGCCGCGCGATTTCGATTTCGCACGATCATTATTCTTGTTGTTATATTCTATGCGCTTCAGTTGTACCTCTATTTTGCGGTGACCAATCCGGTGCATCTTGCCAACGAAGTGATGAAATACTATCCGAACGTGAACGGCTATTTCGGATATCTCGATGCGCCGGCCGTGCGACTGCTGCCAAATTTTTGGGTCTCGCAAATCCTGTTCTTCTACTCCACCGGAAATATTGGTGCCGTGCTGCAGTACACAGCGCTTTTGATCGGCGTGTGCCTGGTGATGGGCATGCTGATGTTTCTCGCAGGCCGAAAATTCTACTACAGCACCTGGATTACATCGCTCTCGTTGCGGACTGCAGCTCCCGCAAAAATCGATCGCGGCGGGATCTTCCGCCTCTCGTCTCCATCACGGATGCCGGCGCAAGCCGAAGTGCTGATCAAGCGGGAATTCTGGCAATTCTTCCGGGATCCGGCACAATGGATCCATTTCGCAGTGATGATCGGCCTGGTATTGGTTTTTGTAATGAGCATCGGTGCGTTGGAATTTCGCCTGACGGATCCGATGTTGAAGACTACCGTCTATCTCTCATTGCTCGCGTTCAATATGTTTTTGATCGCCTCTATGACACTGCGTTTTCTCTTTCCGCAGATGAGTCTGGAGGGGAAAATGTACTGGACCATCCGCAGCGCACCGGTGTCGCCCGCAAAAGTGTATTGGCTGAAAGGAGTGCTCCCGATTGTTCCGCTGCTGCTCATCGGCGGCGGGTTGACTGTGTTTTCTTCCGTGCCGTTCCGCGGGATTCCGTTCCTGGGGACGGCGAATGCGGTCGCGATATGTTGCAGCACCCTGACACTCATGAGCCTCAATCTGGGGATGGGATCGTACTACGTCGATTTTGTTGAAAAAAATCCGATTCGGATTTCCTCATCACACGGGGCGACCATCACTTTTCTGATCAGTGTCGCCTACATGATATTTGTTGGAATCAGTTTCTTTTTTCCGGTATATTTAACTCTGCGGGCGGTGGCGAACGAAACATTCGTCCGGCCGCCATGGACGTATTACGCATTCACAGCCAATGCCGTCGTGACGCTGCTTCTGTCTCTTGTCGCACATAGAATCGGCATACGATCTCTCAAGCGCGATTTCTGACAGCCTGATTTCGTGCCGTCGTGGCTCCGAAAAAACGACTCGTCGCAGAGCGTATCGATTCCGCCCCAAAAGATCCCCGGGGGATGACCTTGGCATGTGTTCGGCGGAAAAGATTGCGCACTCAGAAACCATTTCTCGTTGCCACCATCCCGTTGGAGACGAATAGCAGATCCTGTTATGACAAATCTCTGTGTTAACTTCCTTTGCCCGGTGAACTCTGTTACTATCTGCTTGTCTCCGAGCAATAACCTGTTTTTCCCCATCACCTTTGACGCGCGGTGACCATGCGCTCTCGATTCCGGTGTGCTGTTCTTCTGTTGCTAACGGTTCCGGTGTTCGCGCAGGATGAGGTTTATTTTCATCAGGCGGCAGAGGAGTCATTCCTGCTGGGGACCAGGCAGTATGCCGAACAGCAGTTTGATTCTGCACTTGGATCATTTGTCCGTGTCCATCAGATATTCTCTCTCAACCAGCGCACGACAGCTGCAATCGTCATGACCGCGAAGACATTGAATAGGCTGCAGCGCTATCGCGAGGGATACGGAATGTCGTTGGAGTTCCTCCGTTTGTATCCAGGCAGCCTGTACGGTGAGGATGCGCGTTACACTGCCGCCTTTGCCGCCGAACGCTCGGGCGACTATGACACCGCTCTTCGCTGGGCTGTGTCCGTGGCCAGCCGGGGGAGCGAGCGGAAAAATGTCGAGAATGCAAAGCTCTTGATGGGTGCCGTTGCAGGGAAATGGGCGGCGGATTCGGTTGCCCGCTCGGTTGCCGCGCTCACTGATCCTTCGGAGCGGCGTTTTGCCCGGGAATTCTTTACAGAGCTTTCGGAGCAGAAAAGCATCCTCTTCGGAGTATTGCTGCCGCTGCTTCGCGGACGAACCGATCGGGGGCAGGTGCGGATGGTGGCGCAAGAATTTTTAGAAGGAATGACCGTGGCGGTGGAAGACTACAATCATTCGCCGCGCCGCCAGGGTGCGAGGATCGCACTCGACGTTCGCGACACAGGCGGAGATTCTTTGCTTGCGGCTACGCAGGCGGGAGTCTTGGCGGAAACCGGAAAGACTCTTGCGATTATCGGTCCGCTCTTCAGCGCAGAAGCGCGGACGGTTTCAAAAGTCGCTACTGCGTACGGCATTCCTGTGATCTCTCCGACGGCGACGGATAACGGTATCGCCGCCGGGAGTCCCTTCCTTTTTCAGTTGAATCCGGATTATGAAATGCGCGGACGTGCGTTAGCGATGTATGCCATCCAAACTCTTGGATATACACGCATGGGTATATTTGCGCCGAAGACGTTGCCCGCTCATGGCGTTTGTGAAGCATTCAGTGCGGAAGTGCGAAAGCGCGGCGGGGAAATCGTATCCGACATCCGCTATCCGCTGAATACCACCGACCTCCGTCACTTGCTCCGCGCGATGATTGCCGATGCTCTCAAAAGGGCGAAAGTGGATCAGGTAACCGACACCGCCGCGGTTTTTGCGAACTATCTGCAGGCCATTGTCTGTCCGATCGATGATGCAGCCGAGATCGGCATCCTGACGCCGCAGATGCGGTACTATAATATTCCGTCGCAAATCCTCGGGACGAGTGAGTGGAATGATTTGTCGGAATTGGAAATGAACAAGTTGTACGCGGATGGTGTTCTGTTCTGCGCAGACCGGTGGATCGACGATCCCGCAGCGGCGGCGGAATTCCGTGCTCGGTTCCAACAGAGTACCGGACGACCACCTGGTGGAAATGCCATTTTGGGATATGATGTGATGCGCTTTGTTATTGCGTCTGTTACGACCGGGGCAACGAACCGCGAGAAACTCAGGGCACAGCTGTCTCATGCCGAACCATTCGAAGGATTGCAGACTGCGATCACGCTGGGGAACCGGCGTGTCAATGCAGCCTTGAGAATTATTCAGTACAAAAAGGGGAAACTCATCCGCATTGGAGAGATAACACTCCAATAGTAAGTTGTTGAAAAACCATTGACGCCGGAGATTGTTCGATGGTCCCGAGCGTGGCTCGACAAACCCACCGGGACAGCCGAGGCGTCTATCTCACACCAATCATTCATGGGGGAATGTATGGAACGATTGCCCGCTGCCGCCTCACACGATTCTGTAGTCTCTTATCACCCCAAAATCAAAGACTGGCCGGAAGAGGAACGTCCGCGCGAAAAAATGGCACGCCATGGAGCCGGTGCGTTGACGGATGCCGAACTTCTTGCGATCATGATCGGGTCAGGAAGTGGAAACGTCACTGCTGTCGACCTGGCAAAGACGCTGATGGTACAGGTCGGATCATTGCGCGATCTGGCGTCGCTGGACGTTTCGGATCTCTTGCAGAAAAAAATCAAGGGGCTCGGTTCTGCGCGTGTGGTGACACTTGTGGCCGTCTTCGAAATCGCACGGAGAATCAGAAGTTCCGCCGTTGCCGAATCTGCGGCGATTCGCAGTCCGGACGATGTGGCGGCACGATATATCCCGCAGCTTCAATCGAAAAAACAGGAGCTTTTCATGGTACTGGTCCTGAACAGTGCCAACAAAATCACACGCGAAGTCGTGGTGACGCAGGGGCTGCTAAATTCCTCGCTTGCGCATCCGCGTGAAGTTTTTCGACCGGCCATTCTGGAAAACGCGGCCAGCGTCATCCTTCTCCATAATCATCCGAGCGGCAATCCGGAGCCGAGCGGGGAAGACATCGCAATGACGCGACAGCTTGTCGAGGCGGGAAAGCTCATTGGGATCACCGTGCACGATCACATCATTATTGCGGGGGACACACATACCAGCTTTGCCGAACGCGGCCTTCTATAGCGGCGCTTCAAATAGGGGAGGTTGATTCTCTGGCTGGTTAAATCACAAAGGGTTGAATTCCGGCATGGCAGATACCTTGTGGCTTGCCGCGAGGTCATTCATTTGCCCAAAATAGCTCGTCTGCCGCTTGCTGCTCGAAATTGGACGAAAAGAGGAAATTTGGGCAGGATGAATGATTGTTTTTTTGGCCCGCTGCTTGACTTCATTGATCGTTTTTACTATTATTTCATACGATGAAAGAAATATACTGTATACCAGCGTTTGTCACTCTATCATTCAGGAAAGAAACTATGCGAAAATATCTCGGTGCGACAGCAGGAATGTTCTTTCTGGTCGGATCGCTCTCGTTTGTCGGATGCAGCAGCGGTCCTTCGGAACAAGAACTCTCTGAATTGGAACGCCTTCGTGCGAGCGTAAAATCACTCCGTGAACAGGTGGAAGTGAAGAAATCGGAAAAGGCTCGTCTCGAACAGCAGATCGCTGCAAAGCAGGCGCAGCTTGATGCAGAGACCAAAGAACAGGCTGCAACCAAGCAGCGTATGGAAAGCCAAAAGTAATTTTGACCAAAGGAGAAATCATGACATTCAGGACATTAACAGTCGCAGGAATTTGCGCTCTCTTCTGCTGCGCTGTCGTTGTCAATTCCGTTGCTGCGCAAGAAAAGATGACTAAAGACCAGTGGCAGGCGGAAATGACCGGCCTCACCAAAGATCAAGCAGATCTCACCAAGTCACTCGACAAACTGACAAAGGACGTGGACAGCTTGAAGATCGTCCTCGCCGGACTCGGTAAAAAAGTTCAGACGGTGAAAGATGAGACAATGGCGATGACCGGTGCGAATCAGGAACACCGCAATGTGTTTGAAGATGCACTTGCCGCGGTGGAAGCCAGCATCGATCAACTTGCAAAGCTTGCGCCGCAGGATCTGTTCACACGCAAAGCGGAAATTGACAGTGTGCAGGCGGCCCTCGATGTATTGAAGAAACAGAAGCTGGCTGCCGTTCAGCCGTACTTCGATCGTATGACCACCGATCAAAAGAAAATTGATGCACTGCGGGCGTCCATCGCCAACGTTATACCGGCAGAGAAAGTGTACATCGTCGGCACGTGGGCGAAAGATCGCGACTGCCTGTGGAACATCTCCAAGAAAAAAGACATCTATGCCAATCCGTTCATGTGGCCGAAAATATGGCAGGGCAACCGCGACCAGATCAAGGATCCGGATATCATCCATCCCGGTCAGAAACTGAAAATCCCTACGGCCGGTGAATTGACCGCCGCAGAGAAGAAAGCTGAACGTCAGTATTGGAGAAAGAAAGCTCACTAGAGCTTCGCGTGAAAATTCGTACTGAGCAAACATTAGTCCTTCCCTTGAGATCCTCAAGGTGAAGGACTTTGTTTTTTGAGGCCCCATGGGAAATACCATTGAACGAAAAATTCGTTTGAGCGGCATCGACGCTGTCGCTCTTCTCGGCATTAACGACCGCCATCTTCAACATATCGAGGATCGCTTCGACACGGGAATCGTCGTCCGCGGTGATACCGTACTGCTGCGCGGCGATGCGGAAGAAGTCCGTCAGGTGGAACGCGTTTTCAAGGAATTGATCTTCCTGCTGGAAAAAAACGGCGTTCTTACGATGCATGACATCGACACCGTTCTCGATCTCGTGGCGGTGGATGTACAACCGCCTGAGGCGAATGCAGCGGAAACGGTAAGGGACGAATCGGATGTCACGGTGCTGTTCACCAGGAACGGCATCATCCAGGCGCGAACCGCCGGACAAAAACGGTACATCGCAAAAATGCAGAACAACGACATCGTGTTTGCCATCGGTCCCGCCGGAACGGGCAAAACATATCTCGCTGTGGCGTTGGCGGTGGCAAGCCTCAAAAGCAGGGAAGTGAACAAGATCGTGCTTGCGCGTCCGGCGGTGGAGGCAGGCGAAAATCTTGGATTCCTGCCCGGCGATCTGCGCGAGAAGGTCGATCCGTACCTGCGCCCGCTCTACGATGCGCTGGAAGATATGCTCCCGCCGGAGAAGCTGCGGTCATTTATGGAACGAAATGTTATCGAGATTGTGCCGCTGGCGTATATGCGCGGCCGTACGTTGAACAATGCATTTCTAATTCTCGACGAAGCCCAAAATGCGACGGCAATGCAGATGAAGATGTTCCTGACGCGGCTCGGGGTGCAATCGAAGGCGATTGTCACCGGCGACGTGACGCAGATTGATCTGCCGCTGAAGTCTGTGTCGGGATTGGTGCAGATTCAGGAGGTGTTGCAGGAGATTGAAGGGATATCGTTTGTCTACTTCGATCGAAACGATGTCGTGCGGCATCGGCTTGTCAGGGATATCATCGATGCTTACAGTAAATTTTCGGAATATGGCACCACTGATCACGGTACCTAATGTATTCGAACGCCTCGGCTGTCGTGGGGGTGTCACCTCGGCTTCGCTTGGTGTCCAATCATCATGCCCGGCTATCCGGTCGCCGAGCGAAGTCGAGGTGACCAGGGTGCGGAATTTGGCGGACGCCGAGCGGAGCCGAGGCGTCCGATATCGCTTACCGTACAGTCTTCAGAAACCCGGCTTCGTCTTGGCTTCGTTCCACAACTCGTCCATCTCTTCAAGAGATGTGACATCGATGTCTTTGCCCTGTTCACGCAGCCGCTGTTCGATGTACTGAAATCTCTTGACGAATTTTGTACACGTCTCGCGCAGAGATTGTTCGGGATCGATCTTCAGGAAACGCGAATAGTTGACCAGCGCAAAGAGCAGATCGCCGAACTCTTCCTCTGCATGCCTCTGATCGCCCGACTCGACGGCCTCATGCAGTTCTGCGGTTTCTTCCGCTACTTTTTTCCAGACCAGCGACCGGTCATTCCAATCGAATCCGACTTTGGACGCTTTTTCCTGCAGGCGCCGCGCACGCAGAAGTGCCGGCATTTCCTTCGGCACGCCATCCACGATGGACGTCCGTCCTTCACTTCGTTTTATTTTTTCCCACGTGCGCACCTGTGAAGCGGTGTCCGGCGTTTCGGCGTCGCCGAACACATGCGGATGACGCCGGCGCAGTTTTTCGCTGATTCGCGTCAGGACGTCCGCCATCGTGAACTCATGCTGTTCCTCTGCAATCGCTGCCTGGAGGACAATGTGGAGCATGACGTCGCCGAGCTCGGTGCACAATTCATTCCAATCGCCGGCGTCGATGGCTTCGATGGATTCGTAGGTTTCTTCGATAAATCCCTGGCGGAGTGATGTGTGCGTTTGCTCACGATCCCATGGACACTCAACGCGCAATCGGCGTACGATGCTTTGGAGCTCTTCAAAATGAGAATTCATTCTATAAACATACCCAAAATGGGACTACTTTGCAACATCCCGGCCCTCTCATATGCGAAACGCCGACTTGATTTTCAACGAACTTCTGCCAATCTTTGTAATGACGATGGTTAAGGAGTACCCAATGTATGAGCGATTGTTAACGGAAACCGAACGCTACCTGGCGCGCACAAAACAGCCGCACGTTTCAATTAAACATCTGTGGCAGACGGTAAACCGTGAGGGGATGCGACACGGTTTCACTGTACCGTCTCTCATGGATTTCAGCTGCCTGCTGGAGGGCGACAGGCGTTTCGAGCTTGTGATGCTTGGAGAAGAACATGATCAGACCGGTGAGATCGATTTGCTCGATCATGAAGAAATGGAAAAGCTCGGATTCGCCGGAGGCCAGATTGTCCGGCTGCGCCCGGCTGCGCGGCGCACCGATGACGACGACGACGGCGCGGAAGAGATGCCGGATGATGAAAACGATATGCTGCTCGATCGTGAATTGCTGCATGCCAAACCTGCCATCGTCAAAGTGAAGAAACCTTCATCCTCCTCCCCCAAGCCCGCTCGAAAAGTGCCGGCGAAGAAAAAATCCCCGGCAGCGCGAAAGCAGACCGCGCGTACGACAACCAAACGGAAGAAATGACAGCAGGAACACCGTCCGAAGAAAAACAGCGCATCTGGACAATTCTCGAACTTATTGAATGGGGGAAATCGTACCTCACAGAAAAGGGTATCGATGAAGCCCGTCTGACGATGGAATTGCTCCTGGCACACACTCTTCATTGTGCGCGCATAGAACTCTATACACGATTTGATCAGCCGCTGCGACCGGAGGAACTGGCATCGTTCAAAGTCCTTCTCCAGCGGCGTCTTCGTCATGAGCCGCTCCAGTACATTACCGGAACGGCGGGATTCATGGGATTGAACTTCACCGTCTCTCCAGCAGTGTTGATTCCGCGTCCCGAGACAGAAATTGTTGTGGAGAAAGCTGTCGAGTATTTGAGGGCGCTTGTCGGTCCACGGCATGTTCTGGATGTTGGAACCGGGAGCGGTTGTATCGCGATAAGCTGCGCGCGCCTGGTGCCCGATGTTGAAGCGGTCGGTCTCGATGTAAGCACCGATGCGCTGGCGGTTGCCGCCGGCAATGCTATGGGCAACGGCGTTCATGACCGTGTCCGGTTTGTTGAAGGAGATATCCGCACGATAACGGCGGCGGAGTGCGGCGGCTTGTTCCAGACCATCGTTTCAAATCCACCGTACATCGGCAACGGGGAGTATGCGCAGCTGCCATCGGATGTCCGGGAATATGAACCGCGCACAGCATTGGCAGATGGCGGTGACGGACTTGCGTACTATCGAATACTCGCCGCCCGCGGATGTGAATTACTGGACAATCATGGGACGCTGTTTGTGGAACACTCCTTCGATCAATCAAATGCAGTTGTGGAGATCTTTCGTACAGCGGGTTGGAGGGATATTATGCCTTTTAAAGACTATTCCGGAAACTGGCGTGGTGTGGAGGCTCATCGATGAGAGCACTTGTGCAACGCGTTTCTTCTGCCTCGGTTGTGGTCGAGGGTGTGGTAGGCGGCGCTATCGATCGGGGCCTTCTGGTGTTTCTCGGGGTGAAGAACGGCGATACAGAAACGGGAGCACGCTACCTCGCCGAAAAGTGCAGCGGGCTCCGAATCTTTGAAGACGCAGAGGGGAAGATGAATCTTTCTGTTCGAGATGTCGGCGGAAAAATTCTAACCGTGTCTCAATTCACACTCTACGGCGACACGCGCAAAGGGAATCGTCCGAGTTTTGTGGATGCGGCGCGGCCCGAGATTGCCGAACCGCTCTATGAATCCTTCGTCTGGGAGTTGTGCAGACTTCTGGGCTCCGATGCGGTGGCCACGGGAGTCTTTAAGGCGATGATGGATGTCCATCTTGTGAACGACGGCCCCGTGACCGTCATGATCGAAAGCAAGGAGTAGTCGTGGCGGTCTTGATGCTTTTCTGGGACGGCGTGGGGATCGGCAGGAAGGACAAGGCGGAGAATCCTCTGGTCGCCGCAGAAATGCCTTCGTTGCGGGGATTGCTTGATGGCGAGTTGAGCACGAGTGGGCACAGGCGCATTATCACACAGCGCGCAGCTTCCATCCCACTCGATGCAACATTCGGGATCGACGGACTTCCTCAAAGCGGTACCGGCCAGGCTGCAATCTTCGCAGGGATCGACATTGCGGCAACTATCGGTAAACATTTTGGTCCGTACGTTCCAGCTTCAATTCGACAACAGATTGCGGACAACAATGTCTTCATCCGCTTGCATCGAGCAGGCAGAACTGCCAAATTCGCCAATGCATATCCGAAACAATATTTTGACTATATCGCATCTCCGCGCGCGCGGCATCCGGTTGTTTCGTTTGCTGCACGCTCGGCCGGACTGGCGCTGAACGGTCATCGCGAAGTTGCTGCCGGGAAGGCCGTGTCGGCGGATATTACAGCGACGCGATGGAAGGAATTCGGTCACGCGGATGTCGATGCGGTGTCGGCGAAAAATGCGGGGCGTCATTATTATGTACTGTCGCACGATGTTGATTTTCTTCTCTTTGAATATTTCTTGACAGACAAAGCGGGACACGAGCAATCGATGAGGGAGGCAGTAGAATCCCTGGAGCGATTCGATGCATTTCTGGGGGGCATCCTTGAATCATGGAATCCGCACAAGGACACACTGCTGATTGCCAGCGACCATGGGAACGTCGAAGATCTTTCGACGAAGTCGCACACACGAAACAAGGTCCCATTTATCACCGCGGGGGCGGGAAAAAAATATTTCCTGCAACATGTCACATCCCTTTCTGACATCACACCCGCAGTAGTCTCTTACTGCGAATCATGTGGAAAAATAAACCGGCAGTAGCGGCCGCCGCACTCATCTGTGCAGGCATCGGCGTTGCATATCTCACAGAGTTGCCCTGGCATTATTGGGCGATTGCATCCGTTTTTTGTACTGTCGGATCGATGGCAGTGCTCGTCCATTTTCGTCGGAATGGCGGACGGTGTGAATCGTCGAACCCCTCCGTACTTCTCTGTCTTATCTTCAGCTCCGCCACGGCGTATGCTGCGAGCGAGCAGCTGCAGGATGGAACGGATATACGCCTCTCCCTGAACAATGCGTCACCGGTGGAAATCACATGCGAAATTGTCAACGATCCACAGATCGAAAAAGGGAAATGCTCCACGCTCGTTCGTGTGTCCACACTTGTGGCCGATCGGGACACTATCCCGGTTGACGGAATCGCGCTTCTGACGATTCGTGCGCGGCGCGGCAAGGATTCGGCGGCGAATCTCTCTTACGGTTCAGTATTGCGATTCAATGGTACTCTTGAAATGCCGCCTGCGGAACACAATCCTGGAGAATTTTCCTACAAGGACTATCTGGCCCTGAACGGAATATATGCTACAATTCATGTTTCCGGCTTTGAGTCTGTCGATTGTGTCGGCCAGCATACTCCGTCGTGGATATTTTCCCAAGCTGTTTTCCCCGCCAAGCACTTTGTCCAGCGTGTTGTGAACGAAGGAATGCAGGGCGATGCGGCAAGTTTTCTTACCGGACTTCTTCTTGGAGATCGAACCTCGATCTCGCCTGAAATCAAGAATGCATTCGTCAACACCGGTGTTGTGCACGTGCTGGCGGTGTCCGGCTCCCATGTTGTTCTTGTGGTGGCGATCATGTATGCCATTGCCGGGTTGATCCGGCTGCCAAATTCATGGAAGATCATATTCACGATTGCGGGCATTTATTTCTACATGCTATTGACGGGCTCCGCGCCATCCATCGTCCGTGCCTGTCTCATGGCAATGAGCATGTTGCTTGCCAAACTCTTCCAGGAACGCATCAATGTCTACAATGCGCTCGGGATTTCTGCCGTCATCATACTGCTTTATGACACGCACCAGTTTTTCGATGTCGGGTGCCAGCTATCGTTCGGCGCTGTCTTTTCGATGGCGTATTTCCTTCCGAAGCTGAATGAGCTGATAAAGAAAATCCCCGAACGATGGGAGGAGATCAAAGGAGTCGAATACATTCTGCAATTATTTGCGGTGTCACTTGCTGCGCAAATCGGGACAATACCCTTCACGGCCCACTATTTCGGCAAGGTTTCACTCGTTTCTCTCCTCGCAAATCTCGTTGTTGTTCCGCTTGCGGGATTTAATGTGACAATCGGATTTGCCTCCGTGCTGGTATCGATCCTCTCATCATGGGCAGGATCGGCGATTAATGAGGTAAATGCACTCATTATCTGGTTCGTGCTGAAGTTTGTGATGCTTGCCAACGCGGTTCCCTATGCATCGATTGAGTCCGCGGTGTTTGGAATTCGGGAGACGCTGTTCTACAGTGCTGGGATTGCATTTCTTTTCTCGATGGGGAATGAGACGCAATCACGAAAGGTCTTTATTGCCGCAGCGGCGATTGCGGAGTTCTTCTTCCTTGAGTATGCATTTACTCCAGCAGACAATTCATCCAGCATATTGCGCGTGACATTCATCGATGTCGGACAGGGCGATGCTGCGCTGATTGAATGTCCCGCAGGGGAGAAGATTCTCGTCGATGCAGGACCGCGAACTCCGACAATCGATGCAGGCGAAAAGACAATCGTTCCTCTCTTGAGAAAGAGAGGGATCTCCCGGCTGGACGCTCTGGTGTTGACACATCCTGACGGGGATCATCTCGGTGGTGTGCCTTCAGTTCTCCGCCGTCTGGATGTGCAGACAGTCATCGATGCCGGACAACTTTCAGGATCTGCTCTCTACAAGGAATATCTCGGTTTGTGCCGGGGAAGAAAGACTCATGCCGCAAGAGCCGGGGAGGAGTTGCTCTCCATTGCAAATGTTCGTTTCTATGTCTTTCACCCAACGGATGATTTTATAGACTCAGATTCGAGCGACGGTATCGAAGCTCCGAATAACTCCTCTGTTGTATTTAAGCTCGTGTATGGAAGAACCAGTCTCCTGTTCGTTGGAGATGTAGAACTTCCAGCGGAGAAGTCGATGGTGGGAAAGTATGGGAATCTTCTTCGAGCCGATGTTTTAAAAGCCGGCCACCATGGATCTCGTACAAGCAGTTCAGAGCAATTTGTCTCGATAGTAAAGCCATCTACCGTCATCGTGTCAGTCGGAAAGTTTAATAAGTTTAAGCACCCGTCGAAGAAGGTACTCGAGCGGTTCCGTGCATGTGGATCGGTAATCAGAAGAACGGACAATGAAGGAGCGATCATTCTGGAAAGCGACGGAATTCAGATTCGGAATGTTCGCTGGCGAAATTGACATGATGCGGTCCAGGGTTCGCCGCCAAAGCTGTGATGGTCGGGTGAAAAAAGGGGGACTTATCAATGCGGGAACGCAAAGCACTGCGTTTGCCGGGACATGATTATTCGTTTCCCGGGAGATATTTTGTAACAATATGTGTGAAGGATCATGCGGAAGTGTTTGGCGAGATCGTCGAAGGTAAGATGATATTTAACTACTATGGCACAATCGTACGCGAATGTTGGGATGCATTGCCGCACCATATTGCTGGATGCATGTTGGATGATTTTGTCGTGATGCCAAACCATGTTCATGGAATAATTATTATCATCGATTCCGACGTCGGTGATTCCGTGGATAATGCCGTGGATGCCATGGATGATGCCGCGGATGCCATGAATGATGCCGTGGTAGGGAACAGGCATGCCTGTTCCCTACCACGGCGGCGATGGGACCGCCGGCCGGGTTCGTGTTCGACGGACGATCGTATCGGTTCCACGAATCGTCAACATGAAAAATTGCCGGTTATCGTCGGTTCATTCAAATCGGCAGCCGCAAAAATTATTCATCAAACCGGGAATACCGCTTTCCGTTGGCAGAAATCCTACTACGAAAGCATAATACGGAGCGCGGATCATTTGAATCGTGTCCGGCAGTATATCAGGAGCAATCCGATCCAATGGGCAAGCAAGCATTTCAAGGAACCGTTTGTTTCCAATCTCTTTTTTGATTTTATTATCACTATTATGTGGGCATTGTGATACAAAGAAGAGCCTTCCAATGATCAGCAAAGCAAAACTGAAGGACCTCCAAAAACTGTCCCAAAAGAAATCGCGGGAAAGCGAAGGCATGTTCCTCATCGAAGGTATTCGCTCACTCGACGAGGCATTGACTGCCGGTGCCGTGATTGAATGGATCTTCACTACTCAAAAAGATGCAGATTCCTCCGAAATTGTCCACATTAGGGAGCAGGCAAACAAAAAGGGGATTCCAGCTGCAGTTCTTTCTGATCCGGAATTTGCCCGCCTATCGGAAATGGTCACGTCGCAGGGCATAGTCGCTGTTGTCCGCAACATCAGCCAGCCTCCGCTGGAGTCGATCGCAACGGCGCAGGGCAGCAACTCAGCAATTGTCGTTGCTCTGGATGCCGTTGCAGATCCTGGAAACCTTGGCGCCATCATTCGCACCTGCGATTGGTTTGGTGCCGCTGCCATACTTCTCGGCAAAGGCTGCGTGGAACTCTATAATCCCAAAGTCGTCCGTGCGACAATGGGGTCGCTTTTTCATCTGCCAATTCTAGAAGATGTCGATCTGCAGACCGGCCTCGCTTCGCTCGGAAAGGATGGATGGGATATCTTCGCCGCAGAATTGACCGGGACTGAAGACCTTCGGAATGTCCGGCGCGGACAGAAAACTGTCCTGGTTATCGGAAATGAAGCGCATGGAATATCGGCAGATGTATCGCGCGCAGCGACTCATCATGTGTGCATACCCTCCTTCGGGAAAGCGGAATCGCTCAATGCCGGAATCGCCGCGGGAGTTTTTCTCTCACACTTTGCGTTCAATGAATATGATCACTGAAATTCCCGGTCTCACTGTCGGTCACTATACAGACATTGACGGCATGACCGGCTGTACCGTAATCCTCTTTCCGCCGCACGCGACAGCAAGCTGCGAAGTGCGCGGCAGTTCTCCGGGATCGCGGGAACTGGCCCTGCTTGCGCCGGAGAAACAAATGCAGGAGATCCATGCCATTTTGTTGACGGGCGGAAGTGCGTACGGTCTCGGCGCTGCAAATGGTGTCATGCAATTCCTCGCCGAGAGAAAGATCGGCTATCCGACGCCGTATGCAATTATTCCGATCGTTCCATCCGCGGTGATCTTCGATTTAAATCTCGGACGTGCTGATATTTTTCCAACACCGGAGAATGCATATCAGGCATGCGCGTCCGCCGGTGCGGCGTTTGCAGAAGGTAACGCCGGTGCAGGGACAGGTGCGACAGTCGGAAAGTGGAGCGGATTTACCGGAGCGATGAAGGGCGGAGTCGGTTCCGCATCTATGTGTGTTGGCGACGTCATCGTCGGTGCGCTCGCTGTCGTCAATGCGGTGGGTGATGTGATTGCTTCAGACGGATCGATACTGGCCGGTGCTCAGCAGAACGGCCGCTTCCTCGGAGAGGAAGCCCGCATGCGGTCTCTGGACAACGAGCGTCTCTTGTTGCGAAATTCAAATACAACGCTGGCAGTCGCGGCGACGAATGTACGATTATCGAAAGTAGATAGCTACCGTGCGGCGCAGCGAATGCATGACGGCATGGCCCGCGCGGTCAAACCATGTCATACAACCTTTGACGGAGACGTCTCGTTTGCCGTGAGCGCCGGTTCCGTCTCTGCTCCGATCGATCTTGTCGCCGAAATGTGCGCCGAAATGACCGCCGAAGCCATTCGCTCGGCCGTTCGCCATGCTTCGAGCATCGCGGGCGTCAAAGGACTGGCATCATGAACGTTTTCGTGACCGGAGGTACCGGCTATGTCGGCGGCGAAATTGTTCGCGCCCTGCTTTCCGAAGGTCACGCTCCAACGCTGCTTGTTCGTTCATCCTCAATTCCAAAGATCCCCGCATCGCTCCGCTCGCGTCTGGAAATCGTTCCCGGAGAAATCAAACAACCGGAGACGTATGATCGCCAGCTGCGCCGTTGCGAGGCGATCATTCATCTGGTCGGAATCATTCGAGAATATCCACAGAAAGGAATAACATTTCAGGATATTCATGTGGAGGCCACGCGTTCGATCGTGACAGCAGCAGAAAGAACCGATGTCCGCCGGTTTTTGCATATGAGCGCATTGGGCGCACGACGGGACGCCATAGCGGGATATCATCGCTCTAAGTACGAGGCGGAGCAAATCCTGCGCAACAGCAGCCTGGATTGGACGATTTTCCGGCCCTCACTCATCGTGGGGGGAGAGGGCGGGGGACATGACAACTTCGTGACGACGTTGCGGGATTTGCTGACAATGATGCCGTTCTTCGTGCCGGTCATGGGCTCAGGAAATTACCGTTTTCAGCCGGTTGCGGTGGACAATCTTGCAATGGGATTCGTACGCGCACTCGCCGAACCCAAATCTATCCTGCAGATCTATGATGTGGCGTGGTCCGAGGTGTATTCATTCAACGATATGCTGGATATGGTCGCGGAGAAAGCGAAAAGGAAGAAGGTAAAAATTCATCAGCCGATGTGGTTGATGAAAATCCTTGCGCGATGTTTTGGCCGGTACGCTTTCTTTCCTGTTTCATTCGATCAAATCATCATGATGGAAGAAGAGAGCGTGACGGACCTATGGCGCCAGTTCTTTGGCGATTTCAACATCACGCCGAGCTCCATCCGTGACATCGTGGGCGAAGCAAAGTTCAATGTCAATAAAGAATAAGAACCTTGCGCCTCTGTGTCCTCATCTTTCGATCATAAGTTTGGTAACTATCGATGCCTTCAATCCGCTGTTGCATAATCGAAACTGCAATCTTCTCTTTTGCAGACAGTCAGCCAGTCTACCTCCTGTTGAAAAGGTCCGCTGACGAAAAGCTCTATCCCCTCACATGGCAAATTGTGACGGGGGCAATCGAAGAAGGTGAATCGGCTGTGGCGGCCTCTCTCCGGGAATTACAGGAAGAAACCGGTTTGCATCCGCTGCGCTACTGGAATGTTCCCCACGTGAATACTTTCCTCAATGCTGCCGATGATGCCATCGAAATGACCGCTGTCTTCCTTGCGCAAGTACCCTCCGGATCGATACCGGCGCTGTCCTGTGAGCACTGCGAATATCGTTGGTGCTCACTCGACGAGACAAGGGAACTGCTCGTCTGGCCGGGACAAATTCAAGCAATTGACGTCATTCATCATTATATTATACGCGGTTTGCAGGCGGCACCACTGACAGAACTTCCGTTGCACAAATTACAGTAACGAGCATCCGGTTTTCACCTGATTGTCTCTTCACCTTGCCCGTCGTTGAGTATTGAGGGGCAGGGGCCGCGTGCGTCATCGAAACGTTGCCATGTGAAAGAATTGGAAGCACGACGTGAAACAACCTTTTTGCAGCACAATCATACTTCTGTTCTGCAGTATCGCGGCCTCATTTGCCCAATATCCGGTTTCGGCGACGAATCCTTCCGGCGTTTCGCTCTACCCGGGAGGCAGAGGTGTGGATCAGCTCGTGGTGTACACCGACGCGTACGGCAAGAGCAATACGGGAACGAATGAATTTGGCGCGGAAGCGGTCGCCAATTTTCACGGTCTTGTGACTGCCGTTGGAGGTAACAACTCTCCAGTCAGAAAAGACGAAGTCGTCATCTCCGGACACGGAAAGGCGAAGGACTGGATTCTTGAAAATGTTCGTCTGGGTGCAAAGCTGGCAGTTGATGGACGCAACGTTGCTGTCACATATGACGCGGAGTCAATCGCCTATTTGTCCACAGTCCGTCTGAAGGAACTTCGGGAAAAACTAGCGAGGATGAAATCATCACTGACACCGGGTGAGAAGAAGAACGCAGCCGAACTGTTCGCGCGAACCGCGCAGCTTGCGGCGGAAGCGAATGCCGCCTGCGTTCCGTTGTTCGATCAATTGGACTATGCGATCAGTTTTTCTCCGGCACAGGAAAAGCGCGGCCTCTGGCATCGTCCGGTAGAGCGCACCGCCGCGGCTGTCGAATCGACTGTGACACGCTTTGCCAACGCGGGATTCAATATGCTTTTCGTGGAGACGGTGTGGCGGGGAGAGACGATTTATCCCGGAACAATCACCGGACAGAAAGAACGCTTCAAGAATTTTGATCCGTTGCAGGCTTTCATCGCGGCGGGAAAGAAACACGGCGTGGAGATTCACGCGTGGGTTCATACATTTTTCGTCGGCTATCTCGGCTCGTTAGACGATCGAAGCGTCGGACCGATTCTCGCACGGCATCCTGATTGGGCATTGGTCAAACGGAACGGCGAGACAATGTCCTCTGCGGAAGAAGGATATCTCTACGTTTGTCCCGCACGTCCGGCTGTGCAGGACTGCATTGCATCGCTGTACAAAGAGATTCGAACACTGTATCCGGGAATCGGCGGACTTCATTTCGATTACATCCGTTATCCGGTCAATTCTTCGCTGGAGGAATCGTCCTGCTATTGCGATTTTTGCCGCCATGAATTCCAGCGGCTGGCTGGCGTCGATCCCAAGACAATCATGCCCGAATCCGACCCTACAATGTGGAAACGCTGGCTCCGTTGGAAGGAAGACCGGATTACTCAATTCGTGCGGCGCGTGCGCCAGGAAAATCCGGGAACGGTCCTCTCTGCGGCGGTATTCCCGGATATCAACGAAGCACGCGGCAAGAAAATGCAGAACTGGGGAGAATGGACCCGAGAGAAGTTAGTTGATTTTCTCGCTCCAATGATTTATTCTCCAGAGCCGGCTTCTGTTGGCCCGGCAGTCGAAAATATGCGATCTGTTGTTGGCCGGCGGTATCCGCTTTTTGCCGGGCTGGCGCCGTTTCTGAAATTGACGCCGTCCATGATGCTGCGCGAGATTGAAGCGGCACGGGACGCACACGTCGCCGGA
>JAPLFO010000124.1 GCA_026390635.1 Ignavibacteriales bacterium
GACCGCTTCCATGGTATCGGCATCCGTCACGAAGTACGGCGAGAGATAGCCGCGATCGAATTGCATTCCTTCGACCACATCCATCAGCGTTTCGGTTCCCTTCGCTTCTTCCACAGTGATCACACCGTCTTTGCCGACTTTCTCCATTGCGTCGGCGATCAAGGCTCCGATCGTGGGATCATTGTTGGCCGAAATGGAACCTACCTGCGCGATTTCTTTTTTGCCTTCCACCGGACGGCTGATCTTCTTCAATTCGTCAATAACTTTTTTCACGGCAAGATCGATACCGCGTTTCAAGTCCATTGGATTGGCACCTGCTGTCACGTTCTTCAAGCCTTCGCGAACAATTGCCTGGGCCAGCACCGTGGCGGTGGTGGTTCCGTCGCCGGCGATATCGGACGTCTTGGAAGCAACCTCGCGAACCATCTGGGCGCCCATGTTCTCAATCGGGTTTTCCAACTCAATTTCTTTTGCAACCGTCACACCGTCCTTGGTAATGGTCGGTGCACCGAACTTCTTGTCGATGACCACATTGCGGCCCTTCGGTCCGAGGGTCACTTTGACCGCATTTGCAAGCTGATCGACGCCGCGCTTCAACGCCTGGCGTGCATCGAAATCATATTGAATAATTTTCGCTGACATAGATTTTGTTCCTTATGATATAATGAAATACTTTTCGATTGTTCTTGCGGCTCAGAAGAGCCGGACGGTGACTAAAGTTATTTTGGCATGATCGCGAAGACGTCGCTTTCGCGCATGATGAGCACTTCTTCGCTGTCAACGGTCACTTCCGTTCCGGAGTATTTTCCGTACAGGACTTTGTCCCCGACTTTCACTTCCATCGCGATTTTCTTCCCGTCATCTGTGGTTTTTCCCGGACCGGCTGCGATCACTTCGCCCCATACGGGTTTTTCTTTCGCCGTGTCGGGAAGAAAGATGCCGCCCTTTGTCTTCTCTTCTGCTTCGGCCGGTTTGACAACGATTCGGTCAGCCAATGGTTGTAATTTCATAAAATGCCTCCTAGATTTGGGTTTATTGTAAGTGCTTACTATATAATTACTTAGGATACTATTTCCTGCATTAGCACTCTCTTCTATTGAGTGCTAATATATGAACAATAAGATTGATTGTCAAGTTCCAAACAGCTGTAAAAAGTCTTGATTATGTCATCGCAATGACAATCTACGGTTTTTCACACAGTCTGGAGGGTAAAAGAGGAGGGATTGGCGGGCTACTGTAGAACTGCATTTGGCATAATGTCAGCCGGCGGGCGCACAAACCGACGAAATCTTCCCGGTTTGGAGCCTCTACTAACGTGGCGAGCACAGCCCTAAAAGTGATTCCAGGTGGGGCGCACTTGGTATACCACGGAAAACGACGCCCGCGGCCGATCCTTGAACGAGATTTCGCGCGAAATCACATTGTCCCCGGAGCAATTTACGAACGCAGGCTATTCCTTCCCGTCGTTTCCGGCAAGGACGATGACAAATTCGCCTTTAATGGGCCCACGACGGATTTCTTCGAATTTTTTCGTCAACTCACGCGCAACAACTGCATGGCGATCGCCAAAGGCTTCCAGAAAATCTTCCAGCGTTTTTAGCAGACGATGCGGGGACTCATACAGCACGATCGTTCGGGGCTCCACTTTCAATCGCTTCAGTTCGGTCTGTCTTCCCTTCTTGATCGGAAGAAACCCGGCAAAAACAAACTCGTGGGTCGGCAAGCCGCTGGCTACGAGCGCCGGTATGAATGCCGTTGGACCCGGCAGCGGAATGATTGGCAGCTCGTTTTCAATCGCTGCAGTGATAAGCGCATATGCCGGGTCGGAAATTC
>JAPLFO010000008.1 GCA_026390635.1 Ignavibacteriales bacterium
AGCAGCCTCAGTGATGGGGCTGCCTTTTTTATCGCTAATGCTCGCTTCGTTCGCATGCAAAGGATTATCTTTTCTGGAGGACGCGGAACCCGGTGAGGTCGAGGCGGACGTCGTAGCCATCGAGGCGGCAGGACACGCGACATTGGTTGCCGCGGCTGCCCCAGCTGCCGCCGCGAATTAAGCCTGACGTGCCGCACAATTCGTCCACATTGCCGGACATGTCATATATACCCAATTCGTTTGGTTTCTTCGTTCCCACTTCATGCGCCTTGCGTCCTGAATTATCGCTATACCATGCAACCTCATCAATATTGTTGCTGCCGCTGTATCCATATCCTCTGCTCTTGTTTCCACCTTTTGCTGCATACTCCCACTCATTTTCTTCAGGCAAGCGAATGGTTGTTCCTGTTTCTGTGGAGAGCCATGAGCAGAATGCAACTGCATCGGCGACGTTCACATTTATTACCGGCTGTTTGCCTCTGCCGAAATTTCCTTTTGGGTTTTGATAGCCGATCGCGTCACAAAATGTGTCGAACTGATCGAAGGTTACCTCTGTAGCAGATATTGAGAAATCACCACCGGGGCCGCCTTCGACCTTTATCCAGCTTATCAATTTTGACAAATCAACAAGCGATCCATCTTCATTCCATACCATGGACGGTCCATCTGGATGGCCGTCTCTATATTTACGTTCAATTTTGGGTCTTCCATTGGCATACCAAGTTTTGTAAGATCCATTTTTTTTCCCGCCTAAGTATTCTGCTTCGCAAGTTTTTTTGCCAGCCGTGTCCGAATATGTCCACTTGCCAATTGCGCCGTCTTCGCGGAATTTTCCTTCCTGTTCTATGCTCCCATTAGCATACCAGAATTTCCAATCTCCGTCCGCTCTACCGTTTTTATACTCACCTTCCAATCTTTTAATGCCATTGCTATGCAATGCGAACACCTTGCCACTGTATGGTGATTGTTCATTTGGAGCATATAGTAATCCTCCGCGGGTGATTAGTGATGTCTGGTCAATGGGCTTTGAACAGCCGATGATCGACAATACAGAGAAAAGAAATGCGAGATAGTAGATTGAAGAAAAAGTTGTGGCTCTATTCATTGCGTTCTCCTTCATAATCGTTTGGTGAATTATTGATGTTGGCAATGACTCATATTGACCCAACTGATGCCAACTAGCACGAAACAGAGAATGCCCTGTGCAGAGTGTTTGAGGAAAAACTGACCGAGAATCTTGACTGGACAGATTTCGCACGGGCTTCTTCTTTCGATGATAGAGCCGCGCGATGCGACAGGCTCTTAGCTATCAACGGGGAGATTTTCCGCTCCGGCCATGATCGGATCGTAGATTGCATATCACCCATTTAGAATGTTTCCCATTTTTCGAAATCCAAGCGGACAATTCTTCCGGCTAATGGCTACATTCTGTGGGCTATTGAGTTCAAAGCGATTCTTGTAGTCTTTCAATTCTGGCACGATTTCACACCATCGCGCCAAAGCACGCATTACTATGATTAAATTCTTCTTCTTAGTCGCTCGTTTGACTAGTTCAATGCTATACTTTTGAGATTCTAGACTATGGGGAAGTTTCTGATATCTCTTCGAATGATATGGAAAATACTCGATGCAGAATATTCTACTCGCGAGTGCTTTGCCGTCAACAATCATTAATGGCTCCTTTAATTTTGTCCTCCACCAAGCAGATCCTCTCAAATGGATCAATTTGGGATCCAAGTAGTAAAAGGGATATTCCAAAGGACCATGCAAGAGGTTCTTCCTCAGAACAGACCTGAAATAGGGATCTTCGTGTTCAATCACATTGCAGTCGGAAAATCCTGGGTTTAGATTCAGCAGGACAATTTCACTATCTTTGTTCCCGATATAGGGCTCAGGCAACAAATCTTTTCTGACTTCATATTGTGTCCCATTTCTTTTGATGCTAATGGGGTCTATGTAATCCCTGTCTGACCCAAGAATGAAAGGCGGTTTGTGCGCGAGCTTCTTCCAAGGATTATTCATATGGTTCGCCGAAGTTATATTTTGAGGTATGGCAAATATTGTTCTATTTGCACAGTCTGCAGACTTTTTGGTAGTGGGTAGAGCGAGTCCAAGATGCCCCAGAGCATAGTGTGCAAGAATGTAGGTGGAAATAGGGAGAGTAGCAAACAGCAACAGTCGGGCTTTGTATCGGGATTTCTTCGATTATGTTCAAGATCGGCCCACATATGTTCCTGGAACGCGGCAAACGGTAGGATCCCGACATTATGGATGCTACAAAAGCCTGCAACGGCGTTGTTTATTGCCCGGATCAAGGCCAATGGCTGATGGTTGACATTACTCCTGAATACTTGTACTTTTCCTCCGCTAGCCGAACACGGCTCGCTTTGTGATACGTTCGTCGGGCGTTTGATGCGCTACTCACAAGAGCCACATGGGGGCTTTTTGTTGAAACGGCAGACATCATCTAATTCAATGCCTCGGATTCCTTTTGGGATGATGGGGCATTTCAGTTTTTGTCACCATTTCTTGGGGGCAATCTATCTATGCACAGACTAACCTTGCTCATGCTCATGC
>JAPLFO010000175.1:0-1942 GCA_026390635.1 Ignavibacteriales bacterium
CAACTTCATCAGCTTCTCTTGAACCTCTGCGTCAATGCCAGGGACGCGATGGGAGAGAAAGGAACTCTGTCCATCTCCATTGAGACTATTTCCGGTTCATCTCTTTTGCACAAAAGTGCCAAGGTCACTTCCGATGTCTATGTCGCCCTGAGCGTGCGTGATACCGGGTCGGGGATGAATGACGAGACGCTGAAGAGGATGTTTGACCCGTTCTTTACAACAAAAGAAGTCGGGAAGGGCACAGGATTGGGTCTCGCTGTCGTGATGGGAATTGTCGACAGCCATGGTGCAACTATTGATGTGGAAAGCACTGTCGGCCGGGGAACGGCATTTCACGTCTATTTCCCTGCAATCGAAGCGGTGGCGTCGGATGCTGCGGAGAAGAAAGAAAATCTTGATGCCGTTCGGGGAGGGGAAGGCTTGATTCTATTTGTAGAGGACGAGGAGTCGGTTCGGGAATTTGTCGTCGAAGTACTTCAGGGAAAGGGATTTCAGATCGTCGTCGCAGTCGATGGCGAGGAAGCTATCCGGATCTTCGAAAAGCGAAGCAACGAGATTGCGTTGGTTCTCTCGGATATGGGCTTGCCGAAGCTGAACGGAGAGGAAGTGTTTCGCCGTGTCCGCACTATTCGGCCGGAAGTACCTTTCATATTGGCAACAGGATACATTGATCCAAAGAACCGCTCCAGGCTGATGGATATCGGTATCAAAGACATCCTGATGAAACCCTACAGACTTGCCGATCTGGTCAACCACATTAACGCAGCTGTGCCTGCAGAATGACGGTTGAACGGATTTCCACCTAATCGACAAGCAGTACCGGAAAGGCATAGCCCTGACTCTGTTTCATAAGGACGCATGTTGTTTGCTACTCTCTCCAAATCCTCCTACATTCATACACATACCAAGATGGTTGAAAGAGGATTGAGGTCATCTCAAACACCTCTTGTCTATTCGCAACCAGGGAAATTGAATGCGGCAAGAATGTTTGTGCCGCGGGTGCCAGAGGCTTAGAAATGGCGGACGATGCTTGACTGTCCCAAAGGAAAGAAGAAGGTACCCTCATTGTCGCAGATGTGACGACGAGGGTTTTGTATTTCAAGAGCAACGTTCATTGTGATAGCAGGAGCAGAAACATGAGTCCACAAAAAGAAAAAACTGTTCTTCTCGTCGAGGACGACGCCATCATTGCGTTGGCATCCGCGCAGACAATAAGGCGGTTCGGCTACGAAGTGATCATCGCGCACTCCGGCGAAAAAGCAATCGAACTCGTCAACGAGGAAGAATTGATCGATCTCATCCTTATGGACATCGATCTCGGGAATGGCATCAGCGGTCCCGAGGCGGCTTCGCACATCCTCGAATACCGGAGCATCCCCATCGTGTTTCTTACCTCCCATGCTGAGCGCGAGATGGTGGACAAAGTTCGCGGCATTACCCGCTACGGCTATGTGATCAAGAATGCCGGCGATTTCGTGCTTCAGTCGTCGATTGAGATGGCGTTTGAATTATTCGATGCAAATGAAAAAACAAAGAACGAACTATCGGAACGCAAGCGAACAGAGGAAGTGCTCAAGAGTTCTCTGGCTCTTCTGGAGGCAACACTTGAATCTACAGATAACGGTATTCTGGTTGTGAGTACTGAAGGCAGGGTTCTGAAGGTCAATGGCAGATTCAGCGAAATGTGGCGCATACCGGACGACATTCTTGATTCCGGCGAAGACGAAGAACTGCTGAACCATATTCTGAATCAGCTGTCCGATCCCGAAGAATTTCTCGCCAAGGTCAGGAAACTTTATGACGAACGTGCAGCCGAGAGTTTTGACTTGGTCCATTTCAAAGACGGGCGCACGTTCGAACGCATCTCAAAGCCCATGCTCGTTGGAGAGGAACCGAAAGGAAGAGCCTGGTCCTTCTCAGATATTACCGAACGCAAGCGGGC
>JAPLFO010000175.1:1954-24857 GCA_026390635.1 Ignavibacteriales bacterium
TGAAAAAAAACATGATGAGCTTATTACGCTGATGCGATTAATGAGCGATACGATGCCCGATTTATTGTGGGCAAAAGATCTGGAGAAGAGATTTATTTTTGCAAACAAAGCTGTTTGCGAGAAGCTTCTCCAGGCAGCGGATACTGCGGAGCCAATTGGAAAGGGTGATCTCTTCTTTGCCCAACGTCAACGCGATTCGCATCCCGAGGACCCGCAATGGTACACCTTCGGCGAACTGTGTATGGATTCGGACGCAATTACTCTCAAAGAGATGCGGGAAATGCAGTTTGATGAGTACGGCAATACGAACGGAAAATTCCTTTATCTTGATGTGCACAAAGCTCCGTTGTTTAGTGACGAGGGCAAACTGATCGGGGTTGTTGGCTCGGCACGCGACATTACTGAGCGCAAGAAGACCGAGCAGGCGCTGCGGGAAAGCGAAGAACGGCATCGGTCTATTCTCAATGCTTCGCCGGATGTCATCACGATCACGGATTTGGAAGGTCATGTGCTCATGGTCTCGCCCTTGGCCACTGAGATGTTCGGCTGCGATAGGCAGGAGGAACTGCTGGGACATTTAGTCACCGATTTCCTCGTCCCCGAGGATCGCGAACGCGCAATGTCCAATGTTGCCCTTATGTTCCAGGGTGTCATGACAGGGCCAAGCGGATACCGTGGGCTGCGTAAAGACGGAAAGAAGCTTGACATGGATGTGAACGGCGAGTTCATTCGCAGCATGGATGGTCAGCCAACCCATATGGTTTTTGTTCTCCGCGACATTACAGAACGAAAGCAGGCGGAAGAAGCACTGAGCCGAAGCCGGGAGCGCTTCAGATTGCTCCACGAACATGCACCGATCGGTATCCTCCTGGTGACTGTGTCAGGACAAATCCTTGAGGTGAATCCCGCTGCACTTCACATTCTTGGATCACCCTCCGTCGAGGCGACAAAGGGAATAAACATCGTCACTTTTCCGCTGCTTGTCGAGGCGGGGATCTCCGCGGCCTTTCAGCGTTGTGTTGAAACGGCTCAGGCCGGTTTTGGCGAGTATCCGTACGTCTCCAAATGGGGAAAACCTATCCACATGCAATTGCGCTATGTTCCCATACTCGGTGATCACGGCAGCGTATCTCTGGTGCATGTAATCATCGAGGACACCACCGAGCGCAAGCGGATGGAAGAAGAACTGGTCAATGAACGATCACTGCTTCGGAACGTTATCGATAATTTGCCCGAGCCAATCTACGTGAAGGATATGCAAGGAAGAAAAATTCTTGCAAATCTCGCAGAGGCGCAATATTCTGGAAAAAACACTGTTGAAGAAGTGCTCGGGAAAACAGATGCTGATTTGTATCCGGCTGAAGTCGCAGCGCGCAGTAGAATAGAAGAAGAAGAAATGCTTGCAACAGGAAAGCCTCTTCTGCGCTTTGAAGGCTATTTTGTCACGGCTGATGGAAAACAACACTGGTCAATCGGCTCTAAACTTCTTCTGAAGGACTCAAAAGGTATTCCGAAAGGGATATTGGGCATCACCCATGATATCACCGAACGCAAGCGGAGTGAAAATGTGTTGCGCGAGCAGGAGGAACAGTATCAAGCATTAGTAGAGCTGTCGCCTGATGCTATTGCAGTGCATAGCGACGGCATATTGCGCTTTGTAAATCCTGCAGGTGCAAGACTTCTCGGCGTCTCATCTCCCCAAGAGCTGATAGGGAGGCCCATTATAGAATTTGTCGCGCCCGCCCACCGCTCCTCTGTGGCAGCACGGATTCACAATGTGTTGACATCGCGCGAAAAGTTGCCGCCCGAGGATGGCAAATTCCTCCGCCTTGACGGAAGTGAAGTTGATACGGAAGTCATATCTTCTGCGTTCAACTATGAAGGCAAGCCTTCGATCCTGGCACTCATCCGCGATAGCACTGAACGCAAGCGCGTGGAAAAAGCACTGCAGGAAAGCGAGGGAAAATTCCGCACTATTATTGAAACATCGCCGGATGCGATCGGAGTGTTTGACAACAATGCGATCATTACGATGATGAATGCAGCCGCTGCAGTGTCATTTGGATATGCAGCGCCCGAAGAAATGGTCGGATTGAATGCATTGGAATTCTTCATGCCCCAGGATCGCGAAAAAGCGATGGGAGTTATTCAGAACATCATGAACGGGGAGACAGTCCGAAATGCAGAGTTCAAGCTTCTGCGGAAGGACGGCAAATCGTTTGACGCTGAATTTAATGCCTCGGCGCTCTACGATGGCAAAGATGGTGAACCGACAGGCATTATTGCAATCACGCGTGATATCACTGAGCGAAAACGGATTGCAGAACTATTGCATCAAACCCATCAGAACTATGAAACCTTTTTCAACACAATTGATGAATTCCTTTTTGTTCTTGATGAGCAGGGGAATATTATCCACACGAATACGACGGTGAATGACCGTCTCGGCTACTCCTCTGGAGAGCTTCTCGGGAAATCAGTCCTGACGGTGCATCCGACCGAACGCCGCGAGGAAGCGGGAAGAATTGTCGGCGAAATGCTCAATGGGGCAGCTGTTTTTTGTCCTGTTCCGATAGTGACAAAATCCGGTGTGCAGATTCCCGTTGAAACGAGAGTCAAGCTCGGCATATGGGACGGAAAACCGGCAATCTTCGGCGTTACCAAAGACATCTCCCGCATCGCATTGTCGGAAGAAAAGTTCTCAAAAGCTTTTTACCTGAATCCCTCTGCTTGTGGTTTGAGCGATTTAGATGATCACAAATATATTGAGGTCAATGAAGCCTTTTACACGTTGCTTGGATTTGACAAAGATGAAGTACTCGGCAGAACGGCCACTGAGTTGGGCATCTTATCTCCTGAAACAATCAGTGCCATAATGCAGAAAGCTGATCGTAATGGGAAGATAGCCAATGCGGAGGCTGATCTGCGCTCAAAGAACGGCGACGTCAAGCATGTGCTGCTTTCATCAGAAGACATTCATGTCCAAGACAAGAAATACCGTTTTACCATGGTGTATGATATTAGCGAGCGCAAACGGGCAGAAGAAGCGCTAAAAGACAGCGAGATGCGATTTCGTTTGCTGGCAGAGAATTCAATTGAAATGATCTCCCGGCATACATCGGATGGCGCCTACATCTATGCATCACCGGCGTGTCGGACATTGCTCGGATATGAAGCCGAAGAGTTGGTCGGGCATTCGTCGTTTGAGTTCATTCATCCTGATGATCTGGCATGTATCGAGAAATCCCGTCAGACGGTCCTCGAAACACCGAAAACTGACGCTGTCACCTACCGTCTTCGCCGAAAAGACGGCACGTATATTTGGATTGAATCTACCAGCCACTCACTCAAAGAAAAGGAAAGCGGAGAAACGGTTGAGATCCAAGTCTCCAGTCGGGAAATCACGAGACGAAGGGAGGCGGAGGATAAATTGCGTGACAGTGAGGCGCGATATCGCGTGTTGTTTGACAAAGCGATGGACGGGATTATTATTATCGGGGCGGATGGTCACATCGTTGACATGAATGAATCCTTCGCAACTATGCATGGATATCATTTGGATGAAATGATGAATAAAAGTCTTTGGGATATCAGCACTCCCGAGAACGCAGAAGCCATTGAGAAGAGAATGGAGCATATACTCAGCGGAGAATCACTGCATTTTGAAGTTAGCCACTACCATAAAGACGGCCGCACTTTTTCACTCGACGCGGTCGCTAATGGGGTTGAACTCGGTGGGAAACGCCCGTATCGGGCATCGGACCGATTACGATAAATTGACGCTCGAAATCTGGACGAACCGTACGATCAAACCGCCTGATGCGCTGGCATACGCCGCCAAAATCCTCACCGATCACCTGAAGCTCTTATCACCGCATCAAGAACAATATGTCGATGATGATGAGCCTGCTGACGTTGCAGGCAGATGTGACAAAGAGCGCAACAGTTGCTGCGGCGCTGCATGATGCCGGCGATCGAATGCGAAGTATGATGGTGCTCTACGACAAGCTTTACCGTTCTCAAAACGTCGGCGAGGTATCGGTGAAGACGTACCTCCGGACACTGATCAATGACATTGTCCACAATTTCCCCGGCCAGTTCAAAGTGAAGACCAAAATAAAAATCGGAGATTTCAATTCTGATCCAAAAACATTGTCACCCCTGGGAATTATCATCAACGAACTGCTCACCAATATCATGAAGTACGCTTTCACCGGAAGGGATCATGGAGTGATAACCGTCTCTGCATCACTGAAAGGCAAACTTGCAACTGTTACCGTACAGGACGACGGCGTAGGCATCCCTGAGTCGGTTGATATCGATTCTTCCACCGGTTTTGGGCTGCAGCTTGTGAGCATGCTGACCGAGCAGCTTGGTGGAAACATCCGAATTGAACGAGGGAATGGGACGAAGTTTATTCTGGAGTTTGAAGTGTAACGCAATCGAGCAAAGAACTGAAGACCTGCCGGCCTCTGTTTTGAAATTTCTGGGGATAGCTTTGTGGCGCGTAACCCCCGACTTGGATAGCTGGATAAAAAACCAAAGCCCCGAACCTCCGGGGCCTGATTTTTCCTTTTTTCTTTTCACTTTCTTCGTATGCCCGGCGAATCGAATCCCGAAGGGACCACTTCGTGGCGCGTAACCCCCAGCTTAGAAGAAATTCACTCCAAGAAGCGTTGCTTAAAAATGGTTGTTTTTACTTCCTTCTGAAGGGTTTTTAGTTCATGTATCGCTGCCGAGAACACAAAATGGTTACCACAAGCCGATACAGTTTTCCACCACACCACCCACACCTCGGATCCCGCTCAGTGAATTCCGGGTGCTCATCGGCTTTTTATAAACATGGCGATATTGTGCTGGGTCATCCGCTTAAAATGGCACATTCGATTTGCTGAACCATTGCGTCCGGAATATAGTCTCCTCTTCAACTTCGCAAAAGATATTCTAATTCGACCCATGGCATTGCTTTTGGGATAAATGCAGACTATGGGGTCAATATTGTGCACTGGGCTATATGTCGGCAACAAGACCCCGAATAAATCTTGTCGAGGGAGGAAGAGCGTCAAATATCGGCTGCTTTGGCCCAAACGGAGACGGATAGATTGGCATAGGAGTTGAAGCTAACCCTTGCGATTCGAATTGTCTTTATTTCCAAACGAAACGGCAGCATAAAAAGTCCTCACCAATGGAGATTGTATGAAGTGGTTCTATGATTTGAAAATAAAGAGAAAGCTCATTTCAAGCTTTGCGATTATTGCACTGATAACGGCATACATCGGCATCGACAGTGTTTCTACAACCTCACAATTGAAAGTCCAGGAAGATGTTCTCTGTGTTCAAATCTCGCAGCTGGACAAGCTTGGTCAGGTGGGAAATAATCTACAGCGCGTGCGAGGTAATATGGTGGAAGCAATTGCCGCCGTTGATCCGGCACAAGTTGAAAAGTCTTTTAAAAAGGCAGACTTGCGTGCAGAGGATCTGCTGCGCTCTCTTGACGAAATTGCAAAGGAGGTGGATTCGCCGGACCAAGAGCATTGTTTGCAGGAAATGCGGGATGGGGTGAAGGCATACTTGACGGGTGTCAGTGAAGCGAAAGCAATGATCCAGGGGAACAAGCACGAGGACGCTCTGAGATTTTGGTTTGCACAAGTTGACCCGTTATGGGAATCAGCATACAACTCTGTTGATAAGTTCGTCACGTTGCAGAAGAAAACAGCAAAAGATATCGATGAGTATTACGATGCTTTGTACGCGCGGCAAAAGTGGTTTACACTTCTTGCAGTACTTTGTTCGGCGGCATTTGCCGTCGGGATGGGAATGTTCATAGCGCGGATAATAACGCTTCCGATGAAGGAAATGATCACCAATATTGAGAACGCCGATCTGAATTCTCAGCTCGAAAGCGGTCGGAAAGACGAAATAGGTGATCTGCAACAATCGTTCGACAGGTTTATCGCATCGATGAAGGAAACACTTCTCCAGGTTTCTCTGGCGTCCTCTGCAGTTGCCAGCGCCAGTGCGGAAATATCGAGCAGTACTGAACAGATGGCGGCCGGAGCACAGGAGCAGACCTCACAGGCGGCTGAAGTAGCAAGCGCCGTAGAGGAAATGACAAAGACGATTGTGGAAAATTCGAAGAACGCCTCCATGACATCCGACACAGCCAAAGAAGCAAAGAAAGCCGCTGAACAAGGGGGCGCCATAGTGGAAGAAACGGTCATGGGAATGAAACGCATTGCCGACGTAGTCAGACAATCAGCAAGCACGGTGATGGAACTTGGCAAGTCCAGTGATCAGATCGGCGAGATCGTCGAAGTGATCGATGACATCGCTGACCAGACAAACCTGCTCGCTCTGAACGCAGCCATCGAGGCGGCGCGTGCGGGCGAACAGGGACGCGGCTTTGCGGTCGTGGCGGATGAGGTGCGCAGGCTCGCCGAGCGCACGACAAAAGCGACAAAAGAGATAGCGGCCATGATAAAGAAGATTCAAATCAATACCGAGCTTGCAGTCGGAGCGATGGAAGACGGCACGAAAGAAGTCGATGCCGGTATCCAGTCGGCCGACAAAGCAGGTACATCACTCAACGAAATTGTCAGGATCTCGCAACAAGTGACGGACATGGTGAATCAGATTGCTGCAGCGAGTGAACAGCAATCAAGCGCCAGCGAACAAATCAGCAAAAATGTTGAAGCCATCAGCGCCGTGACCGGCGAAACAGCACAGGGAACTCAACAGGTGGCGCGTGCCGCTGACGATCTAAACCGGCTCACGGAAGAATTGCAGGAACATCTGGGTCGATTCCGTCTCGATGGTGAAGCAAAAAACATTGAAAGAAAAGAACTGAAAACCACGCCGCGCAAGCGATCGGAAACCGCAAAGCTTCCGAATGGAAAATCGTAATTCACACGTACCAGTTACATTATCAATGGAGGTTGTATGTATAGTATCGAAAGAAAACCATGGGGATTTAAGTTGACATTTTCTGACACCATCTCGGACGATGAGATGAAAAAGTGGGTGAAGGAGTCCCAGCAGGCGCTGGTGGGCGCTCCAGGGAAGTTCGGGATCCTCGTCGATATGCGAAATCTCAAACCGCTTGCGCAGGAAGCCCAAAATACGATGGTAGGTGGACAGCAGCTGTACAAAAAGGCGGGCATGGAGCGTTCGGCTGTTGTTTTGAACAGTATGGCAGTAACGCTGCAGTTCAAGCGTCTTGCGAAAGACAGCGGCATCTATCAATGGGAACGATATATCGATGCCGCCTCAAAAACGAATTGGGAACAAGTCGGCATTGATTGGATAGGCAAGGGTATTGATCCGGACAAATAATCTTTGCAGCGACATTCTTTTCGTTCCCAAGCTCCCCGCCTGAACCACACGGTCGGGCAGGCGCTTGGGAACATTCAGCACCGAAGCCCTGCGTCGGCCAACAATAAAGATGGTTCGCTGGTGTGGCCGGTTTCCTTTTCTGTTGAAGGCCACCTGCCACCACAGAGCGGAATCCATCTGCATGTGACGCATCTCCCTGATCTCATCTGCACAAAAGAGTCAAGCCGTCGGTTCCCAATGTCGGGCTTTCAATTGCGCCTGTCGCCAAATGTGTCTACATTCAAACTCATGAAATCGCTCCGGTGTCGGAAAAGGGGCGCTATCGTGGGAAAGAGTTCTATCTGTGGGATGAGGATGACGCCGAAGATCCCGGATGAAATACTAATGCCCTCACCGCTACGCCCGTGGCAGTGAGGGTTTTGTGTTTTATGAACAAGAATCAATCCTTGCAAGTAATAGCGAGAGTAAGTCCATGACCACACCCGAACAAAAAACTATTCTCCTCGTCGAAGACGAAGCCATCATTGCGATTGCGGAAGCACGGACTATCAAACAGTTCGGCTACGACGTCATCGTGGCCAACTCTGGCGAGAAAGCTATAGCACTCGCGACTGCGGACGACACGACCGATCTCATTCTGATGGACATTGATCTCGGAAAAGGCATCAACGGTCCCGGCGCCGCATTGCAGATCCTCAAGAGGCGGTCTCTTCCCATAGTGTTTCTGACGTCCCACTCCGAACGGGAAATGGTCGAGAAGGTTCGCGGTATTACACGTTACGGCTACGTAATAAAAAACTCCGGTGACTTTGTGCTGCAATCGTCCATTGAGATGGCGTTAGAGCTGTTTGACGCTCATAGGGACATTGAATTGAAAATGGAAGCACTGCGCGAAGGTGAGGAACAATTCCGCAACTTATGGGGAGCTACGGTTGAAGGGATTGCCATCTTGGACCGGGGACTCGTGGTGGAAGTAAACGATGCCATGTGTCGAATGTTCGGATACATGCGTAAACAGGTTATTGGCAAATCGCTGCTTGATTTTGCGCCAGCCGAAATGCACGACCAAATCCGCGAACGTATTGTTTCAGGTGTAACAGGACGCTTTGAGACTCCCGCGCTGCGGGCAGACGGAGCAAAAATAATACTCGAAGTATTCGTGAAGCAGATCTTCTACCACGGCAAGCCCGTGCGGATGGCAGCAACTCGCGACATCACCGAACGTAAGCGAGCGGAAGAGGAGTCGAGTAGGCTGGCGTCCGTGATCCGGCACAGCTTGGAGCTCGTAAACCTGGCAACACCCGATGGTATGATGTTCTTTCTAAACGACGCCGGGAAGAAGATGCTTGGTATTTCCGAAGAGGATGTTGCGCAAACCACCCTTATGAGGGTCATTCCCGATCATCTTGTGGATAAAGTTCGACAGGAAGTGTTGCCCTCTATTGTTGCGGATGGAAACTGGGAAGGTGACCTTCAATACCTCAACCTCGAAACCGGTGGGCTGACTGACGTGCATGCGATAACGTTCAAAATCACCGATCCAGAAACCGGCGCGCTGCAATTCATGGCCAATGTCTCACTGGACATCACCGAGCGCAAACGGGCAGAGAAAGAATTGCATGAGAGCGAAGAACGGTTCCGCACCATTTGGGACAAGTCAATCGACGGCATGCGCTTGCTGGATAGTAGCGGCACAATCTCCATGGTGAATGCTGCGTTCTGTCGTTTCGTTGGGAAGAAACGCACCGAACTGGAAGGTCAGCCTCTTGATGTAATGTATGATCCGATTGAGGGCGAACAAATCCTCGAGACTGCGGTTGAAAGAATTCGAACCAAGACAGTGCTACCTCATATTGAAAGCCACGTCGCGCTCTGGGATAATCGCAAGATATGGGTTGAAGTGTCCAATTCACATATAGAGCTTGGCGCCGGGCAGAATTTCCTCTTGAGCATTTTTAGAGACATCACCGAGCGTAAGCAGGTGGAGGATAAGCTGCGGGGAACGGAGGAGCGGCTTGCATTGGCACTGGATCAGTCACATATCGCCTCTTGGGAAATGGATGGAGCGACCAATACCTTTGCTTTCAACGATCGATTCTACGAAATCTATGCCACAAACGCTGAACGAGAAGGTGGCTATAAAATGCCGGCGGATGTCTATGCTCGCGAATTTCTGCTTCCTCATGAACAACATATCGTCCCCGATGATGTGGCCCGATTGATGACGGGCGAAATTAGCCAGCTACAACGAGAACATGTGATTAAGCGGCGCGACGGTGAGCTTCGAAATATTGTAGCGATTATCAATGTAGTTAGAGATGCAAAGGGCATCGTTATTGGCACCCGGGGTTCCAATCAGGACATCACCGAACGCAAGCAGGCGGAAGAGGTGCTGCGGCAGAGCGAAGAACGCTACCGTGAGTTGATAGGAACGATGCAAGACGGTGTCTATCGAAGTAGTCACGGCGGAAATTTTCTCGAAGTAAATCCTGCAATGGTAAAGATTCTCGGATACGACAGCAAGGAAGAATTATTGGCGATTGATATCAAGAAACAGTTGTATTTCGCCGCAGAGGACCGGGAAAGCGCGGCGTTGGAAGAGACGCTTGAAGAAATGGCAGTGTTTCGGCTCAAGAAGAAAGACGGTTCGGAAATCTGGGTGGAAGATCATGGCCGTCATATCGTTGATGAGGCTGGAAATGTTCTCTATCATGAAGGCGTCCTTCGGGACGTAACAGAGCGCAAACTTGCCGAAGAGAAGATTCAACACCTCCTTGCAGAAAAAGAACTCCTGCTGCATGAAGTGCACCATCGCATCAAGAACAATATGACTACAATGATGGCGCTTCTTCGACTTCAATCAGACTCATTTGATGACCCTATAGTGAAGGCGGCTTTTGTTGACTCTTCTGCCAGACTACACTCGATGGAAGTGTTATACGATAAACTCTATCGATCAGCCGATTTGCACGGAATTTCCATCGGAGAATACTTATCCTCTCTGGCCGATGACGTGGTAAAGAATTATCCCAACAGTGGAAAGGTGACAATAGAAAAAGAGTTTGATGATTTCAAGATTGAAGTCAAAAAATTGTCTCCCCTCGGTATTATCATAAATGAACTTCTCACCAATGTCATGAAGTATGCTTTTGAGGGCAGGAAGAACGGCGTCATAAAGATATCCGCAACGCTCAAAGAAAGACAGGCAACGATTATTGTGCAGGACAATGGAGTGGGGATTCCGGAGTCGGTCACTCTCGAAAATTCTGATAGCTTCGGCCTCAAACTTGTCGGCATTCTTGCAGAACAGATAGAAGGAACAATTCGCATTGAGCGCGGGAATGGGACAAAGATCGCGCTGGAGTTTGATGTGTAGATATTTCATTTCATTCGATACAACGAAGACCTGCCAGCCTCACACACTGACAAGCATCTCTACTACAACGCACGCAACTAAGAGAGTGCCTATCTGGCAAAGTTGGATCCCCGGCAAGATTGGCGATTGGGAATTTTGGAAAAAAAGAGTGATGTGTCGCTCGAATTGCCATTGCCTGAAGAGTGTTCTATATTTGCCTATACATATTGACCCCAGCAACGACGGGGACTCCTATGTGCGGGGAAGTAATTGTGAAGAGGACCTAGAAGCCTCTGTTGGCGAAAGCTGGCAGGGGTTTTACTGTTTCTACTGCACGTCGCTTCGCAGTTCGTGAGAGGAGTGCGATGTATGAAAACAATTATTCGATTTATCCTTGTGAGCAGTTTTGTTCTTCCACAAATCTCAATTGCTCAATGGAAACCAGTAAGCGGTCCGCTTGGACTTTGTGCTTCTGACGTAATTTGTTTATCTCAACCATCCGGAGATTCAATAATCCTGTTGGCGGCCGGAAAAATCTTCCGCTCAACTAATGATGGAGAGTTATGGTTACCAACTGATGGGTCGCTACAAGGACTGGGTGCAAAACATTTTGCTGTCGTTGATCGTTCCGGCTCTACTCCGATTGTTTTTGCCGGATATGATAATCTCGGGTCACAGGGAAACTCCCTGTTTGCCTCGACAGATTATGGCTCTTCATGGTCTCCGGTAACCACTCCCTCTGCCACACGAGTTCTTTCGCTTCATGCATTCCCGCGGGCAGGAAACAGTACTGCGCTCTTCGTTGGCTCGCTTGGTGATTTGTACGTGTCATATGATTTGGGTGTAACGTGGATTACTGCAAACAGTATGTTACCCAACGCCGAGCCCGTGATTACAGACATGGTAGAATGCAGTGGCAAGATATGTGCTGCAGTTCAGGATTGGGGTGGTGGAGGTCGGGCTGGTGTGTTTGTTACAAACGATGACGGGAAGAGCTGGACAAGTGCCGGGTCAGAAATATATCAACCTACTGGCATAGTTTCTTTGGTCAATAATAATGGAAACACAATCTTAGTTGCCGGCAGCGTGTATAATGGAATCTATCGATCTACAAACTTGGGTGGGAGTTGGACAAACGTGAAGAAAGGTCCTGTGTGGTCACTGAATATTGTTGACAATGATATATACGCGGGTTTTGATGCAAACTACCCCTTGGTCCACGATAGTCTCAGTCTTTTCCGTTCTACAGATTTTGGACAAACATGGTTTGCGGCATGCACAGGACTTCCTGATTATGATTGCAGGCCGGGTGTCATCAGGCGTCAATCAAATGGAACAAGTGCCGACAAGATATTTGCCGCGTGTGCTTCTGGTGTGTATTTCTCTACGGATAGAGGTTCACACTGGTATTCTGCCAACAATGGTTTTTCACCATACTGGGATATAACAGCATTCGGTACTAAAGGAAAGATCTTAGTTCTAGGGCACGGGTGGATGGACTTAAGTGGATATTTGGGTTCTGGATTCATAACTACCGATGGTGGTAAGCAATGGAAAGATATTGTTCAAAAGCCGCTCTCAGCAGTAGCATTTGATGGTACGGATATTCTGACGTCAACTGCTATTGACTACGATGGTCGCGCCCATCTTGGTGGTAAACTGTATAAATCATTGGATAGCGGATACACTTGGACGAATTTGGCAGACGCTCCTCATGTAAATTCAATTTATGCTCACGATGGATTCTATTGGGCTTCAAATGATCTGGGTGTTTGTGTCTCTACAAATAGCGGCGTAACCTGGGAGTATCGCAACAGAGGATTGTCTGATAGTATGGCTAGTTGTTTTGCATGGGTTCATGCAAACAATTCGGAACATCTCTTTTCGGGAACACGGAAAGGCGTCTTTGTATCTTCAGACAGAGGGATGAACTGGTTACCAACTGGTTCTGGACCTAAGGACGTATCGAGTATGGCTACGACTGTTTCTCTACAAGGTGCACCATATCTTTTTGCAGGAACAGAAAACGCAGGAGTGTTTGTTAGTTCCGACCGCGGTTCATTGTGGACTTCCATCAATTCAGGGCTTAAGAATCAGCATGTTTTGAAGATCGTGACATATGATAAGTATACTTTTTGCGCTCTGGGAGATTCGATTTCAAATGGCGGTGGAGTGTATTTATCAGGTGACTTCGGCATAACATGGAAACTTGTCACCGCCGGACTCCCGGCAGATATTATAGCCGGTATTGGAGTTGGAGACAGTCTACTCTACGTCGCCACTATTTCAAAAGGACTGTGGTGTACACCAATTTCAATTATGACATCGGCCCCAGACGTCAACAGCAACAATGCTCCGAATTCATTTGTCCTTCACCAAAACTACCCCAACCCCTTCAACCCGTCCACAACAATCGAATACTCCATCCCGCAACAATCGCAGGTCACGGTTAAGATATTCGACCTCCTCGGCCGCGAAGTGGCGGTGCTGGTGAACGGGAGAAAAGAATCGGGGCGATATTCGGTGCAGTGGAATGCCGCAGCGATGCCAAGCGGGATATACTTCTATCGGATTGAGGCAGCGGGGTACTCTGCCACAAAAAAGCTTATCCTGTTGAAATAGCCTGTAATGTCTGCAAATCACAAAGACCCGCCAGCATACGTTGACGGGTCTTTCCTTTTCGTCACCAATCTTTTCGACTAATCCGCAGAAAGCCCCACTCAACTGCTGATTTCTCTGACAACTCTTGTGGGACGAGTCCGACTACCCCTTTTCAGAGTTCGCCGAAAAAACCCCCACTCAACGTATGACTTTCTGCCATAGAAATGATCCTGTGATGGGCGCACTGTCAACAGGCTGCATGTGTCGCTGAATTAGGCAGGATTGTATCAAATTTGGGTAAGAGCGGAGGCATTAAGGGAGATGCGTGAGCCTTTCCTGTGGTTTGAAATGCGAGAGACGGCTACTTCACTGACGCAGGCACAGAAGAAATGTTGACACAGTGAAGAAAGTGGCGTAGTTTGTATTGTAGTCAAGCATCATCCTGGGAATTTCAACGGAGAATGCGGTACGATCACTATTCCTGAAGGAGTGCCAAAATGAAAAACAGAATCAAATCTGCGTCGATTTTGTTCCTATTGTCCTCTCTTATTGCTTCATCGGCGATTGCACAATGGGTCAGCAGCGGATTATCCGGCAAATATGTCGAAGCTCTTGCTGTGAACGGCACAAACCTTTTTGCCGGAACGATCGCTGACGGTGTTTTCCTCTCGACCAACAACGGCATAAGCTGGAACGAAGTAAACTCCGGATTAACAAACACATTTGTTCATGTACTTACAGTGAACGCAACGGGAAAGATTTTTGCCGGTACAGACGACGGCGTATTTCTTTCGACCAACAATGGCACGAGTTGGGCTCAGGTGAAGACCGGTTTGACAAATACCGAAGTGTATGCTCTCGCGGCCAGCGGGACAAACGTTTTTGCCGGAACGTACTCCAACTCCGGCGGCGGTGTGTTTCTTTCAACAAACAACGGTACAAACTGGACGAACGCCAGTTCAACTATCACATCAAGAATCAATGTTCAGGCATTTGCTGTGACCGGTACGAATCTTTTTGCCGGAACGGACGGTGGTGGTGTATATCTCTCCACAAACAACGGAACAAGCTGGACCGCCGTCAGTACCGGTTTGACGAATACATATGTTTATGCGCTCATGGTGATCGGTACGAATCTCTTTGCAGGAACCAAAGGGTTCGTTTATCGTTCAACGAATAGCGGAGGGAACTGGACTGTGTTGAATGCAAGTTTGGTCGACTACTATACATATTCACTTGCTGCCAATGGCACAGCTTTATTTGCGGGGACTAACGGCGACGTTTTCTACTCATCCGCCAACGGCGCAAACTGGACCAAGGTTACAACTGGTATGTCCGATCCTCGAGTCAATGCATTGGCTGTGCTCGGCACAAATCTCTTTTCCGGGACTAATGACGGCATATGGCGGAGACCATTGTCGGAAATGACCACTTCGGTGGAAGAACGCTCAATCAGTATGCCGGGACAATTCAGTCTTGAACAGAATTATCCAAATCCCTTCAACCCAAACACTACCATCGAATACACCATCCCGCAACAATCGTACGTTACAATAAGAATATTCGACCTCCTCGGCCGTGTTGTAGCGGTGCCCGTAAATGAAATGAAAGAAGCCGGGAGGCATTCGGTGAACTGGGCTGCCTCGCAATTCTCTGCAGGCGTATATTTCTTTCGAATGGAAGCTCGCCAAACAGACGGTGGGCCAACACAGAGGTACATGGAAACGAAGAGAATGATTCTCCTGCTGTGATGCAGCTATTCAACATTGTGTGTATCGGGAATGATCTCGCTCCGGCCTTGCCGAGAAAGGAGTGACATATGAAAATTGCATCGTTGTTCTTTGGCCTGTTCTTGCTGCTGTTCTCATCTCAAAAGGCCGGGGCGCAGACGTGGAGCGCTGTGGGAGGGGGAATGAACAATAAGGTCGATGCGTTCGCCATATATCATGGAGAACTGTATGCCGGAGGCGATTTTGATGTATCTGATACCGTCACTAGAAGATATATTGCAAAATGGAATGGGAGCTACTGGCAGGATGTCGGAGGAGGTGTCAGTGGTTATATCAGAACGCTGGCGGTCTATAACGGGGAACTGTATGCAGGGGGTGATTTCGTTGAGGCGGGCGGAGGTCTGGCAAATTACATCGCACGCTGGAATGGCACAACCTGGCAGTCAGTCGGCGGAGGAATGAATGACGGAGTTCGCATACTGTTCGTGTATAATGAGGAATTGTATGCAGGGGGATTCTTCACGAAAGCCGGCACTGTGAATGCGAACTATATTGCTCGATGGAATGGATCCATGTGGTCCCCGGTCGGAAGCGGATTCGATTACTGGGTTCGCTGCTTGGGAACATACAATGGTGGTCTCTATGCCGCCGGATATTTTACACATGCGGGGAATACAGCGGCGAACCGGGTTGCCGGATGGAATGGTAGTACGTGGTTCCCGTTGGGTAAGGGAATGAACGAGGCCGTCTGGGATCTCACAGAATATAACGGAGAGCTTTATGCCAATGGTGATTTTGTAGTCTCCGGAACGGATTCCGTATTTCATATTGCGCGCTGGAACGGCGGTACGTGGCGATCTGTCGGAAAAGGAATGAATGATAACGTCTGGGCGGCGGCAATATATAACGGCGAATTTATTGCGGGCGGGTTTTTCACGCGCGCGGGAGATGTCGCTGCTGAGCGTATCGCAAAATGGAATGGCACCTCCTGGTCGCCGCTTGGATCAGGCATCGATGGACCGATTACCTGTTTTATTGTCTTCAATTCCGAACTCTATGTGGGAGGAACATTCAGTACTGCAGGAGGAGTGAAGGTCAACAATATTGCAAAATGGAAATCCATGCCGACAGAGGTTAAATGGCCGGCATTTGAATACCGGACACCAAACTCATTCGGCCGTTGTCAAAACTATCCCAATCCGTTTAATCCGGTCACAACCATCGAATACAACATCCCGCAGCTATCGAATGTCACTCTAAAGATATTCGATCTCCTCGGCCGTGAGGCCGCAGTGCTGGTGAATGAGCGGAAGGAAGCAGGGAGATATTCGGTGCAGTGGGATGCATCAGCAATGCCGAGCGGAGCATATTTCTATAGACTAGAGGCAGGAGGGTTCTCAAATACAAAGAAACTTGTTGTGCTGAAGTAGTGTCAGATGCATCAACATGACAGACCTGTCGGCCTTACACACTGACAGGTGTTGCTATTTCACACCGGCATATTCCTTGCAATCAACAGCGACGGTGTAGGATCTGCGGCTCATCGTTCCCGAACCCTTCACGCAATAAAACCCCTCGGTGGAGCTATATGAGATTCTGATCTTAAACCTAATTTGGATGCGCCAAGGTTGCTTCTATCTAAACCGTTGTCTCTGAGTGAATTGATTACTAGATTCTCTTTATGAAGGACACCTGAGTAACCTTCCAAAATCGGACGACAAATTTCGTCAGGAGTTACGACATGACAAATCTTGGATCTGTAGAAACATACTTCGATACGCCAGCGCGATCTTCACCAACTGAAATTAACCGCAGGAGAGAACGAATCGCCGTTCAGCCGATGGTCACAGCGCTTTTGTCTGGTATGCCTAACCTTGTAGTCCTATTGGATGAAAATCGCCAGATCATTGCCTATAATGAGCAGGCACTTCATTCATTCTCTTCCTATTCATCCTCAGAGATTTATGGCATGCGCATTGGTGAGGCGTTGAATTGCATCCATTCGAATGATGAACCTGCGCGGTGCGGAACGACGAAATTTTGCAGAGAATGCGGAGCAGCTCGTGCGATAAAAGAGACGCGAGAGAAACAGCAGAACATTTTAGAAGAATGCCGAATCACCGTGAATACCGATGCTCATGAAAATTGCTTTGACTTTAGTGTTCATACCTCTCCCTTTATTGTCGACGACGAAGGATACATATTGTTCGCCGTCAAGGATATCGCTGATGAAAAGAGAAAAGAAGTCCTCGAACGGATCTTCTTCCATGACGTCCTCAACACCGCAGGTGCCGTTAATGGATTGGTGTCGCTTCTTCCCGGGGCAGAATCAAAAGAAGAAGAAATGGAGCTCTGCAAGCTTCTATCAAGCGGATCGGATCAGCTGATTGAAGAAATTATGAGTCAACGCGATTTGGTTGCGGCAGAAAGTGGTGATATTTTGATCCAACCAACCCCCCAAGGAATAGCGGAATTGCTCGAACACGTGAGAGGCGTCTATCAATCTTCTCCTTATGCTGAAGGAAAAAATATTGTTGTCGAATCTGTGCCGACCGAGACCACAATTGTGACTGATCGGGTTCAAATCATCCGATCGATCAGCAATCTTGTCAAGAACGCTCTTGAAGCGACAGCACATGGTGAAGGGGTCTCTCTCTGCGCAGAAATCCAGGGGAACTCTGCTCTGATTCATGTAAAAAACAAAGGCATAATTCCGGCACCGATACAACTTCAGATATTTCAGAGATCATTTTCGACTAAAGGGCAGAAGGGACGAGGCATCGGGACCTACAGCATCAAACTGCTAGTTGAAAGGTACCTTCATGGCAAAGTATCGTTTATATCGGACAAGGAGCACGAAACGATATTTACTTTATCAATCCCGCTTGAATATTCTACGTCAGCCTCTGTTTCATGAGCCGATGAATTAGGTTCTTGGGTGTATGGCGGTTGCTTTATTCTCCAGGATTGCCGCCTCGGTTGGTATGGCCATGGCGGTCAGAACAGCCCGTCGCCATTCAGGTTGAAAACTTACACTCCCAAAATAAGTTGTTGTAAAGAAACGAAGACCTGCCAGCCTCACACACTGGCGGGTCTTTTTGTATACAAAACACCCGCACACATTGCTATGCGCGGGTGTGCGTGTCGGTATCACAGTCGTTGCAAAGCTGATCGTGTGCTCTTCTGTGCGCTTGATATTCGCCGTCCTTCTTATTACATTTTCGGCATCAGAATCCGCAGGGCGCACGATGTTGTGATTGGGATAGTTCGCTGGAGAGCCAAGGCGCTTGATGGGGGCTATCGTTGTCCACGGCAGAGGTTCTGATAAGTGATTCAGCCGGCTATGACACGATCGCATTTCTACCAGTTGCTCTATGCCTTCTCCCGTGCAGTAAGGACGATAATCCACTCTCTGGTAGACCAGTCTTATGAAGACGCTTTACTTTTATCTGCAACCACTTGGTTCTATACATTCCAGGAGGTAATATGCGAAACCTGTTCCTCTTTCTGATTCTGTTCTCTGCGGCGTCTCCACTTGCCGCGCAATACAGGTACTATCGCGGCAACACGCATACCCACACCTATCCCCAAAGCGATGCCGATGCGGATTTTACACCGCAGAAAGCAGTCGATGCCTACAAAATCCGTGGCTATGATTTCATCGTTGTCACAGAACACGTCGCTTGGTGGAACGCCGGCGTGTATTCTACCCCGGGAATGCTCGTCATCAATGGTGAAGAAGTGGGCATCTCGGGATTTGGCCGCTGGGGTCATTTTACGGCATTGAATATTAAAACCCGTGTGACGGGCAAGGACCGCACGCATCAAAGCACAATTGATACGATCCGGAAGGTTGGAGCAGTCCCATTCCTGAACCACCCCGCGTACAGCCAGATCCCGATAACCGCCCGCCATGTTATCGACAGCATGAAGTACAATCTCAAGCACATAGAAGTGTACAATGGAGTTACCGCGGCTGAGGCAGGTACGAAAGACATCGCCGTGTGGGATAGCGTCCTTTCGACCGGCAGGCTTCTGTATGGTGTGGCGGCCGATGATGCTCACCGCGAATCTCATGTCGGGAAAGGATGGATCATGGTCAGGGCGACGACGCTTCATCCGGACACCATCACGCAAGCCGTTGAGAATGGCGATTTCTATCCGACGACCGGAATTGTGATCGACAGTGTTGCATCCTCGCCCGCAGCCGTATACGTCCGTTCAACCAACGGCACACGAATTCAATTCATCGGAAAGAACGGCGCCGTGCTGGCAACAGTCGATTCCGCAGCGGCAACGTACCACATTCGTGGAGACGAAGTCTACGTCCGGGCAGAAATCAGCAATGCATCATCTCAAAAAGGATGGATACAGCCGATGATGCTCGGGAAGCCGACTGGAGTGATTTACCCGCTTCGTGAAACAGAGCATTCCTCTGCACCGTCGTTCACGCTTTGCGACAATTATCCGAATCCATTTAACCCGGCAACAACGATCGACTATCGATTGCCGGCTGTCAACATGGTGCGCCTTGCGGTATATGATGTGAATGGCAGAGAAGTAGCTGTGCTTGTAGATGGATTGAAGCCGGCGGGACGCCATAATGCAACCTTCAGTGCCCACGGTCTTGCAAGTGGCGTCTATGTTGCGCGCTTTACGGCAGCACCGCAAGATGGCAGCACAATCTTTAGCCAGACGATGAAGCTGCTGCTCACCAAATAGTCGTCCCGGAGATTGAAAAGAAATCGGCCCCACCAATCCCCCGGTGTGGCTTGTCATTATAAAAACACCCGCACACATTGCTGTGCACGGGTGTAAGGCCCTCTAATTCCCTTCCGCCTCCGCCCCCAGCACAGCCTTTATTCTTAACAATTGCCATTGGAAGGATTCATCACTGAGCTTGGGCAGCTTTCTTATAGCGTCTGCAATCTGCACAAATGCCTGATAACATCTTTGAGCCACATATCTGGGATGGCAATTTTATGGCGCAGTTCAAATTCATCTGACAACCTGATACTCGTTGACACCCCCCTGTTGTCTGACACCTGCACCGCACAATGGATGGGTTTTGCTTCCGAATTATCAGAATAGTATATTGCCGCGTAATTCACTGACAAAAGGCGCCGAATCTGGGCAATGCATGGGTCGCATAAAAGTCAAGTCTGTTCCTAACCTAACATAAAGATAGGAGGTCCTGTATGGCGTCGATCAGTGTCTCTGTGCCGCGGAAAATCAGCCGTTACCGCCTGCCCCCCATGAAAAAGTTTTCATTCGTTCTTCTGATGCTATACGTCGGAGTGTCACTGCAGACGTTTGGAGCTCCGGTGGATTCGACCCATGCAACTGTATTCAATGTCGACAGCGCTGCGCAGAGTTATATCCACTCGCTCTCGAGTGAGGCGCGCTCTCAATCAGATTCGTATTTTGAGGGCGGCTATGTGCTGCAGCTGGTGGATCTCTTATATGGCTTCATTGTTGCGTTTGTGTTTTTAAGAATGGGGTTGGGAAAACAAATGAAACGCGTCTCTCAAAAGGTCGCGAATGTCCATTTGCAAAACCTGATCTATGCAGTGCTGTATCTTTTGCTCAGCTGGGTGCTTTCCTTCCCATTAAGTGTGTACTCGGAATATTTCCGTGAACATCAATACGGGCTCTCCAACTTGAATTTTGGTGGATGGCTGATGGAAAGTCTCCAGGGACTTGGAGTCGGAATTATTCTCACCGCGCCCATGATCACGCTGCTCTATCTTGCGCTCCGCAAAGCCGGAAAACACTGGTGGTTATGGGGAACCGTCGGAAGTGTCGTGTTCTTGATGTTCGTATTGTTTATTGGTCCGGTGTTTATCGCTCCCATCTTTAATAAATATGAACCGCTGGAGGAGGGGCCGCTCAAGCGGGAAATACTGTCGATGGCTCGGGCCAATAGTATCCCGGCCGAAAACGTGTACAAGTTCGATGCTTCCAAGCAAAGTAAGCGCGTCAGCGCAAATGTCAGCGGTTTTGCCAGCACAACACGGATCTCACTCAACGATAATTTGCTGAACCGATGCGCGCCGGCTGAAATAAAAGCGGTGATGGCGCATGAAATGGGTCACTACGTTCTCAATCACATCTACAAAATGGTCGTCGAGCTTGGCGTGCTGATCGTTTTGGTGTTTGCACTGTTAAATTGGGCATTGAACAAATTGATTGGGGCGCGGGGAACACGATGGGGTATAGAGAGCATGAGCGACATTGGCGGACTTCCGCTGCTCGTATTTGTCATGTCGGCCATATTCTTTGTCGCCACTCCCATTTCGAATACATTGATCCGCACACAGGAAATGGAAGCTGACATTTTCGGTCTTAATGCCGCCCGCGAACCCGATGCCTTTGCACATGTCGCTATGCTGCTTTCAGAATATCGCAAAATAGAACCCGGCAAGTGGGAAGAAATTATCTTCTTCGATCATCCCAGTGGGAAAATTCGCGTGACGACAGCCATGACGTGGAAGGCTGAGCATCTGAACGAATTGAAGTGACGATAATGGCGGACCAATGACGTCATGTATAACCAAGGCTCTGAAATGTTGGGTTCATGAAGTTGAATTCGAAAAAGTGATCGAAGGCGAGATAAAAGCCCCAAAGTGCATTGACGGTAAACGCGCTTGTCCTCCGGAAGATTGCGGAGGAATTCCTGGCTATGTGGAATTCCGTAAAACCATGAAAAAGAAGAAGGGCGAAGCATACAACGAAATGATGGAATGGTTCGGCGGAGACTATGATGCTGAGTATTTCGATCCCTCCCTGGTTAAATTTGACAAGCCGAAGAAGCGGCTAAAGATGATACTCGATTCTCTATAAGCATATCGGGAGCGCTCAGAGCGATAAAAGGAATCGCAAATACCTTGCCTGGTCGCTGAGTAGTTGTCCAACTTAAATGTATCGTCTTGATGCGCCTGGCTTCAATATTTTTCTACTGACAGCTTTGTCTGTCAGTGACAGCAACAGGAGGACGAGGGACGCTATCGCCAGCGTTCTGATACCAGATTGACGAAAAACGTCCGCCGTCCATGTCCCGAGATAATGCGTTGTTCGCACGAGCGCCTGGCTGAATTCTTGCAGATACTGAGCCGTAACACCTGCCGCCCGGTGCACCGTGGGGGGATTCCCGCCGAAGAGCACAGCCCCGACGAATCCAAGCACCAACATCATCGCAAAAACACTTCCAGCGTTGTCAAGCAATTGATGCCGGATCGATGGCCGCGTCGTCATGATTCGGGCCATCGTGCGGGCGGAGAATTCTTTCGAGGGAGATTGCAGTCCGCCGCTGTGAATGCTGCGGGCAATCATTCGATGGAATTCAAACTCGCGGGCGCAGTGGGAACAGGTGGAAAGATGTTCCGCGGCGGCTTCCATATTCGGCATTCCGTCCAGGAAGGAAAGCATTTCAGAGTGTGTAAGGTGATTCATGATCATACCTCAGCCATATTTCAAATTGAGTGTGCTTTTTCGTATCGTCTTAGAATTGCGCTTCGCAGCAGCATGCGCCCGCGAAAGAGCCGGTTCTTTACTGTCCCAAGCGGAAGATTGGTTACGGCAACAATCTCGTTGTAACCGAGATCATTCTCCAGAAAAAGAGTAAGGAGCGATGAAAGCAATGGATGGAGACGCTCAATTTCTTCGTGGAGGATGCAGCGAAACTCTTTTGCGTCGTAGTCAATATCCGGCACGCTGTCGCTGTCAAGCTGAATCGCAGGATCATCGTCGTCAATTGAAAGAGCAGACAGGAAGTGAGGATCCCTGCGTTTCATCATTGTGGCACAGACATTAAAAACAATTTTGTGGAAGTAGGTAGCGAAACTGGCTTTCCATTCAAAGTGCGGCAGCGCCTTAAATGCGCGTA
>JAPLFO010000193.1:0-11937 GCA_026390635.1 Ignavibacteriales bacterium
CTGAAAATGTACATGATTCGTCCGGACGGCGAACGCCGTGACTCTTTTGTGATCGAGAAATAACGCTGCCCACCACGGTGGGAGATCTCTGAATATCAGCGGGGTCCATTCTCATGAAGGTGCAGATATTCCTGAAAGATGAAACTCAGCGCCACTTTTCAAAATTGAAAACCGATGATAATTAAAAACTGCCGCCATTATAAACATCCCGATGACGGGTTGTGGGATATCCACGTTGACGGAGACATCATCACGGCAATACGGCCTGCCGGGGATCATGATGAAGGGATGACGCTTGATGCACGGGGTGCGATCGCTTCGCCGGGATTAATAGATGTGCATATTCAGGGGGCCGGGGGAAGCGACGTCATGGATGCCACGCCGGAAGCGCTCCGCTGTATCTCGTCGACGCTTGTGCGATACGGAACCACCGCCTTTCTGGGCACGACGTTCATGAACGCGTCGCCTGACAACGCTCATTTGCGTTTGCTCAATGAGATGACCGGATCGGAGCTCGGAGGTGCGCGTTTGCTCGGTATCCATATGGAAGGCCCGTTTATCAATCTCAGAAAGAAAGGTGGAATTCATCCGGCAAGTATTTTCGACGGGAGTGCTGCAGCGCTGGAAAAGATTCTGGAGTTGACGGGAACATCTCTGAAAATGATGACGATAGCTCCCGAACTGCCGGGAAATCTTGATCTCATCAGACGGCTGCTGGCTCTTCGAATTATCCCCTCCTTCGGACATTCCGAAGCCACGTACCTTGAAACAAAAGCTGCATTCGAAACGGGAGTCTCACATGTGACGCATCTTTTTAACGCGATGCCGCCGTTGACTCATCGCTCTCCCGGTCCGCTCACGGCGATCTTCGAATCAAACCATGTTTCCGCACAGATCATCAGCGACGGTCAGCATCTTGATCCGGCCATTGTTGCTCTCGCATACAAATTTCTTGGTCCAATGAGAACGATTTGTATTACTGATGGCATACAGGGAATAGGGCTGCCGCCCGGTCATTATATGTTTCATGGCAGGGAATATGAAACGGAAAATGGTGCCGCAAGGTACTTGGACGGAACGCTCATCGGTGCATCAATAGGGTTAAGCGAGATCGTTGCCCTCTTTAGAAGATTTACCGGCTGTTCCCTGGGAGAAGCGATTGACAGCGCTTCGCTCGCCCCGGCCAGACTTTTGGGAATCGACAACCGATGCGGGTCCCTGGAAGTCGGGAAATCTGCCGATGTAGTCCTTTTTGACGGGGAACTGCGGGTTCAGGCTACTCTCGTCGGGGGACGACTCGTGTACCATGCCCTATAGCCGTCACAACGAGGTCATGCAGAAGCCAACATTTAGTTGCGCATTTCTTTGCTTGGTTGTACATTGTTCTCGCGATCGATCATCTCACAATGAGGAGAAAGCAATGTTCCGATGGCTCACTTTTGTTCTCTCTCTTGTAGTTTTCGTCGTCATGACTGGAGTGGCCCAAGACAAAAGGACAGAAGAGGACAAAGACGACACGTTTGAAGAAACGTCGTCAAATCAATTGACGCTCCGGTTCTACAATGCATTGACGGGCATTCCTATTCCGAATGCCGCAGTCGACTTGAAGGAGAAGGGGAAGTACACGACCGATGTGGAAGGCAAAATCCGCTTTCCGGCTCCGGAAGAAGATGCTGAATACCAGTTTGCATTTTCTGCTCCAGGCTATGTGACGTCCGATTTAACCTTTGAAGTGATGGCAGGAACAATTTTTCAGAAGCGATACTCCATTTCGCCCGCAATTGATCTCAAATTCCTCCGGGTGGTTCTTGATTGGGGAGCAGAGCCTCTGGATCTGGACGCGCATTTTGTCAAAGATGGTGCCTACCACATTTCATACAGAAACATGCGCTCAATGGTTGACGGCAGTGCACTTCTTGACCGTGATGCACGCCAGGGATATGGTCCGGAGACAATCACCGTCAAAGAAGTATCAAAACAAGCTTCATATCAGTATTATGTTCACGATTTTTCACACCAACGCTCGAACGATTCCCGGGCGCTTTCGAAAGCACGCGCGGTCATTAAAGTGTTCGGCGAGGGCCGGGTGCTGAAGACGTTTCACATTCCCGAAGGTGGAATAGGAACCGTGTGGGAAGTGTTTCGCATCACAAATGGTCAAATTGTTGAAACAAATATGCTTAGAAATGAGTAATTTATCAGACGTACCATCAGCGGCGGTTCACCCCATTATCCACTATCTGAAGGAGGCACTATGCGTTATTTACAAATGATCGTTGCGACCATGTTGCTTGTGCTGATGTTTGTCGGCTGCGGTGGAAGCAAGCAACCGCTCCAGTCAGCATCCCAGGGAGATGTTCCGGATTGGTATTTGAATAAACCGGAAGATCCGAATTCGCTCTTTGAGACTGCCACAGCGACGTCACAGGACATGCAACTTGCCGTTGACAAAGCTGTTCAGGCGGCGCGCACAAATCTGGCACGACAAGTTGAGACAAAGGTGCAGGCTATGCAGAAACGTTTCCAGGAAGAAACAGGTCTGGGACAAGATTCGCAGTTGTTGGATCAGTTCACGCAGGCATCAAAAACAATTACGTCGGCGACTCTGTCCGGCTCGAAGGTGAAGAAACAGCAGCCGATGAAAGACGGAAATATCTGGCGGGTATATGTGCTGATTGAATATCCGCTGGGTGCTGCCCAGGAAGCGCTCAAGGCGCAGATCAAAAAGAACGAACAAGTCTATACGAAAGTGCGTGCGTCGGAAGCGTACAAAGAACTTGAGAGTGAAGTCGAGAAGTACGAACAAAGCAAGAAATAATCGCCGCAGATGTGGGCGGAGCATCGTAAAAGGTGCTCCGCCCTTTTCTTTTACATTCTTCATGCACCTTCATGCCTGAATTTCTACAACTCCGCCGCTATTCGCTTATTCTCTTCGCAACGGCGGTCTGTTATTCTCCGTTGATGGTCGCCCAGTCGTACCCGCATTGGTTCTTATTTCCCCAAAGCATTCCCTGCCCGGCACATGCTGTCGGCTATGCACGGACGTCGTACTACCAGGATTCCGCATTTGTGCGCGCCTTTCATTTTGCGTGTGAAGTATATGCTATCAATCGACGAAGCACGATTGTCGGCAGCGATGCCTTTTGGGCGACTGAAGGTGGTACGGTGAAAATGAGCTCCGAATACGAAGAGCAATTCGATACGGCATTGTGTGAACAAGTGCTCCATCGTTTTGTGATTGTGGACAAATTCGTTGATTCAAAGATCACAATTATTCTGGCAGCTGATTCAACATGTCTTAGTGCACCGCTTCAGAAAAATCTTGTGAAATCTGAGAAACTGCCGAAGCCGGAGTGGGTCACAACATTGCCGTCCGAGAAGGGATACGCACATGCAGTCGGTATGGCGGAACGCTACTACTATGAGACGAGTTCCTGGAATATCGCCGAGCAACACGCCCGGTTGAACCTCGCCCGTCAAAAACACACAAAACTCGAGAGTCTGCAGAAGAGCAGTGTGATCACCGGAGAAGCACTGCAGCGCCAGTCTGTGGCGGCGACGCTGGAGGGGATCGCGATTGTTGCCCGCTGGCGCGATCCTGAAAATGAAATTCTGTACGTGCTCTCCCGCATGAAACTACAATGATGAGTGAATCCTATGCAACGTTTAATAAATAATCCTTGTCCCCTTGCGCTTTTTTTGGTTCTTCTCAGCGGCTGCGCAACTCCCCTCATCGACTATACATCGGACATCAACAGTCCGGCACGCTTGAAGGCGAATATCTACGTGCGGTTCGATGAACAGAAAATGGATGATATGTTCATCGAACCGGAAGTGAAACTTTCTATCGTCAATACAATCAAATCTGATCTGACAAGAACGATATTTTACAATGGGACGAACGAAGTTGACGTGAATGTGAAGATTGAGAAGCTGACATATACCAACAACCCATGGGGCTTATTGTGGTTGCCGCTCGTCGTCATTGGATTGCCGTTCGGGAAGGTGGAGGGGGAAGCCCAGGTATATTTGGAGGTCCGGAGTCTGGAAGGACAAGTGCTCGGAAGCTATCGGGCGGAAAAGAAAGAATCACACTGGTACAACACAGCATACTACAATAAAGCGATGTTGCTTTCAGTCTCTGGAGGCGCTACGCGCGAGGCGCTGAAACTTGCTATTGAGTCGATGAAAGGACAGTTGATCGCCGAAAAATATCTCATCGCCCAGGCTCTGGAGAAATCGAAGGGAGGTCTTCAAGGGAAGACGCTTTTGCTCGGCAACTCCGACGTCGATGCCGATATCCCGCGCACATCGATGAAAAATCCGAATGCTGTTGCCGTGGTCATTGGCATTTCCGACTATCAGGATCCGTCCGTGCCCAAGGTGGATCATGCCATACAGGATGCGCTTGCGATAAGGCAGTATTTGATTAATGTATTGGGCTACGATGAGCGGAATATCCTCCCGCGCGATCCCGCGCAGACAATCACTGCCGGAGTATTTAAGACGCTTATTCGCCAACAATTGCCCGGGTACGTCAAACCGGGACTCTCCGATGTATTTGTTTATTATAGCGGACACGGTGCCCCGAGTACGTCCATTCGGAAAGCATTTTTTGTGCCCGCAGACTGCAACCCGAATTATGTCAATAGTGATAATGCGTATCCGCTCGATGATTTCTACGATGATCTCTCGCGGTTGCCCTGCAGGAGCCTCAATGTAGTGCTGGATGCCTGCTTCAGCGGATTGAGTGCCAAAGGAGAAATGCTCATTAAGAACGCAAGCCCGTTGTATCTGACCGTCGAGCATCCGCTCCTGGCTAAGGAGAATGCGACATTGTTCGCATCCGCAACATCAGATCAGGTGAGCAATTGGTATCCGGAAAAACAGCATAGTCTATTTACATACTTTTTCCTGAAAGGGCTTCAGGGAGCGGCAGACACCAACCGTGACGGTGTCATTACTGTTCAGGAGATGGAAGACTATGTGCGCGATGAGAATAGTGCCGTTCCGTATATATCCCGCCGCGAATATCAGCGCATGCAAATGCCGCAGGTCATAACAAAAGACAAACAAAAAATGCTCGTGAAATTCTGATGAAAACAATTTCCGTCTTGAGTTGCTGGCTCATTCTTCTCTCGTCCCTCGTCCTGCCTGTCTGGAGTCAGACCGGAGAATGGGCTCGCGGCGTAAAAGGAGTCATCTTGGTTACTCCGTCGATGACGCTGAAGGAAGCACGTGCTGAGGCAATCAAGCAGGCGCAAGCGGAAGCTGTTCGTCAGATTGTGGGCATGCAGGTGCAGTCCGAACAGGCACGGTGGCAGTCTGAACACATGGTGGGAGAAGCCACGAAATATTTCGATCTCTTTTCGGAAGCTCATCGCTCTACCTGTTTCGGTAGAATCCTTCAGCAACAGGTGCTGAAGGAAGGGCTCGATGCGGTTGCCGCCGATGGCATGACGGGTCAGCAACTCTATTCAGTCGTTATGGATGTTGAGGTGATGAAAGAGGTGGGTAAATCCGATCCGGGATTTATAGTGCAGCTTTCATTGAACAAAGATATTTTTGCAGTGGGTGCCGCAGGATCGGATGCCGACGAAGTAATCGCTTTCATTATTGCATCACAGGATTGCTACCTTACGCTGTTGAGCCTGAGTGCAGATACTGTGAGAGTTCTCCTTCCAAATGGCTATATGCAGGAGAATAAGCTTCTCGCGGGCAGGAAATTCGAATTTCCGTCGGTGGATGCACGCGCATCCGGCATCCGGCTTCGTGCCCAACTACCTCCGGCACAAAAGCATGCTGCAGAAATGCTTGTCGCAATCGCGACGAAGCAACCCCGTCTGTTTGCGACGGAACGCAAGGACGGAATATTCAATTCCATCCCGACATACATCGGAGCGTACACCGCACTGACTCGTTGGCTGGTCCAAATTCCGCCTGATGAACGGACGGAAGCATCGGTGACGTTTGAAATTATGGGGAAATAGGGGAGCTTTCTCAGAAATGAGATGGACGCAGAGGCAATCAATTGGGATGCCGCCGGAAAACCCGCTTCAACCATCGCACGACAGATTGCCGGATCGTTTCCGTTGCTTCATTGTTCAATGCCACATAAGGGCGTTGCTGCAAATCATGGATTATTCCATCAACGAGGTTGGACGGAGCAGCGATACGCTGGCAAGACGAAAGTCTCTCATAAATATCTGCCATAGTCAGGCAATAGTTTTCTGCCTCCTCATTTTCACGACGAAGGTCGTGCAACGCAACTTCTTCCGCTGCTGACGCGCTCCCATCCAGTACACGATGGATCAAGTCAATATTGTCATCGTGTAACATCGACTAGGAATCCTTTCTTGCTGTGCTGTGGTCGTGAAGCATCTGCCTCGCAATCGAAAGGCGGGACTTCACCTTTCTCTCCGGCAGCGAAAGTATCTCGCCGATCGCGTGAAGGTTGAGTCCCAGGCAGTGCCTCAGGACGATCACTTCTCGATAGACTGGATCCAATGTCAACAAGAGGCTCTGAATGCTCTTGCCAAGGGCGCCGGGTTTCGGCCTGCCACATACCGTATGTTTCACCAAATCAAGAAGATGCCGCAGCAGCCAGAGTTGCATCTCATTGGGTTCTTCGCGATGACCAGTCTGCCGTGCCGCAAGGACAAAAGCTGCACGAGCGCAGCGCAGGCTCTCGTCGGGGAGGCCGGTCATAAGCAATGCCGTCCTGAAAAGCAGACCAGCATGTTGTTCCACGATTGGGCGCAAGAGAGGGCTTTCTGCGTTCTGAAGTTCGCCGAATGTTGAGACGCTGGTTTCTCGTTGTCTGGATCCCACGGTACTCTTGAGCAATTTGCTTTCCGTAGTGTGTGGATGAGTGACTTCTTCTATCTTGTTAAACCATAATGCTTTGGACGGCTTCATTCAACGTTCATCTATTGTTCCCCCATCGGTCCAAATGCCTGGTGTTGCTCCGCAATCTGAAGAAGTGATTGCTCATTGCCGGGCGGAGAATGATCGCGACGCCCGGATGATGTCGGCACAAAGCGCCGGATCAACGAGACCTTGCCAGATCCTGATGATTTTCATTCTACGATCAGTGAGAGCCGTGGTTGGCACCGAAAAGAGGCGGTTCAGCAGCGCGAAGTCACGTGGTTTGTTCAGGCGGCCGGTCGGGAAGTGTGCCGGTTCAGCAGGGGACTCTGATTCGCTGTCGAAAGAAATGCCTGTGATATAGATACCAATCCCGGTAAGGCTGTCCGCGATTCTGTTCCAGACGGGAAAGACCTCCCTACAGAGCGGACACGAAGCCTTGAAGAAAAAGAACAGGCGCAAAGAATCCGGAAGGCTTATCGCATTTCCGGTGTGTGTCTCGAACGCATCAAATCCGGCAAGCGTGTCCCCTTCAGCGATCGTCGCAACGTGGTTTGTTTTCGGTGAATTTGAGCGCAGCCGTGCGTTCTCAACGAGGAGGATCGCAATTGCGGCCAACGCACTCGCGAGAAATACATGAATGAAGACGGAATATGCCCGGTTCCAGGAATTCACGAAATGTCCGCATTTTCAGGAAAAGCAATTTCCCTCAATGTACATGCAGGGGGCGCTTTTATCAAGCAATATTTTTCATTACATTATCAATTATGGAAAACGATCCGATCCAGATCCGGAAGAACGGCCAGTGGGAGATCATCGAGCGGACATCCTCGATGATGGCTGACGACATCAAGAATCCGCTGAATGCCATCAAACTCAACGCAGATATCTTGCTGGAATCACGCGAGATTCCTGAAGCCGAAAAAGATCACCTTCGCGTTATTGTGAAAGAAGTCAGGCGGCTCAACCGCCTCGTAAAAGATGTGCTTGCGCTGTCGCGCGAATACGAATTGATTCCGACCGAATGTGATCTGCGGAATATCATCGATCGTGAGCTTACTTCGCTGCGTCATGACATGGATGAACGGCATATCTGTGTCGCCGTCGACGTCCCCTCCGTGAAGATCCGGGTCGACGCGGAAAGAATGCAACAAGTGATGTTCCATTTGCTCAGCAATGCCATTGAGGCTATCAATCAGAACGGAACGATCAAAATTTCCGGGACGGATCGTCAGGCGGACGGGAGCGTCTCCGTCCAGATCCTCGATGATGGACCGGGCGTTGAAAACGAGGACCGGCTTTTCGAGCCGTTCTTCACGACAAAGCGGACAAAGACAGGACTCGGCCTGCCGATATCGCAGCGCATCATCGAACAGCATGGCGGCACACTGGAACTTTTTTCGAGCCGTCCCGGGGAAACAATTTTCCGTATCACTCTTCGAGAAGGACTCTCGACATGACGAAAATACTCATCATCGATGATGATGAATCAACGCGAGAGACGCTGCGCATGTATCTTGCGGAAGTGGGCTACTCGACGTTTGCTGCAGCGAATGGAGCGGAAGGCCTTGATCTCTGGAAGCGCGAATCCCCGGACCTCATCGTATCCGATGTCAATTTGCCGGATGCAAATGGCCTGGAGATCATGGCCCGGATGAAGGAATCCGATCCCAACATGCCCGTCATCATCATCACGGCGTTCGATGATATGAAATCCACTATTGCTGCCATGCAGAAGGGAGCGTACGACTATCTCGAGAAGCCGATCGATATCAACCGGCTGAAGATTTCCATCCAGCGCGCGTTGGAAAATCGCCTGATGAGCGAACGCCTCGCCGCATTCCTTCCCGATGAAATTGCCGACCATGAGCTGAATGACACGCTGATCGGCAAATCAACCGGCATGCGCGAGATCTACAAAAAAATCGGACAGACAACCAACACCCGTGTAACGGTACTCGTGCAGGGCGAAAGCGGCACGGGAAAAGAACTGATTGCGAAAATCATTCATTACAGCGGTGTGACAAAAAACCAGCCGTTCGTTGCGGTCAATTGTTCGGCGCTGACGGAAACACTGCTGGAAAGTGAACTCTTCGGCCATGTGCGCGGTGCATTCACCGATGCCATCCGCGACAAGAAAGGAAAGTTCGAACTTGCCGGAGAGGGCACCGTATTTCTCGACGAAATCTCGGAGATGTCCGAAAGTTTGCAGGTGAAATTACTCCGTGTGTTGCAGGAATTGGAATTCGAGCGCGTCGGTGGCGAAACCTCGATTCCGGTGCGGGCCCGGATTATCGCCGCGACAAATAGAAATCTGGAAGAACTTGTCCGTACCGGACGCTTCCGCGAGGATCTCTACTATCGCCTCAGCGTTTTCACAATCCATATTCCTCCTCTGCGGGAACGGAAGGACGATGTCGAAGCACTCGTTGTCCATCTGCTGAACAAGATCAATTTGAAAATTCACCGGAGCGTCCGCAAAATCGGCGATGGTGTCATGGATATGCTGAAGAATCATGATTGGCGCGGCAATGTGCGCGAGTTGGAGAATGCCCTGACGCAGGCTGTCGTTCTCTCCAGGGGTGACGTGCTGGAAAAAGAAACGATAATCCTCCGCAGTAATGACGGTGCCTTTAAAAATCAACTGGAAGTCGGAATCTGGACTCTGGAAGAAGTCGAAAAATCGTACATCAAAATTATCCTCGATAAAATGGACTGGAATATAGCGCGATCGTGCGTCTCGCTCGGCATCAGCAAGCCGACGATTTATAGAAAAATTCAAGCGTACGGTTTGAAGAGAGATGCCTGACGATGGCAGGATGTGTATGGAAAGAAAGGAATGAGTATGTCCCGTTCTAAAGTCGCCGTCCTGAAAACAACGCCGGCGACCGTGTTGCAGGATATTGGAGCGCTGATGACATTGGCCGGAGTCGAAAGCACTTTGGCTCCCGGTGTGAAGACCATTCTCAAAGACAATATCTCCTGGCATTTCCCTTTTTTGAGTGCGAACACCACTCCCTGGCAGTTGGAAGGAACGATCCTGGCCCTCCAGCAGGCGGGCTTTCGCGATCTTGTCTCGGTCCATAACAATACGGTGGTAACGGATCCTTACCGCGGAGAGGAACTTAACCGGTTGGCCCCCCTCTACAAGAAATACAGAGTGGAAGAAAAATTCAATTTCGTGCCCGAAGATATCCGGTGGATCGAATATAAGCCCAAGGCGGGGATGATAGTGCTGGACAAAATATTCCCGGATGGGATCCTTATTCCGGAATATTTTATCGGCAAGAACATCGTTCACCTGCCGACGATGAAGACCCATATCTATACAACGACAACGGGTGCGATGAAAAATGCTTTTGGCGGACTGCTGAATACCCGTCGGCACTACACGCATACCTGGATCCACGAAACGCTCGTGGATCTTCTCGCGATCCAACAGGAGATTCATCCCGGTTTGTTTGCCGTGATGGATGGTACGTTGTGCGGCAGCGGACCGGGGCCGCGTACGATGATTCCGGTCGAAAAAAACTTCATTCTTGCCGGTGCCGATCAGGTAGCGATCGATGCGGTCGCGGCGAAGATGATGGGTTTCGATCCGTTGACCATTCCGTACCTGCGCCTCGCGCACGAGCGGAAACTCGGTTGCGCAGACCCGCGCGAGATTACGATTGAAGGTGAAAATATTTCGCAGGTTAATTTCTGTTTTACCGTCGGGGACAATCTTGCGAGCCGCGCCGGGGGTGTTTTCTGGTTTGGCCCTCTTCGCTTTCTGCAGAAGTTGCTCTTTCATACACCGCTGGTGTATCTGTTCGTCTATTCTTCCTTTTTCTACCACGACTACTTTTGGTGGCCGTTGAAAGGAAAGCCCTTGATGGACAAGGTGCGGCGCACGTCGCAATGGGGCGCATTGTTTGAAACATACGGGCTGACAAAAGAATGACGAGCCGCAAAAAAGCAGAGTCTGTACTTCTCGCCATGACCGTTATCTGGGGAAGTACGTTCGTCGTGATGAAACTTGGCCTTGAGTATGCCTCCGCCTGCCTCTTTGTGGCACTTCGCTTCACCGTTGCTCTCACTTGTTTCTCGGTCCTTTTCCGGCGCAGCATCCGCACGATGACGGCTCGCGCGTTTCGGCGCGGCCTGTTTCTCGGACTTCTGCTGGGCATCGGTTTGATCGTGCAGAATGTGGCGCTAAAAGACACGACCGCATCAAAATCCGCCTTCGTCACCGGAACCATGGTGATCTTCACACCCATGGTACAGCTCATCGTCGAACGGCGGCTCCCGAAGATCGGCAACGTTCTGGGTGTGGTCATTGTCACGTTGGGTCTCTTCTTCCTGACATCGCCGACCGGCGCCGGGATTACAACAGGGGATCTGATTACACTCGTGGCGGCACTGCTCTTCGGCATCTATATCGTCTATATTGATGTCTATACAAAAGAAGACGATTTCGTTCAGTTGGGATTTATGCAACTGCTCGTGACGGCCGTTATCGCATGGACTCTGGTGCCGTTTGAAGAATCCAAGTTCATTGCTTCCTGGTCGCTCCTCTGGCAGATTTTGTACATGGCATTGTTTGCGACCGTCCTGACGACCTATGCAAATACAAAATATCAGAAGTATTCGACACCGACCCGCGCCGCGATTCTCTACACGTTTGAGCCTGTAGTCTCCGCCATTCTTGCGTACATCATTCTGGGCGAAATGCTTGGAGTGATCGGAGCAATCGGGGCTGCATTGATCATTTTTGGAATATTGGTGTCTGAACTTTCCGATTCAATGCTGGACAAAATTCGTTGGAAAACCCGCTGGCAGGAGGAGGATTGAACGGCACCGGCATTCACATCGTCGCACGGGGATTGGTGCAGGGCGTTGGGTTCCGGTGGTTCGTCCACAAACATGCTGCGGGCCTCGGGCTTGTGGGACAGGTAAAAAATCTTCCAGATGGCTCTGTCGAGATTATCGCCGAGGGCGATCGCTCATTGGTGGAAGAATTGATCAAAGTGCTGAAGATCGGTCCGCGATCAGCGCACGTTGCCGATCTCGTTATCGAATGGCGGGAAG
>JAPLFO010000193.1:12009-16476 GCA_026390635.1 Ignavibacteriales bacterium
GCGTGCGGGAATCGGCTATGATGCACACCAATTTACCGACGGGCGTCCGCTTGTGCTCGGGGGCGTTGAAATTCCATCCGCCAGAGGATTGCTCGGCCATTCTGATGCGGATGTACTTGTCCATGCTATCGCGGATGCCTTGCTGGGTGCGGCCGCGCTCGGCGATATCGGGAAGCACTTTCCGGATACCGATCCGTCGTTCAAAAATATTTCCAGCATCCTTCTCTTAATGCGTGTTGGGGACCTGCTCCGCTCGAAAAATTTCACTATCGAGAATGTCGATTCCATGCTTGTGATGGAAAGTCCCAAAATCGCGCAGTACGTGGAACAGATGCGGAAAAACATTGCGGACGCATTGCAGGTTGGCGTGGATCTCATTTCCGTCAAGGCAACGACAAATGAGAAGATGGGATTTGTCGGTCGGGGAGAGGGTGCTGCCGCACAGGCAATCGCAGTCATCAATTCGACCGGGGAATAATTCAATGGAATCTTTCTTTTCCACTATATCCCTGCTGAATCCCTATTGGATCTATGGAGTATTGTTTGTGCTGGCATATATCGAGAATATTTTTCCGCCATCGCCGAGCGATGTCATGCTCGTCTTCGGCGGTTCGTTGGTGGGGATGGGCAAAATAGCTTTTGTGCCCGCGCTGCTGTCGTCAACGGCCGGCAGTACGCTCGGCTTCGTCACCATGTATATTGTCGGCGATTGGTTCGGATTGGCCATCATCGAAAAAAAGAAAATAGGATTTCTTCCGCTGGAAGCGATTCACAAAGTGGAAGCATGGTTCCAGCGATACGGTTACTGGATCATCGTGGCGAACAGATTCATGTCCGGCACGCGCGCTGTCATCTCTTTTTTTGCCGGAATGTCCGAACTGCGATTGGGGAAAACGACAGTGCTTTGTTTTGCGAGCGCACTGGTGTGGAACGTCATCCTGCTCTATGCCGGGACGTTGCTGGGTGAAAATTGGAGAAGCATCGGCGACTATCTATCGCTCTACAGCAGATGGATTACCGGCATTCTGATTGGAGCGGCGACAGTATGGCTTGTCGTCTGGCTCAATAGAAGAAGGAAATCACCGTGATGTCATTTTTCCAGGAATTGGACACAGCGCTCTTCTTCTTCGTGAATCATTCGCTGGGTAATCCGCTGTTCGACGTTATCATGCCGGCGCTGACGGACTTGAATAAGTTCCGCGCTGTGCAGGTGTTGTTGATTCTCGGGATGGGCATTGCGATGATTCGGGGAAAGCGCCGCGCCAGGGTCGTGTGTCTGATGCTCATCGTCACCATCGTCTGCAGTGATCAATTGAGTTCATTCGCCATTAAACCGATATTTAGCCGTCTGCGACCGTGTTGGACTCTTGCGGATGTGAGAACCTTTGTGGGCTGCGGGAGCGGATATTCTTTTCCGTCGTCGCATGCGGTGAATAATTTTGCAGCAGCAACAGTCTTTGCATTCTATTATCGTACCTATGCGGCCGCATTTTATTTGTTTGCGGCGCTTATTGCATTTACGCGTATCTATGTCGGCGTTCATTATCCTTCAGATGTTCTTGGTGGTGCGGTCATCGGAACGTGCGTGGCCTCTTTCATTATTGCACTCTGGTCGGTCATTGAAAAACATTCTCGCTTCGGCAGGACGGAGCCTCTCCGGTAATTTCGGTCTGGCTGCCGCATTCAGTTTCCTTTTTGCCCTCTCATTTCCGCCTGTTCCTTTCGGGATTCTGGCGTCGGTCGCATTTGTCCCATTAATCCTTTTAATGGACCGGCCAATGCGTGTGGGGATGCGCTTCAGACTCCTCTATGGCGCTTTTTCCCTGGCGTCACTCTTCACCCTCTATTGGGTCGGGGGATTCACGAGTGCAAAAGATCCGTACCTGATGATGGCGGGTGTGTTGCTTCTGATTTGGCAACCGTTCTATTTCCTGTTGCCCATGGGTGTCTATGCTGTTGTGAAGAAAAATCTCGGACGTACGGCCGCGTTGCTTGCATTTCCCTGTATCTGGGTGACGTTTGAATGGCTCTACGCACTCGGTGAGTTTTCCTTCCCGTGGCTGACACTGGGAAACACGCAAACATATCAACTCGTGAAAATTCAATTTGCAGAAATCACCGGAGTATATGGGATTTCCTTCTGGCTGCTCACTCTCAATATGATCGCTGTTCTCCTGATCGATTCGTGGAGAAGCGGGGAATCAATCGTCGCACGAAAGAGCATTGTCCTGACGGGGGCATTTCTTCTACTGTACATGCTTCCCAATGTGTACACAATGGGACTGAATCAGAACAAACTTGTGGCGATCGATGCGTCCTCAATCCGTGTGGGAATTATTCAGCCAAATCTGGATCCGTGGGAAAAATGGGAAGGCGGAAGAACACAAGCGGGACGGGATGCGCAGACGGAGCGGTACATCCAAAAGATTCGAGAGCTGAAACAAGACTCAGTGGCCATTGCAGTGCTTCCGGAAACGGCGATTCTCTTCAACTTGCCAACACATCCGGAGCAGCTCATGAAGCTTCGCGGGGAATTGGAACCGGATGGAATCAGCCTCATCAGCGGATTCCCGGACACGAAATACTATCGGAGAGGAGAATCCCCTGGCTCGAGTGCCATGATTCAGGGTACGGATGTCCGGTACGATGTCTTCAACGCAATTCTCTATCTGCAGCCCGGAAGTGACTTGATTCAGATCTATGATAAAATGCGTCTGGTTCCGTTTGCTGAGCGACTTCCGTATGCGGAGGCAGTTCCCTTTCTCATCGAACCGCTCCGATGGAATGTCGGGATCAGCAATTGGGGAATGGGGAAGGACAGCACCATATTTGCGGATGGCCGCCTGCGCACAAAATTTCTCTCCATGATATGCTACGAATCGATCTTTCCGGAGTTCGTCGCATCGTTCGTACACCGCGGTGCGGAATTCCTGGTCTTCATTACAAACGATAGTTGGTGGGGCAATACATCGGGTGCAAGGCAGCACAATCAATATGCAGTGCTTCGTGCAATCGAAAACAGGCGATGGGTGGTACGATGTGCCAACGGGGGGATTTCGTCTGTTATCAATCCCTGGGGAACGATGATCGCAAGGACGGAAATGTATGTGGAGACATCGATCACGGCTGCCATCCAGCCCCGGACAATAAAAACATTCTACACCGAGCATGGGGATTTGCTCGCGAGAATTCTTGCACTGGTGACGGTCGTTACTTTTTTCAGTGCGCACGGTCGTAAATTGATGAATGCAATAGTGAAGAAAAACCTGGAAGGTAGAGAATCATGAATGACCATTGGATTGATCTGCGGAGCGATACGGTGACGCGTCCCACAGCCGCCATGCGCCAGGCAATGGCGTCGGCAGAAGTGGGTGACGATGTGTTTGGAGAAGATCCCACTGTCTGCGCGCTGCAGGAACGCGTGGCTGCACTGCTGGAAAAAGAAAGAGCCCTCTACGTCCCGAGCGGCTGCATGAGTAATCAACTCGCCGTTAAAGCACACACCGAATCCGGTGACGAGATCATGTGTGAAGAAGACGCGCATATTTTCAACTATGAGACAGCGGCGCCGGCTGTTCTTTCTGCAGTTCAAGTGAAGACCATCAAAGGTGTTCGGGGTGCCATAACGGTCGAGCAATTGCGCCGCGCCATACGTCCGAAACTCTACTATATGCCGCGCTCGCGCCTGGTCTGTCTGGAAAATACTCACAATCGTGCCGGTGGTACGATCTATCCTCTGGAAGAGATCAAAGCAATTTCCGCATTTGCAAAAGAAGTTGGTCTCATGCTCCATCTGGATGGTGCGCGATTGTGGAATGCCTGTGCTGCGACAGGTATCTCTCCAGCCGAGTATGCCCGATATTTCGACAGCGTTTCTGTCTGTTTTTCGAAAGGGTTGGGTGCGCCTGTCGGCTCAACGCTTGTAGGGTCTGCTCAATTCATTGAACGGGCACACAAGTGGAGAAAAGTGATCGGTGGTGGAATGCGTCAGGCGGGCATCATCGCCGCCGGCGCTCTCTATGCGCTGGATCATCATCGGGATCGGCTGCACGAGGATCATGAGAAGGCAGAATACTTCGCAAAAGCCGTCTCCTCCTGTACAGGCTTTTCCATCGATTTGGAGAGTGTTCAGACGAATATCGTGATTGTGAATGTTGTAAAAACCGGGAAGACTCCTGACCAGGTTATCCAACTGCTGCGTTCCAAGGGAATCCTCGTTTCTGCCGGAACAATGGAGTCGATCCGTGCTGTTATGCATTTGGATGTGTCGCTGGAGCAGGTGCGATCGGCTGCCGATACTATTTTGCAGATATTTCATTACTAGTGCCGCCTCCAAAAAATAATCTTGTGTTTTGTCTGAACGGGGATATGCTTCGACGCGGCCGCGAGCGTCATCCCGAGCAAGCGAAGCGCGTCGAGGGAGAGCTCGCGGCCTTGCTCAGCATGACGTCCAGTAAATGAAAATGC
>JAPLFO010000128.1 GCA_026390635.1 Ignavibacteriales bacterium
ATCGATGTGAATCTCAATGGAGTGTTCTACATAAGCAGAGAGACGGGGTGAATTATGAAAAGGCAAAAAGACGGGAAAATCATTAATATTTCGAGCACGGCCGGCCAACGAGGCGAGGCGTTTCATTCTCATTATGCGGCCTCGAAAGGAGCAATTATTTCTTTGACGAAATCATTGTGCAGTGAACTGGGGCCGTTCAACATTAATGTAAATTCTGTTGCACCTGGATGGGTCGATACGGACATGAGCGCAGAGGTCTTGAGGAATCGGAAGACCGCGAAGGAAGTGCGGAAAGGAACCCCGATTGGCAGGATAGCGACTGCTGAGGATATTGCAGGTCCTGTGGTCTTCCTGGCATCAGATCTCGCCAGACACATCTCAGGCGAGATTCTCAATGTGAATGGAGGAAGTGTCCTCATTGGGTAATTTGACCAAATTCACACTTGCTGTTTTTGCTATTACCGCCATTTCCGGGGCTGCCGCCTATTGGGGAGTCTCTACCACGTTTTATGTTTGGGAGTTCGTATTTGATGCGAAAGTAATTGCAGCTCTTTGCGTCGTTTTTCTCATTTGGCGGAAGACCAAGCATCGATCCGACATCGTCTCGATTCTTGGATTGAGAAATTGGAGATTCTGGGATAATTTGCGTTGGTTCATCTTGCCGCTGGCGCTTGCCGCCATTGCTGTTGGTGGAGGATTGGCAGCAAAACAACTGGCCTATTCTCAACTTGAGAATGCGGCAACAATAGCGCTGGCAGTATTGTTCGACATTCCCGCGATACTGTTTTTCTCGCTGACAGTTTTCTTTGCCGAAGAAATTGCACTTCGCGGATTCGCGTTGATAGAAATCAAATCTGCTCATTCCGTTCTTTTTTCGATACTGCTGTCCTCGCTTCTATGGACGGTTTACAAGATTCCGGAAGTGCTCGAAATTGAACAACCCAATATTCTTGCCATTTGCTCAGTTATCCTCTTTTCCTTTGCGACTGGTGTCCTCTGTGCCACTCTGTTCTTCTTGAAGAAGTCTCTCTGGCAAGGCTATTTTTTTCGCGTCGGCGCATCAATTTTCTTTCCAGCAATTCTGGGTAATTTTGCAGATGATTCCGATTTTTTCTTTGAGGCGAAATCGGTTCTTTTTCTTGGTGATGGCATCATACTATCCGTCTTCATCCTCCTTTGTTCCGCTTGGATCTACATGGTAAAACTGCGTAAATTGACTGACAATACTGCAAACTTCTAGAAATCTCCATAATTCCTCAGTATTTTCTCATATTTTCGATCCCCCCAAAATGAGCTGTTTTCGATATTTTCCTTGACAGTGGTTTGAAAAAGTCGTTAATTGTAATGAATTCGATAGTTGACAGGAACACCAGAAGCTGGAACTAAGACGATGCCAACTAAGTCAATATTCCTAAAGGGAAAAATGATCGTTCCAAGGCCGATCAAGAAGAACATCGGAATCGTGGATTTGGTCGACAATTATTTTCAGGCACATAACGCGGCACGATTGCGTGAAGCTTGCCAACTCTTCACTCAAAAAGTGCTGGAAGAAGATGTCACTGTCGAAGACGGAAACTCATCTGGATCTACTGAAGAAAGAATACTTCAAGGTTCGCAACAAACGAAAATATTCAACAAAATCAACCCTTATTCACTAACCATGGAGGTTTGCTATGAGCCGATACAATGAAGTGGTAGAACTCGTGCAGAGCTTTGAGAAGGACTTTATCAAGTTCTACGACAAAGGGAACAAATCTGCCGGAACACGTGTCCGCAAGGCCATGAATGACCTAAAACGCAAAGCCCAGGAAGTCCGCAAGGAAGTCCAGGAAATCAAAGCGAAAGAAAAGGACGAAACACCGGCTGCCCCGACAGTGTAGTCTGTCAAAAAGCTTCTGCAAACAAACGGCTTCCCCGCAAAGGGAGGCCGTTTTCATTTGTCGCGGCTTTCGAGCTAACTGTGGCGTGGATATTGTGTCGCCTCGGATCCTGAGCCATGTCAGGGAGGCTCGGCGACCAGTGAGAGTTGACGTTTTTCTCAAAAAAATGCATTATTAAGGGGAACAATAAGGAAAAGCGGCCGTCTAAACGTGAAAACAACTAACCAAGGCGACGAACAAAAAACGATGTTTCGAACGAATCTGGCATTGAGAGAACAGAGCGATGCGGCCATTATTGCCGTATTCCAGGCCGGTGATCGGGATGCCTTTCGGTATCTCGTAGAGCGGTACAAGGAACGCGTGCGAAATGTGATCTATTCGATTTTTAACGACAAGACCCTCGTGGATGACCTTGCGCAAGAAGTCTTTATTAGAGTATACAAGGCCCTGCCGACGTTTAGAAACGAGTCTGCCTTCTACACATGGGTCTACCGGATTGCGGTGAATAGATGTCGCGACGAAATCCGTTCACGCAAATTGCGGAAGATCTTTTCTCTTCATTCTCTCACAGAGAATCCGGATGAAACGCTGCCGCAGGAATTTGCAGAAGCGCCGGAAGACAACTCCGCACGCGAGCTGGTGGCGCTCGGACTTCAGGCTATCCCGGAAAAATTCAGGCTGCCGATCGTATTGAAGGACATTGAAGGGATGTCGTACGAAGAAATTGCAGGCGTATTGGGCTGTGAAATCGGAACCGTGAAGTCGAGGCTCTCCCGTGGGCGTGCCTTGTTGAGGAAGAAGCTGGAGCCGATATGGAAAACAGAATAGAAAAACACCTGGACGAGTATCTTTCGTCCTATATGGACGGCGCGCTCAGCGAATTAGACAAGCGCCGTGTGGAGGAGTACCTCGAAGAACATCCTGAGGCGCAGGCCATACTCGTGCAAATGAAGCAGCAGTCCACATTGCTGAGAAGCAAACCCCCGCTCGTTCCGAACGACTGGTTCTGGACGAATCTCTCGTTGCGTATGGATCGTGAACGGGCTGTCCGCCGCGAGGTGCTTCCGTTTTCCAGGAGATACATCCCGCATGCTGTTGCTGCGACTATTGCTGTGTTGGCGCTGATGTCTGTGGTTCTCTACCGGCAGCGTGACAATCTGCAGCAATATGTGGCGGCCAAGCGTGCCGCCGTGGAGCATGTGTACAAAGAGGGAATCCTGAAGGGAAGCATTTTTCCATTCTTCACCAAAGTGGACAAGAACGAAGCGCTGCAATTTGCGGTCTACGGAACCCTGCCGATGGACGAAAAAACCGGAACGTCGTTGCGCGTCGATGAGCGGAGCGGCGCCGGCTATCGTATTGAAGTTGCCAAATCGAAGGTGCCGCGTGCCCGGTCCATAACGGTCGCGCAATTATGCAAGGCCGTGGGTGCAACGATGCAGCAGGAGGCGACTGTGGACTCGTTGCTTGCAGTGGCATGCGAAAAGATTCAATCCTCTGTGCTCGTCGGTGACAACAACGCCATCGCCATTCATGCCGGGTTGCCGACGCTGACGCGTGCGCTGATGTCCAACATCGCCTCGACGCTGGGTGAACCACAGCGCGTGAGGTTTAGACAATTTCTCGATCAGTGCAACGCGCCGTATACCATCATGGCCGCCGGGGCTCCGCCCGCACATGTTTCGTCCGATCGACTCCTCACGGAAATGGGCAGAATTCCACCGACCGATCGCTTCTTTGTTATTGATCCCGATTCTGCCATGGTCTCCGATGTGCATATCAATATCGACAGCCTACGCAGCATGATGTTCGCCGCCAGTCTTCAGATGGAGAAGGCACGCGAACGAGTTCACAGTGCCATCCGGGAATTTGCTGTCAGGAATCGGCAACGCGCTCCGCGACCGTACAGCGTCACCGAGGACGAAGACCGCATTTCCATCCAGGTATCGGCGGCGGAACCGGTCATGCCGGACGAATCGTTTTTCTTCCGACTCGTACCGCGGATTTCCGGGGCGGGCGAAGGGGGACGTCTTCCTTTTGTCACTCCCGATGCCGGGATGAGTCGTTCGCAGATTGTTTCACAGCGGCGGGCCGGAGATCAACAAAGCAGCGCGCCGGCAAGGATCGCTGTGCCTGCAAACCGAGGTCCCGTGAGTCTCGATTCGTTGTTGAATGATGTGCGGAAGAGTCTGCCCCAAAGGGAAAGCAGAAAAAAAGTACCGGAGGACGCAATAGAATTGTGACCGTGGAGGGAGAAACGAAAAGTCCGTTGCTTCTGTGAAGCAACGGACTTTTATTTTATGACTTTTCTTCCAAGTCCGTGCGTTGTGCGCGCCGGACTGCTTTCACTTTCTTCATGCGCTTCTTAACGGAAGGCTTGGTGAAGAAGGTACGTTTCTTGAACTCCTTCAGCACGCCCGAACGCTCATATTTTTTCTTAAATCGTTTAAGAGCGCGATCGATGGGTTCATTTTCGTTGACAACAATACCGACCAAGTACGTTCACCTCCTTCGTCTTTGTTTTCCCCGCCGATCAAACTTCGGCGGCCAGATTCTCAATAAGTTTTCGGGATCCATTCTTTTCAAACGAGACCACGATCGCCTGGCCGCCGCTTGAAGTCTTTTCTTTTCCCATGATCTTGCCCATATCGTCCCAATCCGTATGGTAGATACACTCGCCGACAGTATACACACGTTCGGGATTATAGCTGACGCATTCGTCGCGATTGAACTTGATCACCTTTGCATCTGATTTCTTTGAATCGAGATCGAACATGGAACTATGGCGACACCGGGTACAACGGCACCACTTCTTATTTTCCACGCCTTCCATCGTACCGAGTTCTTCCATTTTGGTCTCCTTGTTACAGGAAACGCAAAAATGCAATGCATATTTGGTTTTGCTCATACACCCTCATTCCGGTTCTCATCGTTTGCTGGCAAGCATAACAAAAATAGCTAAAACCGTGCACATAGTCAAGGCTTATTGCCGTTGCAATTGCACGCGTCCTTTGCTACCTTCTTGTCATGAAAAATTGTTTTACATCAGGAAATCTCTCTATGTTTTGGGAACATAAATGCTGATTGACAGTCATGCCCACCTGTTTAACGGCGATTATGATGAAGATATCGAATCTGTTATCAGACGCGCTGGAGAAGCAGAGGTAGGATTTTGTGTTGTGCCGGGAACAGACCTGGCCACCAGCCGTCAGGCGGTGGAACTGGCAGACCGCTTCCCGGAGGTCTTTGCTGCAGTCGGATATCACCCGCTTGATCTCGCCGGGATTTCAGATGCCGGGCTGACCGCAATCGAAGAATTGAGCCATCATCCGAAGGTTGTGGCCATCGGAGAGATCGGCGTGGATTATTTCTACGACAAATCGCCACGCTCCGTTCAGCTGGAAATGTTCCGGCGGCAAATTGCGTTGGCGATTCGGAGGGACCTGCCGGTGATCATCCATACCCGCGACTCCATGGCAGACACGGTGGCTCTCGTGAAGGAAGTGGTAACCGCGCATCCCGAGTGGCGGCGAAACAACCGCACCGGCCTGGGCTTTCCACACCGCGGCGTCTTCCATTGTTACAGCGGCGATGCTGACACGGCGCTTGAACTCATACGATCCGGATTTTTGATCTCGTTCACCGGATCCATAACATTTAAGAATTCGAGCGCCTGCGATGTGCTGGCCGCAGTGGGCTATGATCACATCATGCTCGAAACAGATGCGCCGTTCATGGCGCCGGTACCGTTTCGGGGAAAAAGAAACGAGCCGTCACATCTCCCGCTCATTGCGGCGAAGGTCGCCGAAGTCTGTCATGCCACGATGGAGGATGTCGTTCGCACAACCACATTCAACGCGAAGAGACTGTTTTCTTTGGGTGAACCGGATGCGCCGGTATTCACCTATCAACTCGGAAAATCTCTCTATATTAATCTGACCAACCGATGTAATGCAGATTGTGTCTTCTGCGATCGCAAAGGCGAAGCAGTTGTGAAGGGACATAATCTGAAAATCACCCGCGAACCGGATGCAAGGGAAGTTATCGAACAGATCGGCGATCCGCTCCGATACGATGAGATCGTATTTTGCGGCTACGGAGAACCGACAATCCGGCTGGATGTGTTAAAGGATGTCAGCGCTTCGGTTAAGCAGAAAGGCGGGCGGATCCGGCTCAACACCGACGGTCACGGAAACGGGATCCACAAGCGGAACATCCTCCCGGAACTGGCAGGAATCGTGGACACTGTTTCGGTGAGTCTCAATTCTGTCGATCCCGTACAGTATGGTGAACTCATGAGACTTGATGGCCCGAAGTATCACGCTGCGATGCTGGAATTTATTCGCGAGGCAAAGAAGTTTATTCCGAGTGTGGTCGTGTCGGTGGTCGGTATGAATGATGTCGATCAGAACAGTGCGCGGGAGCTTGTGGAAAAAGAGCTGGGTGCGACGTTCAGGGTGCGTCCGTATTTCTAAACTATGATGTATAGCATGCGTCTAATGTGGTTGTGCCTCATCGTGGCTATCTCTCTTGCCCAGATGTGGCCGAACTCCACGGTCTCATACTGTCGCCAGACTGATCCGTCCGGGTTTGTATCTTCATCGCGC
>JAPLFO010000029.1 GCA_026390635.1 Ignavibacteriales bacterium
CATCGGCATTTTGACATTGTTGATGTCAAACAGGAAGGCTTCACCGACCTTTCCCGTCGAGACGGCAGCCATCGATGTTTTTGAGAGTGACGTCTTTCTGATTCCCGGCATATCTTCCCCGAATCCTGTAGCGTGAAGGCTCACCGCCAAGAGGATCATCATGCTCACGAAATGTTTTCTATTCGTCATATCGTCTTGTTCCTTGATTTTTCAGATAAGTTGCCAATGACCCGCAGATGTGATACCGCTTAGTCTGTTCCGTAGTTCAGCCGTAGGCCAAGACGTACAAGCCGCGGAATGCCGAAATTGTTCGCGAGATCCCGTTCCAGAGTTTTGTAATCGGAAATAAAATATGCCGGATTCGGCTGGGCTGCCGCTACTTTTCGCCCTTCATCCGATTCCAAATACGCCGTTGTGTAGGGGCTTCCTGTTGTGCGATAGACAGTCATAGCGTTGATAACATTGAATACGTTTTCCACCCAGAGGTAGGGAGCAACCCTTACCGGTCCCAACTGGAAAACTCTTTCTATCCTCAGATTGACCAGGAAGGATCCGGGCCCGTAGGCAGAGTTCACATATCCCTTGGTCTCGCCATAATTGGTTTGGGACACCATGACATTCTGAAGAACCAGCGGCGTATACGGACGTCCGCTGTTGAATGTGGCCAGCAGATTCACCGAGGTGTTTTCGAGCCAGCCAAGCTCCCCTTTCCTGGTGGCAAACCCGACGTTGATTGATCCTGTATGACGTTGATCGAAATCGAGCGGGGCAATAACCTTCGGTACTTCTCCGCCGTCGTTCCTGAATGTGGCAACATAGGATGACGTTGTTGATGATCCCGTACCTTCCGCTTTCTCGTAGGTATAGTTGATCGCCATCGAGATGTACGAGGTCCGGGCCACATCGAGCGTCAGCGCCAGACCGCGAACCGTTCCGAAATCCGAGTTCGTGGGACCGTAGTAGCGAAGCGTCTGCCCTCCCGGCGAGCGTTGGAAGAAGGTGGTCGCTGAATTGACCAGATCTTTCGTGTTCTTGTAAAACGCCGTAATATTCAATCCGGCCTGGTTATCTCCCAGCACCTGCATGAAGCCGAGCTCGTACTGTGTGGTCTTCTCGCTCACGAGATGTCCCGTGTTGATTCCCAGATTCTGATCCGACGCGAGTCCTTCCATATAGAATGGTGTTGTATAAAGATCGAGTAGCCTGGGCATCTGGATGAAGACACCGAATTGCGCATGAAATTTTGTAACCGGTGTCACAGGAAAGGCAAACCCAATCCGGGGACTGAAATACACTTCGGGATCGGACTTGACAAAATCTGCATCATCAAAGGTCGTTGGATTCCCGAAAGCGTACGGGAGCGTCGGATCTTTAAGAATGTCTGCTTTGGAATCAAAATAGTCGAACCGTAATCCGAATTTAATGACGAGATCTTCAAGCTCGTAACTATCCTGCATATAGGCAGAAGCCCGGAAGGGCATTTTGGGACCGACCTTCTGTGTGTTTCCTGCCGTATCGACGACTTCAGACGCGCCGGAAGCTGTTTTGTTCTGACCGAAGAGATTATACCCGAAATAGTACGGACGCAGATCGCGATAGACCTGCACCAACGGCTTTCCGCGCTGGTAGTCACGTGCAATCGTCAAAGGTGCGATAGTGTAATAACGCAGCGTATTGAGTTCAAAGGATGCCCCCGCCTCAACGAGATGCTTTTGAACCTGTCCGGACAATTGGAAATCCAGCGACATGACTTTATTGTCCATCTTTGTATATGCGTTGTTCAGGCGTCCATTCCTGTAGAAGATACCAACGTTATCAACGTTGACAGCTTGTCCCATGACCAGCTGGCCGGTTGTGCTTCTCAGACCCTTATTGTAGGTCGTATCTCCCCACTCAAGCAGAGGACGATCTCTGAAGACTCCGTCTCCGGATACCCGGTATGTAGATTTATACCCCGCGGTGAGGTTCATCGCCATAGCAGCGCCCAGCGGAAGGCTCCACTGACCGCTGAGTGAGAGGTTGTCGCTGGTCACAATCGGATTGTGTTCGGAATTCCATTTTTCATACGTCTGTATAAATGTTCTGGAGTCGCGGGTGTTATAATTCGCCTTCAAAGTGAGCGTGGAACCACCCAACTCATGTTTTGTATTGGCAGTCACACGGAGAACAGATCCGTCGTTGTTCGGAAGTGTCTTTCTGCTGAACACTGTATCGGAATTGAATTCGAGCGGAATCGCCACAGGTTCTTCGTCAGCGAACAAGCCTCTTTCCGCGTTTATGAAAAACGAATGTCCCTTGAGGTTGGGGATGATCGGTCCTGACGCTGACAGATTAAAGAGCCGGTATCCGTAGGAATCGGTGAAGGAACTTGAAACCGCCTCCCCTCCAAATGTGTACTGAATCCCGCCGGTTCGGGTTGCGATATTCATCACGCCGCTGTTGGCCTGACCATATTTCGCTTCGAATCCCCCGATCTGGAACGAAGCCTGTGCGACCGCATCCTGCCCCACTTGCGCGTAGTTCGTACCGGTCACAATATCATTCTGCACGACGCCATCGACGATATAGAGCACTTCGCCGCCCCGCCCGGCTCGGACGTTGAGAACCGGATTGCCGGCAACGCCGCCTGAGCCTTCCGCCATCACCACACCGGCTTGGGTGCCCAATGCCTGCGCCACACCCCGGACAGGAAGGGCATTGATCGCCTCCGCATCCAGAACTTTGACTGTGTTCGTGGCCTTGGCTTCGAAGAAGACTCTCTCTGCAACCACCATCACTTCGGAGACTTCAATCGAAGAAGAGGCAAGTGCAAAATTAATCTCTTTCGTGATGCCTGAAACAATGACCACCTTACTTACCACCTGTCCCCGATACCCAACACTGCGGGCGTTGACATCGTAGCTTCCCGGAGGAATATTGATCATGGTATAGGACCCTTCAATACTCGTTGTCGCTCCCATACTCGTCCCCGAAATAACTACGCTGATGCCGATCAGTGGCTCCTTCGTCTCGGCATCTATGACTTTCCCCGTCAGTTTTCCGGCGCTCACTTGTGCGTCAACATCACACAGAAGCAGTAATCCTGCAATGCCCACTGCGAGGAGGTGTGCGATCATCGTTCTCAGGTTCATCGGAATTGCCCTTTGAGTAATTCAAAGATGATTTGGATCTTCTCGACTGCAACGATCCCCCCGGCAGCGTCATGCGAAAACGACGCTGCCGGAAAGAACCATGTGACATTTCGTTGGGAAGTTCTCTCAACGCTGCGAAGGAATAAATGCACTGAACAGTTCAACGTCCTACAACCTCTTTGTGCTTGTGTGACTTCGCGGCACGCATGTCATTGACGTTCTCAAAGCTATTTCATTAGCATCATTTTCCTGGCGGAAGAGAATTTATCAGCCGTGAGGCGATAGATGTACATGCCGCTGGAAAGATTTGAGGCATCAAAATTGTACTCGTGGATTCCGGCTGTCACGCTGCTGTTGATAACCGTGGCGATCTCCTGCCCCAGCATGTTATAGACAGCGAGCTTTGCCGAAGAAGCTGTTGGGAGCGAAAACCTGAACGTTGTGGCCGGATTGAATGGGTTCGGGAAATTTTGTTCCAGAGTGAATGAACCAGGCTGACTCAATCCATCGCCTGTAACCGAGGTGAGGCTAAAATCGACCTTCTGGTAGAACCAATCCTGACTCTTGAATGCTGCTCTTCCGCCGGATGACCCTACCGTTCCGATTGTTGCACCGCCGGCTGTATCGGCATAGTACACAAGATGCGCAGAATAGGTGTTGCCGCTCTTGGTGAGATATTTATCGGCGTAGGTATACATACCCATATCGGAATTTGCCAGCTTCTGAGCTGCGTTCCACGACGTACCGCCGTTTCCTGATGTGGAATACCAAACATCATACTGGACATAGCCGCTCCAGTTGGTGTCGATGCTTGCCGGCGTCGTCTGAGTTGCCGCCTTATATCTCGGCTGCGACCAGGAGGCAAATACTCCTCCGTTGGTTGAGAGAGTATCGATAGAAATTGTCGGCCAGCAGAATCCATACGAATTCGAGGCGCGTCTGTACGTGTAGCTTGTATAGTTCCAGATCGACGTCGTATCAGTAACCATGGGTGTGGCGTCTGCTGCATTCGATATTCGCTTCCAACCGGCTACTCCTTCTTTCCAATACAGTACGCTAAATGATGTACCATAGTAGCTTCGGTTCGAAGGTTTCAAATACTTGACGCAATAGCCATTGCAGACGACGTGCAACTTGTTGGCCTTATCGAAGGCAGCTCCGAATTGACCGAAATTTGCGTACAACGGATACACGGTGTCACCAGGAGCGACGATAATCTTTTCACCGCTGATGCCGATATCATTCCACGTCCATGTTTTTCCCTGATCAAGCGAGAGGAAATATCCGATGCGCCGTGCACTATCTGCCGGAGCAGTTCCGAACGGAACAACATGCTGCGACATTGTCGTATTGTTCGGGACAAGAGTCGTCACCATGGCCATCTTTTTTCCGTCCGGTGAAATAGCGAGGGGCACATCGAGCGAACCGGTTTTCATATCTTTCGCGGTCGTTACTTTCATGACAAGGTTCGTATCGACGGAAACCCATGATGCGCCGTAATCTGTCGATTTGGTTACAGCGTATTGGAGACGGTTTCTTCCCGTTGAAGTCAACCATATCGTTTGGCTATTGTTGTCAATCACTGCCTCCGGATCCAATTGTCCAAGTGTGCCGATATCGACCTTCGAGAAACTTGCTGTCCCCGGTCCGGCGTCAAGAGCAAACCAGACGGGTACGGTGGCCGAAACATGTCCTGTCAAAATTCCAATACCGTCTGCAACACCACCGGCAAAGGCATCCACGTTCCCGAAACCGGTAGCCGCTGTTGCTTTTGCCACCGGCTGGCTTGTGGCTTTCGTGGAGGTGACCGGATCGTAATAGACGTACGCTTGTGCGCGATTGTTCAGTGGAGCCGCCAAGGTGCTGAACCGTTCCATGAAAGCGAAATGGATCTTGCCGTTGACCACGCGCAGGCACTGGGTCGATCCACTATTCAGGTTTCCATCGTAGTCGGTGGTCCCCAGTTTTATCGGCGTCCCCAGCGGAGAAGTCACTTTCTCGATCCTGACACTTGCTGCGGCCGTCTGCATGGGTCCGGCAACTTTCGAAGTGCTGCTGATGGCATCGACCGGCGCAATGACTTCCTGATCCTGTCCGCCGGAAACAGCCTGTCCGGGATGCCGCTTCTGTGCATCGTCTGCGCTCGCCGTGAAGTATAGGAACGCGATCGCAATCAAAGAAAAAAGAAAATGTTTGACCATGGTCTCTCCTTCAGAGATTTGTTGTGAGATGAGTGGATAATGATACAGCATGGATTGCATGGGACTATAGTTCGTAAAAAATCAGGCGTAGAAAAGAAAAGGATGTGTCGCGGAGGCACAGCTTTATACGCCGAGGAACTGTTGTATGTCTTGGTACACGATTCAATGGACAACGAGCATTTTCATTGTCTGAACGAACAGTTTCGACGGATCATCGATCCCGGATGCTTGGATCCGGCAGAAATAAAGACCCGACGGCACTTCCGCATTCCACACCACATTCTGCCATCCGGCCCTCTGAATGGCATCAACCAGCTGTGCAATCTTCTGCCCGATGGAGTTATACACTGCTATTGATACTCTGCTTGAGATGGGCAGTCCGTACTTTATCGTCGTCGAAGGATTGAATGGATTCGGGAAATTCTGGTCCATTGAGAATTCATCAGGGATGATCGCCGAATTGGTGGCGACACCGGTCAAGACAGGACTCAATTCAATATCATCGATCAACCAGCCGTACTTGTTCACGCTTCCGTTGCTTGTCAGATTAAATCTCACAAGGATCGTATCGAAAGCATATTCGGTCAATGGCAGTTCATATTTGACCCAGGTGTTAATCCCCGAAATCCAGTCGGGATGGCTGGACTCGCTGAGAGTGAGCAGTGTCTGCCAGCTTTTTCCCCGGCTACGGGATATCTGCACGAGGCCAAAGTCGCTTCCGGCTTCTGTCCTGCACACCGTCCAGAACTTCAATACCGGTGTCCCCCTTCCTTTGATTTGCGGAAGATATGCGGAGTAGGAAGCATTGGACGGATAATTCACCGCACCGAGCGAGAACGTGCCTGCATGTCTCACTGTGCTGATACTGTCCCAAAGTCCATCCGAAACAACGGACTGACGGCTCACTTCGAAAGACTCAGTGTACGGCGTCGTCAACACCTTCCCAGATGGAAGCGATGGAGACACGGTCAGACCGCCCTCAGCATCCGTCGATGCGGCGCCGACAAAAATGAATTGATAGGAATTACTGTTGAGGAGTCTCGACGGCGGCGTATCAACAACCATGATGGTCTTTCCTGTATCGGAAGTCGCGAGCGGCAGGCTGTCAAGAAATGATTCTGGAAGAAGATTATTCCTGTATGCCTTTACCATTTTCAAGTTATGGAGCGATGTGAGATCATCATGCCGGGTTGGCAATCTAAGCGACACTACCGCGGTCGATCCGTTTGACGATGCCGACACAATCTGACCTTTGCCCGGGACCGGCGAGCCGCCCGCAGAAATGGTCGAGGCCACCGTATTTCCCGAATCATTCGTTCCCTTCAGCACAATTCCCACTGAATATGAATATCTGTGATATTGGACCAGGTTGGTGTCGATCAATACAACGGTCTCTTCCCGCTTTGATGAATCGTATGTTTTTATGATGACACCGTCTCGCCTCACCAGAACCCTGAAGTCCTCGAGAAATGATCCGTCAAATATTCTTCGCGGATTTTTCCATTGAAGCCGTACTGATGTCGGCGTTCTGTAGTCGCTCTCTGTTTTGATTGAGGTGGGCGGATCGGGCGTCTTCGGCAGCTGCAGCTGCCATCCCATGAGATGCAGTGCTTTCTTGTCGGAGTTCATGATTGTATCCCGCTCTCCATAGCCGGTATTTGGATCCATGATGCCAATATACCGTTGGTCGGCGGGAAAGGCCGTGCGTTTGGCGTCATCCGAAAGTTCCCATTCGCGGCATCCATCCCAAAAAACGTGATCTCCGCCCGCTGCACTCGGACCAGGCGTCAGCACACGCTGCGCGTTGACGAATGAAACAGAATCGGTTACAGCACCGGGACGAAAGCGGAAAAGATCCCACGTATAAAACCGGTTGCTGCCTCCGATCACCGAGACAAAGCCCAGCGCATGACCGATTTCGTGAACCGCTACGCCGTCAAAATCCATCTTTGCGGCGGCAATTCCGTTGGAAGGATCAAAATCGAATGGAAATGCAGAATTGAATCCGATTGATGGAACATTCGATGTCGCCGGTTTGAATCCGATCGCCAGCATATTGCATAGCGATCCAGCGGGAGACGGATTGGACACCGTAGAAGTATTCGGCAGGGCGTTCGGCAGGGAGCGATAGAGATCTGCGTAGACAGGATTCCGCACTGCGAGAGATTCGGCAAATTGATTGATGGGGACAGAAACGGTAACGATCGCACTCGTCGTTGAGCCGATAACACTGGAACTACTGAACGGCGTCCCGAACCGGGTCGGACCGAAATCGACATCGATCGTGACGGTGACCGGGTTCATCAGGATTGCTTCCCACCGGGCAGCTGCATTGATGAACGCCTGCTTTGCCTCCGGGAATGAATCAAGTTGTGCTGTTGCGCGGAGAATGATGTCGAAGCCGCCGACTGCGCCTTTCCTCATTCTCGAACCGTTCTGTGATCCGATCGTTTCTTCAATAATATGGAGTCGGGACTTTTCCACGTTCAGCATCAATTTTTCCATCTGCGCTTCATCACGCATGTGTTGAGTGCATGTGACCCGCCCCCGAGCGTCAACGGTTCTGATGAACTGAACATAGCCGTCGATCCTGGCGGGATTTTCGCCTGCAGTCTGTGCCTGAACAATCGCTGAGATTGACATCAGCATAACTAGAGAATGAAGAATATTTTTCATCATCCAAAACAAAGTATTTGTCAATAGTTTTTGCACATTAGGCAAGTTGACGTGGATAAACAAAAGCAAATCTGTGAATGGAATTGCCCGGGAGAAAATGCCTCAATACAAAGATTTTTCTGAGATTTTTTTTTTCGATTTTCGGTGAGTGAACGACAAAAGATGAGTAATGAATAAGATCCGGCAGCTGAAGAAGTTGCGGTCTTCTCTGAAATTGAATAAGAGCAAACACCTGCATTGATGTTTGTGCAAAGAAACTTTACAATAAACAAGAATTGCTTTTCGCCTTGGCCCCGCGCGATGTACTTTCCATCACCAGGATAGATCCGCGAAGTATGGCAGTTCAGCGACTCATGTTGAGCATTCAGAATCAGCAGCTATTGCCTGCATGAATTTTGAAAAACACGAAAAATGAATTTTGAAAAACACGAAAATCTCCTGGGGACTCTCCTGAATGCATTCGCAGATCGAAACCGGGAGCTGAAAGTCTATTGATAACGACGAGGGGATTTGTGTTGAAGTATTGGAGGCTGGAATGGGATAGCAGCGCATCCCTGGGGGGTGGGAGTTTTCGTCCAGATTTTCGGCCTGCCCGGAGGATTCTGCGGATTGGTCAGGCGAAATGTCAGTCAACGCCGGGTGGTTTTGTCGAATCGACTTGCTCTACCTGAGCATGCCGCCAGATGGCAAAAGTAAACGTCACGAATATCATCGCAACGAACGCAACCCACACAATGCCTGGATGAATGCCAGTCATTTGGTATATGAAGCGATGGCCAAGGACCAGAACCATCAGCCCCAAAACGACTGGAACATAGAAATACCAGAAAAACTTGCCGTAGCTTGTGATGCGAAGAAGCATACCGCAATGCTGGCATTTCAAGAGCCCAAGAAGGGATTGGAAGAAAGTAACGCCCTGCGAAGTCAAGACATTCCGCACGAAGGACGTTGCCGGCTTACCACATGAAGGACAAGTCATTCACTCTTCCTTTCGCTGAGATTCGTCTCTGGCGAAGACCTACAAGATTAATCAACCTGGCAAATCCGATTCACAATAGATTACTCCTCTTCAAGCCTACGAAGGATGTCATTCCTCGTTGTGGAGCAGACGTTGTGCACACTCCGGACACATACCGTGCGAAATGGTTGCCTGACTGTGAATAGTAAGATAGCCCTCCAACTGCTCCCAGTATCCCTTGTCATTGCGTATTTTCTTACACTGCGCACAAATGGGCAGAAGGTTCCCGAGTGTTTTAATCTCTCCGACCTTTTCCTGCAACGCCTGATTCAAGGATTCATATTCCACGTTCTTTCGTTCGACCTCTGCCCTGCGGCGCCGCACGACGCGCATAATTTGAAAGAGTCCGGCGATGAGCGCAATCAGGACACCTGCCCCGAGCATAAGGAAATTCATTTGGGACCGTTGCTTTTCAATTCCCAATTCTGAAATTCTATTTTCATTTCTCAGCGATTCGATTTCACGTTCACGCTTCATCGCTTCAAAACGAATTGATAATTCTGCAATCCGATTCGCTTCCACGGAACTGAAAATTGTATCCTTTACCGATTCATACTCTTTGAAATAGTGCAGTGCCAATGACCGATTTCCATTGCGTTCATAAAAGTTGCTGAGCATTTCGTAACTGTCTAGCAGCGGCTCCAGTGCATGGACCTGTCGTGCGAGTGATGCGGCCTCTTGCATCCTCCGAATCCCCCCGGCCTCGTCGCCCAGGGCAAAGCAAACCGCTCCCAGTGCATTCAGCGACTCCAGCACTCCATATTTTTGCGACAGTTGTGTATAGAGGGCGTGTGAGCGATTCAGATACGTGTGGGCTTTCTGGTATTCTTTCTTTCCTGTGTACACGATCCCAAGATTGTAGAGCGTGTAGGCGTATCCAGAAGTTGATCGGGAGACTTCCGAAAGCCGCAGTGCTTCAGTATGAAGCTTCAGCGCGGCATCATAGCGGTTCATTTTTGTTTCAGCGTATCCGATATTATTGAGAACGCGGATGATGCGAAGGGTGTCCTTCATCTCCCGGCGATACTCAAGGACCTTAGCGTAATACTCAATTGCTCTTTCATATTGACCAATCTTGTGGTACGCGGTGCCGATATTGTTCATAGTGCGCATCGCGAGACTTTTCAGCCCGAGATCTTCGCGTAAGCGGAGAGCCTCAAGATGATTCTCCAGGGCCTTGCTGTATTGGGCCGTGTAGACGTAGGTAATTCCCAATGTGCTGTAAGCGTCCGCCATCCCGCGCCGGTCGTTCAACTGCGTAAACATTTCCAGCCCTCTCGTCGCAAATCGAAGTGCCTCAGGATATTCGCCCATCTCACACAGGGAATAGCCGATCGCAACAGAAAATTTTGCGGCATATTCCTTCTCATTGGCAGCTTCCGACAGCTGCAGCCCTTCCTGTGAATATTGCACACAGGCACGCGCATCGAGCGTCTCGAGCTCGTCAATCAACTCGCTGAGAATCGCAATGCGAGGCGTTCCCGTTTCGCCGGGGAGTTGCGCTTTCAGTGAATCGACTTTCGCGTTCTGCGCAAGAGATGTAGTGGCAATAACGAAAGAAAGGAGAACCGCGGCGGAAGCTATTTTTCCAAAATGTAGAATCATCGAGGCATCAAGAAAGAGGGAACCGCCCGTGTCTAATCTTCTTCAGTGTTGATTTGTGCAACAATATACGATTCGATTGGACGGAGATCAAATAGGGAGCGTTCGAGCGCTATCCACGCTGGAGAGAGGCAAGATGGCATCGACAAA
>JAPLFO010000071.1 GCA_026390635.1 Ignavibacteriales bacterium
CCGCCACGCAGCGGTTTGTCGGCAACTCAGGAGAAAGGTTGTGCAGAATCCTTGACTATCGAACCGATTCCCGCTATCATTTTATGTCTGAAGAGAACCAGAACTGCGATATTCACTCTCATATCAAAGAGGAAGCATGAAAACGTATCTGTTGATTCTTTCGATGTCTGTTTTGCTGGCGTGTTGTCCGCTGCAGGCGCAGACAAAAACCGTACTGTCCTCCGATCAGCAGCAATGGCTGGCAAAAGGATCGAAGCACACGACGAATGGCTGGATCTACATCCACATCGAGGGGAAAGCGAAAGAGCGCGGATTTCAACATGGATATCTGCTCGCCTCGGACATCAAGGATGCTCTGCGAATTATGAAAAGCGTCTGGGAGTATCAGAGCGGACTGGAATGGGAATGGCTTGTGAAGAGAAGCGCCGCGATGTTCAATCATCTGATCGATCCGGAAAACCTGGAAGAAATAGACGGTATTGTCGAAGGAACAAATGCCGCAGGCGACTCGACAACACGCGATGAGATCGTTGCGTTGAACGGATCAACGGAACTCATGGGCTACTGGTGGCCGACCGTGAAAGATTCTATTTCCCCGAACGCCCCTGATCCCAAGAAAGAATCCTGCAGTTCCTTTATCGCTACCGGAAGCATGACCGCTGACGGCAAGATTGTGCTGGGACATAACACGTGGAGCAGTTACTATTACCCGTTTGCGAATTTCATCATGGACGTTGTTCCGGAAAAAGGGCATCGTATTCTGATGCAGACGAGTGCCGGACTTATTCACAGCGGGACTGATTTCTTCATAACGGACGCGGGACTTGTCGTTTCGGAAACAACGATCGGGAGCTTTTTCCCCTTTGATCCCAAAGGCACTCCGGAATTTGTGCGCATGCGTCGTGCCACGCAGGACGCATCATCGATCGACGAGTGGTGTGCGATGATGAAGAAGGGAAATAACGGCGGCTATGCGAATGCATGGCTTCTGGGGGATACGAAGACGAATGAGATTGCATGGCTCGAGCTTGGGCTGAAGCACATCGGATTCGAAAAGAAAAAAGACGGATACTTCACCGGATCCAACATCGCAGAAGATCTCAAGGTTCTGCGCTTCGAAACGAAATCCAAAGAACAAAATATCAAAAATCCCGATATTGCCCGGCGAGTCCGCTGGAAACAACTCATGAAAGAATATGCCGGACGCATCTCCATTGCAGGTGGTGAGAGGATGCTCGCGGATCACTTCGACACCTACATGAGCACAAATGAGCCGGGTGCCCGTGGACTTTGCGGCCATCTGGAACTCGATCCGGAATTGTACGGAATCGATGAGCCATATTATCCGCTTGGCGCCTATGACAGCAAAGTTGTGGATGCCGCGATGGCGAAGGAAATGTCCTTCATGGCTCGCTGGGGCTCGGCGTGCGGGATGCCGTTCAATGCATCAAAATACCTCGCTGCGCATCCGCAGTTTGACTGGATGACAGGATTGCTGCAGGACCGGCCGACACAGCCCTGGACAAAATTCACAACAGGGAAATAGATTCCTGGCGAGCACTTCTTTATTTTTGCATTTTTCTCTCTGTGGCAAATCTTTTCTTTCACGCTCTGAATAATTATGAAAACTCAGACTTTTCCAAAATA
>JAPLFO010000068.1 GCA_026390635.1 Ignavibacteriales bacterium
ATCCCGAAGTCAATACCGGCGCCGTCAGGCCTCACGTATACCGGAGCCCCTGTCGTCACAGATGCGGAGCTCTGATAGAATCCGACAAAATAGCCGCCTGCAGCAGCAAGTGATCCCAGATTCGCTACTTTGACAAGAAATGAAAAATAGACAGTCCCCGTATAGACTGTATCAAACCGCTTTGCCGCATCCGTTCCCGCTCCGTCAAACGCTATTTTATTGCCGGTTGAAGCGGCGAAGCCCGGATAGCTGAGGTTTCCTGCCGCAATGGTGAGTGAATCCCCGGTATTAAGAGTAGCCCAGCTTGGCTGCGCCCCCAGATTTTGACCGACCGGATAGTTGAAACCATCATAAAACGGCAGCGCTACTTGTGCCTGCACAGTCGTGCTCAACATTGCAAGCATCGAAACGAACGCTGCAAATCGTATCATGTTTTTCATATCAGCCTTCCTCCATATGTAAATATTGTTGGAATGTTATTGACTGGTGGCATGTGAAGACAGTACGGTCAATCACCTTCATGCACATTGAATTATTTCATCAGGAACATTTTTTTAACGCTTACAAAGTTGCCCGCGTGGATTCGATAAAAATAGATTCCGCTGGAGAAATTGCCGGCCTCGAAAGATACATCGTACCTTCCAGCTTCTTTCTGTTCATTCACCAGTGTCCTAATTTCTTTGCCCAGAACATCGAACACCGATATCGTAACGGACCCTCTCACCGGTATTTGATAACCGATTGTCGTTGTCGGGTTGAACGGATTGGGATAGTTCTGATCCAGCGCGTACAAGGCTGGAACTGCTGCTGACAGCTGGACGGATGTCGTTCCATTGAACTCATCGGCACCCATATCCGGCTTCAGCGGATTGCGAGTATTGCCATCGATGTCTGTTGTGATACCGGGAATTGGCGTTCCGCGTCCTTCAATCTGTGTTGTCGTTCCGTTCGGGATGTGCAGATCAGTCATGCTCACAAACGGCGGGGCGACGCTGATGCTGGAGGAATCCCCCCCAGAAATGGCCCGCCAATCAGCCAGGGTTCTGTATAGAACCGGAGTGGTTGCATTGATACGTCCAATCGCGTGAGACGTGTCGGTTGGTGAAACATACAGATCATTGAAATCTGTAGACATGGCGGTCGTTGCGGCAGTTTTGCCGATCGCAGTGTAGGCGCCTCCTGCATCTGTGCGAATATTCTGGACGACATTGTTTCTGAAAAATACTCCGGCTGTTCCCGTCGAGGAGGCGCGATAGATTCCCACGCTCTGCCGGATGCCAGAGCTCGATCCGTAGATGTTCACGGAATTATAGACGACCGTATCCGGGTAGAGATTGCTCGTTTCATACATGGAAATGCCGTAGATGATACCGGTGCCGGCCGTGGACGGATTCACAGAGACAAAATTGTTGAAAACCGACGTCCCGCCATGAGTGGCAGCCCCGACGCTGCAATAGATTCCGGCTGTGGTTGATGTTGCCGAAAGCTGGTTGACGTCGTGCACCTTGTTCGCATAGACGCGGACGTAGTCGCAGCTGCTGCCGACATAAATGCCGTACATCGAGGCGGAACTTCCAATCAGCATGGCAAGATCGTTGTTATAGATTTGGGAATAGGCAAGGTAGGAGGAATATACTCCGGCGTTGGCAACCGAATCGACGACATTGCCGCGGATGATCAATCCGATGAGTGAATCACCGGCCGCCTTGCCGTAGGCACGGACACCGGTGTACGCATTGCGCAGCAGGTTGTTTTCGACAATGCTGAAATTCGGATTGGTACCTGTTGCGACTCCGGGAAGAATATCGATCGCACGATATGTCGCAGCGGTTGCAGCGCCTGCTCGAACGATGCAATTCTTCAGCGTTGTGTAGTACGACTGACTATTGATCCATATTCCCTTCTGCACATTCACGCCGATACCGTTGACGGTAAGGTTGCGGCTGGTCGTCCCATTGTTGCTTCCGTCGATGGTCACATTTGATGTGCTGTCGATCTTGATGACGAACGGCAGAGCAGCTGATCCGCTATCGTTGATGACGACGTTCGCGCCTGCAGCCGGTTTGATGATGATTGGCGCGGCCGGTCCGCTCGTGCTTGTTTGAATGAAGAGAGAATCTTCAAAATATGATCCGTCGCGGATCAAAAAAGTCACACCGGGCGGCGTTGTGCCGCGTGCATTGAGATCCTTGAACGCCGCTTTGATCGTTGCATAGTCCGGACTCGTTCCGCCAATCGTTTTTGTTCCCGCCAGAAGCGTCACAGCGGAGGTTGTGAAGTCAGCAGCAGACGACCAGCTTCCTGCGCCCAGGGAATTGGCAGCATTCACTCTCCAATAATACTTCGTTGCCACCGACAGGTACCGCACGGCCTGCGACGGGTCTGCAACAACGGTATCAAGAAGCGTCGTAGAAAACGAACTGCTCGCTGATACCTGCACCCTATATGAAACTGTCGTCGGTATACTCGCCGACCCGGACGCGGGGTACGCCGTGACGGGAACGGGGGGAACAGCTGTCGGAGCAAGAACTGCGATACCGAAATTTGGAGACCAGTTCCATAGACCCGATGATTCAGTTCTGTTCGAGCTGAGTCCGACTGCGTACAAGGTATCCGATCCGGCTGTAGCAGGGGCCGTGTAGGTAAAAGCATATGAAATAGAACTTCCGACGTATGCCGTGGTTGCTGTTTGCACCAGCTCATTGCTGGTCACTTTCAGATATGGTGACACCGGCACGAGTGCACCAGTGATGGAAGCAATATCGCAGCCGCCGCCAGCACCGACGCCCCCGGAGACTGTCAGCGCGTAGGTAGCGCGCTGGCCGACATAGATTTGACGCGGCCCCGTGATTACGGGAAGGACCGATGATGCCGGACCGGAAGTATGACAGCTGCAGCCGGCCGTGGTATTCTTCAGTGTCACGCCGGCTCTTCCACCCGGACTAGCGTGAGCATTCTGCGGAAGCGCCGCAATGACCCCCAATGCCAGAACACATGTGAACATTCTTCTCATTGAAGTAATCCTCTTCTGTAGGATGAATGATATTTTGTGAAATGATTTCTGCATCCAGACAGGTTTTTCGATCAGATTCCTAGAGATGTGATCGAAAACAGGTCATTTGCCACTCCGAAGGATGCTTCGCAAAAGACTCCAAGACACGAAGAAAAGAGTTCGAAAAACATGATATTGGTGCCTTCGCGTCTTAGTGGCAGGACTTTTCGTCCAGATTTCTAGTCCTTTTTCGCAAGCCAGCGGACGATGCGGGCAATGAGTGGGCGCAGCGATTCCGATTTTTCCGGATGGGGGCTTACGGCAAATACCCTGCCGGCTCCAAACGTACTTTGCGCGATGGCTGTCTTTCCCAACATGATGCCGATCGGAGCATCGTTCTTTGCGATCTCGGTTTCGAAGACGGCCAATTCCCTGTAAGGAGGAAGCGAATCAATTCCGGCAGGAGCCATCAACGGGCCTTGGGCATAATTAAGCGTCATCGTGTCGCTCGAAACGCCGAAGAATTCTTTCCCCGCTTGTGTGAGTCGCATGACGACGTCGCCCTTCCCTCTGGCCCAATGAGCTCGGTCGATTACTTTTGAATTCAAAATATGAAGGGACCATTCGTATTCGCTCGTTGCGAGGTAAGCGCCGGCACAAATACCGAGATATCCGCCGCCTCTGCGCACGAACTGACGTATGGAATCCACACCGCTTGGTTGCAGATTCTTCGCCTGTTTCGAACCACTGCCACCCGGTTGAACCACAACATCATAGTTCGTTAATACGCCTCTGCGTACATCCTCTGCTGCGATCCGCGTGACTTCATACGTCGATGCATCAGCAAGACTAAGTTCGACATTTGCCGGACCGGCATCACTGCCGCCTGTATCTGCGTAGACTGCCACGCGTATCCGCGACGTCTGTGAGAAAGCATTTCCGTCCGCGACAACGATGGAGAGCAGACACATGCAAAAACTGACGTTTGCAATGCGCCGCAAGATGCGCGCCGATTCCCGGGTTTTGTATTCCAATTTTCTTTGTGTCATACGTTCCTTTTTACAGTGCCGCGCTCAAAGTAAAATATTGAACCGATCCGAGAAGACCGAACGCCGCATACGCATAATCAAATGAGAACATCGTTACGCCCAGCGGAATTTTGAGTCCGGCTCCGAGTGTCATTCCCTCCTGGTCTGTGTTGAAGACATATCCGCCACGGACAGCGAACGTTCCGGCAAATTCATACTCGCCACCAATGCTATAGTGCTCCGGATTGTCATTCGGATGAACCGCATCGATTGCAAGGAGGAACCGGGAATTGGGAATTGCCATGAGTCCTTCATCACCAATGATCGACATCGATGTGGAAAGGCGATACGATGTCGGCAGGCTCCATTCCTGGGTCTGAATCGCGGTCTCGATGAATGGATTTGATGTACTCGCGGGATCCTGATCGACCTGCCGGATAAGTTCGCGGCCGGACATTGTCAAGCCGGGACCGAAATTCTGAAACAACAAACCGACGCGGAGATCTTTGAGTCCCGTTTTCAGCGTCACTCCGAGATCGCATGCAAATGTTTCGGCTGTTTCGTTCCAAATCCGCTGACTGACATACTTCAATGTGGCGCCGATGGCAACATTATCTGTCATCGATTGGGCATAGGTGGCGCCAATGGCGATATCGAGAGCGTCAAAGAAAGTACCTGTCCCCTCAGGAAGATCAATCGTTGTCTGTTCAATTCTATCCGACTTCAGCGATGTGGCACTGAGGCCGATGGAACTCTGGCTTCCGATGGGAAAAACCATTCCGGCAAAACTATGCTTCAATCCGGCGATCCACTGCGAATAGGAAAGGCTTCCCGATATGCGCTGGATCCCCGCAATACCTGCCGGATTCCAGTACAGAGCAGTGGGATCATCAGCGACGCTGGCAAAGGTGCTTCCCATGGCAGCAGCTTTTGCGCCGACGGGAATTTTCAGAAACTGCGCTGCAGCAGTTCCGGTTTTTGAAGCGTCTTCGGCGGCCGCTGTGAACGGAAGAAGCACTACCGTCACGAGTATTGGTATGATTCTCAATTTCATGGTGGTTCTCCGTTTACTTGATAATGGCGAATTTGCCGGTGGTCTTGTCGCCGTTTGGCAATTCGACAATGAAGATGTACAGACCGAATGCTACCTCCACTCCCGATTCATTGGTGAGATTCCAATCTTCCGACCCGGTCAGATTGGTATGCGTCAATTTCTTCACAAGCTCCCCCCGTACGGTGAAGATATGGATCGTGCATTCGGGAGGAAGAAATGTGAATTGCATCTTCCGCGCATTCTGCACCTGTTCCCACTTCCCGGAGCCAATGTAGGGATTCGGGACGACCCGAATCCTGCCCAGAAGCTGCTCGCCGGTCATTCCCGGTGTACTTAAAGATGCTTTCGTCATCGCAAAGTAGAACGTATCCCTCTGCGTGACGGGACTATTGGTCTGGATCCTGAAAGATTGGCCGATGCTTGGAAGTTTTGCATAAAGCGAATCCCGCATCAGTGAATCGATCTTGATGGCGTAGGGCGCCTTCGATGTCAGATAGAGGCCGAGGCTATCACCGGCAGCAGCTGGATTTTTGTATGGAATATTGATGATACGTATCGGCTCGCCCAGATCGAGTCGTCCGTTGAAGTTCAGATCTTCCACCAGACAGGAGACCTGAAACTCCGATTGTGAATTCGTAACATTGAACACCTGAAAGGGAACCTTGAATTTTGCCAGCATGGCCTGATTGTTCGCCGGCTTGTTGCTGGCTGTGCTTGTGTCAACATAGGATCCGAACTGGTTGAAGCGAAATTCGTAGTCGGATGTGCGGGAAGCAGTGTCCGCTGCAGTGTAGTTCGATCGCTGGGTAACAAACCAGTAGTTCGCAGCATTTTTGCTCGAAGAACTGGTAACTGTTTTTCCCGTTTCATCTGTTGTCTTCTTGATGCCGCCAAAGGCAGCGTCTGTTTCCACACGCACGCGGAACCCATCCACAATCGTCATCTCGTCCGATGCAAGAGGAACTTTTGCCAGGATAGTATCACGCTCATTGCAGACGTAGAATGAATCTGCGGGAGTTTTTGCGAAGCGGATTTTGTACCGCTGTGTCAGCAGTTTCTTCGGATCGACAGCCAGTATCTTAATGTCTGCCTTACCGTTCGAATTTGATTTTGTCAGCGTGGACGTCGGCGGCTGGTACCCTGCAGGCTCAGGACGCGGAGTCAGGTCCACAAGGTTTACATCCGCAGCTGTTGTGCCGCGCGACGATTCATACGACTCCAATCCAAGCGGATCGCCTGTATCGTATGACGTGATCGTGTAGGAATAGTCCACACCGTTGAGTGCAGTCGAATCGATCCATGAATGCCGCAGGCCGGTATTTCTTCCGAGAAAGTTGTAGTTGTTGTAAGGATCCGTTCCCTGAATATCGTCCACCTTGTCAAACTGGGCGATTGGAACATACCCGGCAAATCGACCCTCGTTGTCGGTAAGTTGTTTGCCCCAGGTTTGACCGCCGTCCTGACTGCGATAGATTTTATAACCTTCGAGATCTTTCTTCTTTGTCATAATGTCAAGCGCACGCTCTGGATCGTCTGACCAGTAGAGTGTATTCTGCCGGTCTCCGGCGACGCCCCATACTTTCGGAGACGGTGGCACCGAGGGCCCGTTAAATTCCGCAAGGAATAGTTTTTGCGCCGTGGAGACATTTCGCTTGAAGTGATCCAGCGTATAGCCTGCTGTAAAAGCGATACAGGCGCGCACCGATTCTCCCGGATTTAGTGTGAAGAGACTTGTGGAGAACATGCCGGCAAATTGTGTGAAATCCCACCGGGTGAGTACCAAGTATGTGGAGTCAAAAACATCAAAATGAGTATTCGCCCCGCCGTGGAAGTAATTCGTCGACGTTCCCGCCAGCGCCGGATCGTTCGGATTGCTGATCATAACCGGCCAGATGTTCCGTTTTGATTTAGCGGGCATATAGGTTGTGTTCATCCGGAAAAAGTGCCCATCCGTGACACCCATGTTCTTTGGAGTCGAGAGGATGACGCTCCCAAAATATCCGTTGTTGATACTGCGGACCGGGTCCGTCGCTCCGTTGTAATCCCAATTGACAAACGCATTGTCATATCCGGCTGAATTGATTCCGGTATTGTACGTCGTGTACGCTTCCTGATTAGGATCTCCGTATCGGTAATCGAGCAGGTATGCCCAAGAGCATGAGTCCAGCACAACGTTGCTGGTATTCGTGATCTTAAAATCATAGAACTGAACGTCCTGAGCAAACCGCCTGCCGTAACAGTATGCCTGCATTTCCACCTGAATACCCAGGGGCTTATCCGGCGCCTGTGTATTTCGGTCATTGAAAATGGTGTACACTTCGCGGTCCGCGGCAAATTGTCCTGGAACCTGCTGCTTGTACGTCGGCGACGTTGAATCGATATCCACGCGAAACCGGCCGGGCCAAAAACGCCAGACGGCCAGCGAGTCGTCGAACCAGGCGCCCCGTTTCAGCACAACGCCCTGATCTGCAGAAGAAAGTGCGTCGTATGCACCGACCGGACCAGGATGCCACACTTTCAAAGAATCAAAAAATCCGGAGGGCCATGTGCGGGGAATATCGCTATGGGCCATTCGGGGAGTCCCGCTTGCTTTCAGCGAACTCGGCTGGTCGTTGGCATAATATTTTCCCGCTCCGCCGATCACTCCCTGCCAGTCCTCGTTGAAGCGATTGCTGTAGGAATCAATGACATTGCCTTTGCATCCGAAGATGACACCCTGCCGGTTGACGGCATTCACATCGCCGGTATTGCTGGCCAGCCCCTTGCTCTTGGGCCATCGGAAGGTATACAACGTTGATCGCTGATAGGCGTCCGTAATTACTCCGCCCGTGTTCGCACAGACGTTAATCAGCTCACCCAGATCCAGCAGCCCCCAGGTATCTTCAATACTCGTCGCCGGTTTGCGAAGGGATTCATGTTCTTCGGCGTACGCTTGTGCATACACCATCACCGGGAGCGCGATGAGAAGGGCAAAGACGATCAATAGATAATTTCGCGTACTCATGCTTTTTTCCTCGATGGTCTGATTATAAGTCTATTCGGATGCCGGCCTGAATTCTGCGCCGGAGATCGACGTTGCCCGGATTGCGCTGGCGGTCGGGAGTGTTCTGGGAATAGATACCCGCATCCCATGGATCGCCCGTCGCTGCCCAGACAAGCTGCGTATTGATCTCATCAAACACGTTTGCCACTTTGAGATAGAAAGAAAGCTTCATATCGATGAGCTTGAACCACCTCTCCACGCGTACATCAACCTGCGCCGTGCCTCTTTTCCTTCCCGAATTCTTCTCGACGAGTAATTGATCGCCTTCTTCACTCGGGTTTGGTGTATACGGAAGTCCGCTGGCCAGCTGCACAACGAAGTTCGCTGTAAATTGTTCAAACGGCCGGATGCCAAAAAACTCGGGGCCGAATTCACTGGGAAGTACAAAATTGACCAAACCTGAGAACACATGCCTCCGGTCAAAATCGAGATAGAACACTCTCTTGGGCCGCAGGAAAGCGTTCGAGCCTCGGAAGTCAGCCCAGCCTTCAGTCGGATCGGACTCATTTCCTTTCGCAACGGAGTACGTGTACGTGAAACTGCCTCCGACATAGTCACTCATCCGTTTGGTCAGAGTCACGTCGACGCCATTGACTTTGCCGTAGTTGGAATTGTCGTAGATGGTGTAGCGGTACGGGAATGCAATGTGATAAGTACTTCCGACGAGATTCGTGATATCTTTGAAATATGCTCCTATCTCCAGGGCGTAGAGATTTCCGATTTGCTGTTTTACACCAAACTCGAAGGCAACCGTGCGCTGCGGTTCGATCGCCGGATTTCCCACCAGTGCGTTGGTAATGCTGGGATCGCGCAGTGAGTACATTTCAAGATAGTCGGCGCGCTGGAAAAAATGCCCGTAGGAAGTGTAGAAAACTGTCCGGTCTGTTATCGGAAAGGCGATGCCGAGACGGGGACTGATTTGGAATTTTGCATTTGACTCCAGTTCTTTCGTCACCACCCACCTTTTAGTGGTGTCGTTCTGATATCCGCCCGGAGTTGCGGGATCCGGCCACTGCATATCGTTCACGTCGACATAATCCAGACGGGCACCGATGTTCACGATGAAGGCATTGAATTCGATCTTGTCTTGAACGTATGCTGCGCCTTCGATCGGGTATTTGTGGAATTTTTCATACGCCCACGTCCCGCCTTTCCATGGTTGCTGATACGCCAGACGATCGATATCATGCGATGTGAATTCGACGCCGACCTTCAGCAGATTATATCTGTCCATTTGTGAAGCAAGGTCTGTTTTTACAATCAAGGTCTTCAACAGGTTTTTTGAATAGTCGCCGAGATCGCCTGTTTGTATAAATTGATTGCCCGTATTTCGAACGAAATTGGAGGAATACAATGTATCACCCATAAACACGGCCGTCTTCCCCGGAGTGTAGCGGAGCGAATAGCGGGAATTGTATGACAGATTAAATGTCAGATTGGTCACGTTGTTGGGGAAATAATTGGCGGTGATGTTATCGCGCCATGTTTGTTCTTCCCGTTCGCCGTAGCCATCGGGGACGTATTTCCAGGTATGCGAATACGTTTTATATTTTCTCCAGAGCCTCCGGTCCGCCAAGCTGACTTTCCAGTCACTGAGGGTGTAGGAGAGTTTCCCGTTGGTCTCCCGCTCTTTGTTGTATCCCCATGGCAATTGACTGAGTGCGTTTTCATAGCGCGCCGTCGCGAAAAATTTTATCGCGGGAATCATCGGCATCGGTCCGCTCGCCATCAACGAGACCTGGCCTAACATGTTGATTTCCGGAAAAAGAAGTTGTGTCCCCTCAAGCGTTTGAGCTTTGTATGCGGACGGAAGGCTCTTATTGATAACGCCTTTCCCGTCAGTACGTGGTGCAATGCTGTCGCTCCGAACGCGCCCCATGTAGTCATTGGCAAGCGCATCGGCGCTGTGATACGGAGACTCATTGAGTTGACCGGTCTCGTATTCCACCCGGCCGACATATTGTGTCCCCCCTTCCTTTGTGACGATATTGACGACCCCGGACAGTGCTTGTCCATACTCGGCGCTGAAACCTCCCGTCAATACCTGTAGTTCCTGGATGGCGTATTTATCGAGCTGCGTTCCCATTCCGCCGACGAGCGGGTCACGAGTCGGAATTCCATCGATCATATAGA
>JAPLFO010000177.1 GCA_026390635.1 Ignavibacteriales bacterium
ACACTTGACATGCGGTTGGTGCCTCTGGTCATTCTTGTGCTGAAAGAAGTCTTTGTCGGGCTGCTGCTCGGCATGGCGATGGGAATCATCTTCGCCGGCATTCGGTATGCAGGCGAAATAATTTCGTTCACGATGGGATTGTCCATGATGAACATCTTTGACCCGGAAAGCGGTCAGGGTACCTCGGTGATCGGTGAATTTCTCTACTTATTCACAGTTTTGATTTTTCTATCGGTGAACGGTCATCACTACGTTCTGCAGGCTTTGCAATTGAGCTATCGCACTGCCCCGCTGGGGGCGCTATCGTTCTCGCAGCCGTTGTTCGACGTCCTGATGACTCTTGTTGTGATGATGTTCACCGTTGCGGTCAAATTTGCGGCCCCGGTCATGGTGGCGACGTTCTTGATCAATGTGGCGTTTGGCATCATGGCAAGAATGATGCCCGCGATGAATGTGTTTTTCGTGAGTGCTCCTGCCAGTATCGGTCTCGGTTTTGTAATGCTGATGTCGCTGGCGCCGTTTGTTGTGTTTGCGTTCAAAAAGTCGCTCTTCTTGTTTGAAGAGAATATCAACGCACTAATCGCAGCGATGTAACGTATGGCGGAAGGTCAATCTGGTTCCGACCAGGAAAAAACTGAAGAGGCAAGCGGCCATAAACGCGAAGAATCGCGCAAGCATGGTTCCGTGGCGAAAAGCCTCGAAGTCAATTCGGCAGTGATGATCATTGCCGGATTGACGATGGTGTCCGCCGCGTCCGCGTCCATTGGTTCAACGATTGCCGGAGCGGCCCGGAATCTGTTCTTAAATGCCGGACGGATTCAATTGACGGTTGGAAACGTGCACAGCTTTACGGTGGAGGGGATTATTTCCGGAGTTGTCACCATGGGTCCGCTTCTGCTCGGTATGATGGCGATCGGCGCGGCTGTGAACTTTATGCAGGTCGGCTTCATGTTTTCACCGGAGATTCTCCGGCCAAAATTGGAGAAGTTCAATCCGCTCGTCGGTCTGAAGAGAATGCTGTTCACGAAGCGCTCCATGGTTGAGCTCGGAAAGAATCTGACAAAATTGACGATCGTCGGCATCGTCGCATACAAGGTCATCTCCCATATGATGGATGGTGTGCTGACGCTCATGGACAGCGATCCAACGTCCGTGTTGGACTCGTTTTCGAGTCTGGCCATGGAAGTGGCTCTCAAAGCCGGTGGTGCATTCCTCATCCTTGCGGTGCTGGATTTTGCATACCAGCGCTACGATCACGAACAGTCCATCAAGATGACGAAGGATGAAGTCAAGGAAGAAACAAAAATGATGGAGGGCAATCCGCTCATCAAATCTCGTCTGCGATCGGTGCAGCGGCAGGTAGCGTACAAGCGCATGATGCACGAAGTGCCGAAAGCGGATGTGGTGATAACGAACCCGACGCATCTGGCGGTGGCGCTTCAATACGACATGGCAAAAATGGGCGCCCCGACGGTAACAGCAAAAGGCGCAGAATTGATTGCCCAGAGGATCAAGGAGATTGCACGCGAGAACGACATCCCAATCGTTGAAGACAAGCCGCTCGCGCGTGCGTTGTACAAGTCGGTCAAGGTCGGCGAAGAAATACCGGAGCAGTTGTTCCAGACGGTTGCTCAAATGCTCGCCTATATCTACAAACTTAAAAACAGTACAAGGAAAACGGCATAGCCATGACACGCCTCGTACATCAACCATCACTCATGGAGCGCGTCGGATCCAACACGGACGTGCTGTTGGCTGTTGGTGTGCTGCTGATTTGCGGACTTCTGGTCGTGCCGTTGCCGTCGGTGATCCTTGATGTTCTCTTGGCGTTGAATATCACTATTGCCATCCTGATACTTATTGTATCGATGTATATCAAAAGTCCGATCGAACTGTCGGTCTTTCCGTCGCTCTTGCTGGTGCTGACGATCTTCCGTCTCTCGCTCAACGTCGCGGCCACGCGACTGGTGCTGGGCGAAGGATATGCAGGAGAAATCATCCATGCATTCGGATCATTCATTGTCAAAGGCAACTATGTTGTCGGATTCGTGATCTTTTTGATTCTGGTCTTGATTCAATTTATCGTGATCGTCAAAGGTGCCGGGCGTATTGCCGAAGTTGCCGCGCGATTCACACTGGACGGCATGCCGGGCAAGCAGATGGCGATCGACGCCGACATGAATGCAGGGCTGATCAACGAGTCGGAAGCACGGCAGCGTCGTGCCGATGTGGCGCGCGAAGCGGAGTTTTTTGGCGCCATGGACGGTGCGAGCAAATTCGTCAAGGGAGATGCAATCGCCGGCCTGCTGATCAATATTGTCAATATCATCGGCGGATTCGTTATCGGGATGGCCCAACGAGGACTCTCATTCAGCGACGCCCTCAAGACGTATACGCTGCTGACGGTGGGCGACGGTCTGGTGACACAGATCCCCGCATTGTTGATAGCAACCGCGGCGGGCATGGTCGTGACGAGGAGCGGTTCAGGTGAAGCATTGGATCGCGAAGTGCGAACGCAGATATTCGGCAAGCCCAAAGCACTTCTGATTTCGTCGGGCGCGTTGTGCGTGTTTGCCATCGTTCCGGGTCTGCCGGCGATCCCGTTCCTCATTCTCTCGGGACTTTCGGGAACGCTCGGGTACGTCACCATGCAGCAGGATAAAGAACGGGTGGCGCGAAAAGCCATGGACGACGCAATGCCGGCCCCTGCCGAGAAAAAGGAAGACAGTGCAGAGAGCTACGTGCAAGTCGATCCGCTGGAGCTCGAAATCGGTTACGGCCTTATTGCGCTGGTGGATGACGCGCACGGCGGAGATCTTTTCTCGCGCATCACGGGCATCCGTAAACAGCTGGCGATGGATCTTGGCATAGTGATTCCATCAGTGCGAGTCCGCGACAATCTGCAGTTGAGTCCGAATCAGTATGTGATCAAGATACGAGGCAATCTCGTTGCGACAAACGAACTCGCGATGGATCGGCTGCTTGCGATGAAGTCCGGTCCGGTCGCCGAGGAACTCGACGGTGTGAAGGTGCAGGAGCCTGCGTTCAATCTTCCCGCCGTGTGGGTCCCGATGTTTGAACGCGAACGGGCGGAATTGTCGGGATATACGGTCGTGGAGCCCCCGGCAGTCCTCTCAACACATTTGCAGGAAGTGCTGCGCCGCAATGCCGACAAGATCATCGGCCGTCAGGAAACCCGCAAACTGATCGATAATCTTAAGAAAGAATATCCCGCCGTTGTCGACGAGCTGACCCCCGAGCTCTTACCGACCGGTACAGTGCAGAAGGTCCTCCAGAATTTGCTGCGAGAGGGCATACCGATCCGTGATCTCGTTTCGATTCTTGAGTCATTGATCGATTACGCGCGCGTTACAAAAAACGTCGATGTCCTGACAGAATATGTGCGGCATTCGTTGTCGGAGAGTATTGCGCATCTCTATCAGGATTCGAAAGGCGTCATCAATTGTATCGTTCTCGGGCCGCGCCTGGAACAGCTCATCACCTCTGCGCTTCAAAATCAGCGTGAGAGCAGTCCGAGCCTCGGTCTGTCGCCTGCCATTATTGAAACCATTCACCGGGAACTGACGGCCAATGTCGTTGCCGCGTCGCAGAACGGATATCAACCCGTCGTTCTGTGTGCTGCCACGGTGCGTCCCTATTTTTACCGGTTGATCCACACGTCGTTTCCAACTGTCGCAGTTCTGTCCTTCACGGAACTACCTGCAGAAACTGAAATAGAATTTATCGGAAAACTGGAGCTGGACAATGCGAATTAAGAAATTTACGGCGCCGACCATGAAAGAAGCGACCGAGCAGATGAAGCGTGAGCTCGGCCCGGAAGCGATCATCCTGAATACCCGCAAAATGGGGAAGAGCACAATGGTCAATTTTCTTGGAAAAGAAATGGTGGAAGTCACTGCTGCCATCGACGAGCCCCTGCCGAAAAGAGCGAGACCGGAAAGCCGCTCGAAGAGCGAAGAAGAGTTTCGCAGGATACTGCAGCAGGAAAAAGGTGAACGAGACATCGCTCCGGAAACACCGGGCACCATTGACGATCTGCGATCCATGGCACAACAGTTTGACAAACGCAGCCAGCGCACGGTGCCGGTTGGTCAGGCGGAGTATCAGCAATTGCGGGATGACGTCGACGAAATAAAAGCGACGCTGGCAACTATCGCCGAGCACTTTAAGTACAGCAAAATGCCGGCACTTCCGGAACCGCTCCGGCAAGCCTATGCCCGGCTTGTCAATAATGATGTTGATGAGCGCCAGGCTGCTGACATCGTCCAGGCGGTGTACGGAAAACTAAATGACGCGCAACTTTCCAGCAGGAGCGACACGGAAAAAGCATTGTTATCCGAAATTGCCCGATCGTTGAAGACGGCTGCGCTGCCGCGAGGGAAATCAAAATCGTGCCGTATCGTTGCACTCGTCGGCCCGACGGGTGTTGGCAAGACGACGACGATTGCGAAACTGGCCGCGATCAGCAAACTGATCAACAGGCTTGATGTCGGCCTTATTTCTGCGGACACGTATCGCATCGGCGCGATAGAGCAACTCCGGACGTTTGCCGGCATTGCCGACATCCCGATGGAAGTAGTATACAAACCGAAAGAGATTGCTGCGGCAGTGAAAAAATTCCGGAATAAAGATATCGTGTTCATCGATACGGTCGGACGCAATCAGAAATTGTCAAAGGACATCACAGAATTGAAGAAATTTCTCGAAGCGGCGGCGCCGGATGAAATTCACCTTGTTGTCAGCGGTACCACGGGAAAGAGAACACTCAGCGATGTCGTCAACAAGTTTTCGATGCTCAAAGCAAATCGCTTGATTCTGTCGAAGATGGATGAGGCGGCAAGCGTCGGATCTCTGCTGAACGTGCTTCAGGAGTCGCAAATCCCGGTGTCCTATATTACTACCGGACAGACGGTTCCGGATGACATCATCACGGCGGATTCGGCGATGCTGGCAAAATTGGTTTATAACGGAGTTATCGGGAATGCATAGCGACGTGCTGACATCGGATCAGGCCTCACGGCTGCGGGAATTGGCGCTCAGGAGTACGTACATCTCCACACCGCTCTCTCCCCATGTCATGGCAGTGGCATGCGGTAAGGGCGGAGTGGGAAAAAGTACAGTGGCGCTCAATATGTCGGTCGCCCTTGGCGCCATCGGAAAGCGCGTGCTTCTGGTCGATGCAGACGCGAATCTTGCAAATCTCGATATCATGGCGGGTGTGGCGCCGCAGTATCGTCTTGGTCATGTGCTCCGGAGAGAACGGGACATCGAAGATGTACTGGTTTCCGTGAGTCCGAATCTTTTTCTGCTGCCGGGCAGTTCGGCGGATACGGCATATCCGGAAATGGGAAATACGATGCAGCAGCGTCTGATGGATGGAATTCGGCAATTGGAAGCACGCTTTGACTACGCTGTGATCGATACCGGTGCGGGACTTTCGCCGTCGGTTATCCGGTATGCGACAGAATCGGACGAAACGTTCGTCGTGACAAGCACCGAACCGACCTCCGTGATGGATGCGTATGCGACGATTAAATTAGTTACCGCGGCGAAGCCGGTGCAGAAGATGGCGGTCATCGTCAACGGCGCACATTCGCCTTCGGAAGCAGATGAGGCCATGCTGAAGTTGCAGATGGCGGTACGGCATTTTTTGCATCGGGATGTCGAATATCTCTGCTCAATCCCGTTTGATAAAAATGTCCAACGAGCGGTCGTGGCGCATCAGCCGGTGTCCACATTGTATCCAACCTCGGCGTCGTCACTGTCGTTCCGGCAGGCGGTTCAACGGATCCTTGTCCAGGAAGGACAGGAAGAAAGAGGATAAAAGATGTCGAAATTCATTTTTCAAATAGGGTTGCTCGCGTTTTTCGTTTCAGCGGTAGTATTCGGACTTCAGGAATATCCGCTGTTTGATGTGATTCTTCGGGCGTTCATTGTGTGTGTCGGCGTGATACTCACTTCTGCTGTCGCGGTGTTCATCTTTGCGTGGGTTGGAGACAAACCGGCACCACCGCGGCCAATCGAACCCCCTGCAGAGACAGTCCATGCAGCAGGAGGGGCACAGAAAATGAGTACCGCTGCCGGAGCGGCGTTCACAGAATCGGCAAAGACTGAATAATGGGTGCAATGTCCATGACAGACGTACGACAACAACACCATCGAAGCATTAACGGCGACCCCAAGCGCGAGCTGTTTTTCACGCACCTTGGACTGGTAGGCTATGTCGTCAACAAGCTGGGCGTTCCGATGAATAGATCGTCGGCAGCGCTGGAGAAGCAAGACCTCGTTCAATTCGGTGTCATGGGGCTGTTGGATGCTGTCGAGCGTTTCGATCCCGGGCGCGGTGTGCAATTCCAGACTTACGCCATGAGCCGTATCCGCGGCACGATTCAGGACGAATTGCGCAAGCTGGACTGGGTACCGCGCTCCGTACGCAAAAAAATCAGAGACGCTGAGGCCATGACCAATATGATGGATCAGAAGCTCTCTGCAGGGTACTCTGTCCAGCAAATTGCGGAAAAGCTCTCGATCACCATGGAGGAATACCTGGAAGCGCTGGAGGAGGTTCAGCAGATGTCGGTCGGATCGATGGTCTCGTTGCACGAAACAGCTGATGCCATTATCGGTGACAACGTCGTGTCGTCGGACGATCCATTCGAAACAACAAGCCAGGAGGAACTCAAAGGAATTGTTGTGCGTGCAATCGAAAGCCTGCCCGAAAAAGAACGGCTCGTCATTGTGCTCTATTACTATGAAGAAATCACATTCAAAGAGATCGGCAAAGTACTGAATCTGTCTGAGTCGCGGGCATTTCAAATTCACACCGCGGTGCTGCAGGCACTTCGCCGAAAACTCGGAAAGCTGCTCTAATCTCTATGAATACAGTTCTGAAACAGGCAGTACGAAAAGAATCGTTGGCCGGCGGCCCGCTGCAATCGACGGTGGTCAAAGAAATCATCAGCTATGCGAGCGATCCGTCGACCAGCGTTTCGAAACTCTCTTCGCTGCTCCTCAAAGATCCGGGACTGGTGCAGCGGATTCTCAGAAAAGCCAGTTCGCCCCTCTACGGGTACTCGCGGAAGTCCATGACTGTTGATTTTGCCATCATCCTTCTTGGCTTCGACGTCCTGAAGGAAACGGTTGCAAGCATGGTGGTGAACAACGCCCTGCGAAATATGGTGAATGTGCTCTTTCATTACGAGGAATTCTGGGGACATTCACTGTCCTGCGGATATGTCGCGCGCTTCATTGCAGAGGAGAAACAATTGTGCAATCCAGACGACGCATTTATCGCCGGACTTTTGCATGACATCGGTTATCTAATTCTTCTGCAATATGCGAATGATGTCTTTCACAAACAGGGGAATGATTCAACGCCCCGTACCGGGACCACAGTGGAAAAACTTTGCGGCTGGACTCATTCCGAAGTCGGGCAGTGGCTTGCCGAGCGCTGGAATCTGCCGGAGCAGATCGCAGAAGCGATGTTGTATCACCATACGCCTCAATTGGCGACCGTCGATCCGGTACTCACTGCCACGGTGCACTTTGCCGACGTGCTGTGCAATAGGCGCAATCTGGGCAGATTCACTTTTGAAGTGCAGCCCGACTATCATCTGCCCACGATCGCGGCAGTGGGTCTCGATGAGTCGTCTGTTGATATGGAAAAGATCCAGGAGTATTCCATGCGAATGAAGAATGATGTTGGCGGGTCGCAGAATTTCGGCGATTTGATCAGTGGATTGAAAAACAGTTTTATCAATGCCATCAGCGATATGCCCGAACATGACAAAATCGTTCTGGCGCTCTATTACTATGAAGGGCTGACATTTGAAGAAATTGCCCAGATTCTCAAGCTTGATGCACGATCGGTTGGCGAACGCCATGCATCCGCGATTACAAAACTAAAATCAGTCATGTGGAACTAGATTCGACGGAGAACAGGTGAGTTATGCTTTCACCAGATCAAGTACGGGAAAAAATTAAGACGATCATTCAGTTGCCGGCGTTACCGGCGATCGCCCTCGAGGTAGTAGACCTCGTGGATAACCCGAAGACCAGCGCATCGAAACTCGGAAGAGTTATTTCCTCCGATCAGGCCCTGACCGCGAAGGTGCTGAAGATAGCCAATTCGCCATTCTATGGCTTTCCGAAAAAGATCTCGACGATCGACTTTGCAATTATTGTGCTCGGGTTCGATGCACTGAAAGAAATAGTGATCAGTATTTCTCTTGTCAGCTCCCTGCAGAAAAAATCCGATTCGCATTTCGACTCGAAAGCGTTTTGGGATCATTCCATCTCCACCGGTGTTATTGCCCGGAAGCTTGCCCGCGATCTCGGGTACCGCATCTCCGGCGAGGCTTTTGTGGGGGGGTTGCTGCATGAGATGGGAATCTCAGTTATTCACAGATATTTCAACAATGAATTCAACCGGATTATCGATATCACACGCGACACGGACCTGTCGATTCTCGAAGCGGAGGAGAGCGTTCTCGGATTGACGCACGGCGAAGTGGGCGGCCTGCTGGCGGAACGTTGGAATCTTCCGGATCATCTGAAAGAAGCGGTGTCGATGCACCATACGCCGACCCTGGCGCAACTCAATCCGGATCTTGTTGCACTTGTCCATTGTGCCGATATTATCGCCCACAAATTGACGAACCAGGTGCTGGACTTCGACAAGGGCGTTGATTTCGATCCGCAGGCTCTTGTGCGGGTCAAGCTCGACGATCCGAATGTATTGAATGAGTACCTGCTCAACTACAGCGAAGTACTGCAAAGTGATATCGATCAGGTAAGTGCTTTCAGCGGTGCCAAAGGTCAAGTACAATGAGCAGAGACGTCGAAAAACGAATCTCATTGGAACATCACATTGATGAGTCCGCATCCGTGTTCGATTCGCGGAGTGAGAATCGCGACAATTATATCAATGCCCTGGAATCGGCGTTGGACGCGCTCAAACAGGAGAATGTTAATTTTACGAGGAACAATCTCGACATCCGCAGTTCAATTGACGAATTGGTGGCGATGCAGCATTTGTCCAACAGTATCTCAACAGCCGTGACACCAGAAGCAATTCTGGGTACACTGATCGAGCTCACCCGTCAGGTCATTCCGGTTATCGATTCGAACATTTTCCTCTTCGATTCGGCGGAAAACAGGCTTCTTCCACTTTCCCACAATGGATCGCTCCGTCTGCAACAGGAGGCGCAGCAGCAGCTCGAAGCGGGTATCGTCGATTGGGTATTCTCGGAGAAGAAGACCGTGATCGTGCCGGATCTTGAACATTTGGTGGCGGATGGCACGGCACGTAATTTTGTCATGGTGCCACTGATGCTCCGAAACAAGCCGCTTGGAATTTACTTCATCCACACAGTGAAGAATCAACAGGAATTTTCGAATCAGGATATCCAGTTGCTGACGGTGCTGGCGAACCAGGCCGCTGCCGGCGTTGAGAACTGGCGGACGTATGAACAGTTGTTGAATGCCAACAAGGAACTGAAGGCGTCCGAAGCGCAAATGATCCAGGCGGCAAAATTGGCGGCAATCGGAGAACTCGCGGCGAGCATCGTGCATGAAATCAAGAATCCGGTGCAGGTGCTTGTGCTCCAACTGGATATGATGCAGCGCGGTTTCCAGGTTCCGAATGGAATTCAATCCATCCGCGATCAGGTCGTCCGGCTCAGTGAGATTACCAAGCGCCTGATGAATTTTGCGCGCAACGTGTCCGAAGAATTCCTGACGGAAGCAGTCAATGTCAACAAGCCCATTGCCGATGTTGTGGCGATGGTCCACTATGAATTCCGCAACAGCAAAATAGATATCGTTCCGGAGTATGGCCAAGATCTTCCACTCATTCAGGGAAATGGCAATTACCTGCAGCAGGTGTTTCTCAATCTGATGATCAATGCGCGGGATGCGATGCCGAGCGGCGGAACGATCGGCATCACCACCGCTATCGAAGGTGCCAGCATCGTGATCGGTTTTTCCGATACCGGTGGAGGCATTCCGAAGGAATTGCAGGAAAAAATATTCGAACCATTTTTTACGACAAAATCCGCCGGAAAAGGGACGGGCCTGGGGTTGCCCATTTGCCGCAAAATCATTCAACAACATCAAGGTAAAATGCGGGTTCAGAGTACGGAAGGCAAGGGAACAAAGTTTATCATTATGCTACCAATACGCAGGAGTGTACAATGAAGCGATCTCTGGTGCTCTGCGCCATCGCAGCAATCACTATCGTTGGGCCGCTAATTGCCGGTCCGGTACGCCCGCATCTTCCGGGCAAAGACGTCTGGTATCTCGGCTCGCCGCGCGGATACAAGCCGGCGGTCTCGGCGATTCGTCTTGAAGAGCAGCCGGTTGTTCCGTCACCAGCTGCCGCGGTTCCGGCGATGATGCCGCACGAGAAGCACGCAGGGCAGCCGGTGTGGCTGACGCTTGCCGCTGCAGCTGTCATTGCGCTGGCGGGCACTCTGGCTCTGCTTATCATGGTTCGCGGACAATTGAAGAAAAAGACGAAACTCTCTGTCCGAACCCGGGCGCAAGTTGTCGGAGCGGAAACGAAAACCGAAGCGGAGGAGGTACCGGTGGTTGATCCACTGCTTTCTGCACTGTCATTCACCGAATCCGAAGAGCCGGCAGATGAAGATGCAGAAGACGTACTGCGAATCGCGCAGCAATATCAGCGAGGTCGGGGTGAAGTGGAGCTGGCGATGCGAATTCGCACGCAGCAACAATCGCCGCTCACTGTTCCGGAAAAAATCAAACGGGCAGGGGACGTGCGGAAAGCATCGCAGAAACTCGCACTTGCAAAGAGACTCGGCGTTGGCAAAGGTGAAATCGCCCTTGCTGCACGACTGCATCAGGTCCGGATATCGGCGGCACACGTAAAGGAGGCTCTATGATCAAAGGCATTTATACATCAGGGATGGGAATGCGTCCCCGGATGCTTCGCATGGAAGTGATAGCAAACAATCTTGCCAATATTAACACGACCGGCTACAAGAAGGAAAACCTGTTTGTTTCAATGATGGACAATGTCGGTCAGGCTGCCACGTCGGCGCAGGGTACCGCAACGGCCGCAGGCAATATCGATCTGGTCGGCCTGGATGCCCGCCAGTACACCGACTACAGCGAAGGCGGATTGCATCAGACGAATAATCCGCTCGATCTGGCGCTGCAGGGTCCGGGATTTTTTGCCGTGGAGACGCCCCGCGGCGTCCGCTATACGCGCAACGGCAATTTTACGGTATCGATCGACGGAACGGTGGTCAATACCGACGGTCATCCCCTTCTCGGCAAGGACGGAAAAATTCAGATTCCTGACGTGCAGAAGCTCGGCAGCAATGATATCACGATCAAGGAGAACGGAGAACTAACCATCGGCGGCAAGATGGTGAGTCGCGTCAGAATCGTTGATTTCCAGGATCTGACACAATTGAAGAAAGATGGCGCATCGTTGTTTCACACGTCGGAACGGGAAAAAGAAGTGGATCCTTCGCAGGGGCACACAACGCTGCGTCAGGGATTTTTGGAAGAGTCGAACGTCGGCGGCATTGATGAAATGATCGAGATGATCGATATGAATCGCTTCTTTGAGTCCGACCAGAAAATGATACAGACCCAGGATGCATCATTGCAGCGTGCAAATGAAATAGGACGGTTGTAAGTCCGCAGAAGAAACTATCAAGGAGAATTACCATGAATCGTGCATTGCGAACCGCAGCAACCGGAATGGCTGCCCAGCAGTTGAATGTTGACCTGATTGCCCACAATCTGGCCAACGTCAATACGACAGGCTTCAAGAAAAGCCGTCCGGAGTTTCAGGATTTAATGTATCAAACGCTGAAGACGAGCCAAGTCTCGGACAACGCGAACGTGCAGGAGCCGATTGAGATTCAGATCGGCAACGGGACGGTTCCGGTGGCAACGCTCAAGAGTTTCGGGCAGGGCGACATTACCCCGACCAATAATCCGCTGGACGTTGCAATTCAGGGAGAAGGATTTCTTCAGATCCGTCGTGCGGATGGAACGATTGCATACACGCGTGACGGCTCGTTTAAAATGTCACCGGAAGGAACGCTCGTCACCTCACAGGGATATCTCGTGGAGCCGGGAATTTCTTTTTCCACCGAGACGACAAATATTTCCATTAGCCGTGATGGCGTTGTTGAGGCCACAGCGGTCGGCGAAAACGCCCCGGCAAAAGCGGGACAATTTGAGCTCGCAAAATTTGTAAATCCGGCAGGATTGAAGCCCATCGGCAACAATCTGTTTGTTGAATCCGCCGCTTCTGGAAAACCCATTTTGGGAACAGCAGCCAGTGAAGGCTTTGGAGAGCTCTCGCAGGGATCGCTGGAGGCGTCCAATGTTGACATTGTCGAGGAGATGGTAAGTATGATCGTTGCGCAGCGAGCGTATGAGATCAACTCTAAAACGATCAAAACGGTGGAAGATATGTTGACCCTTGCAAATAACCTGAAACGATAAAACCGTGCTCATTCTACTTCTTCTTCTCATGGTACAGGGCGCCGCCGGCGAAACGATCATACATCCGTCGCAATTTCAGACGGCTGTGGAACGGAGCTTCGCCATGCAACGTCCTGCGACTGGAGGTGCCCGGCGAACGCTCGAATTCCGCAGTCTGCCCAAGCCCCTGACCGTGACCGGAAGAAATATACGGCTGAGCGTGGACGAGCCGCTACTGCCTGATGTGCGCGGCAATATGAGCGTTGCAGTCTCCGTCTACTCGAATGAGTTGCTGGTACAAAAAATCCTTGTGTCGCTGAAAGTACGGACATTCGGGACCGTTGCGATAGCGGCACGCCAACTCGAACAGCACGCGGTTCTCCAACGGGGCGATATGATGTTTCAAGAGCGGGAAACCACAGCAACGGCGGACGCAGTGGTCACTGTTGCGGCAGAGACTGAAGGTCGGCGCACAAAGAGAATCATCGCAGCGGGCAGTCTTCTCCGACGGGACGCCCTGGAAAGGATGCCGGCAGTGCAACAGAACGGAAGCATCGTTCTCGTCGTTCGATCGGGCGCCGTCCGGCTGTCGGCAAAAGCAATTGCGAAGGCTGACGGTGTCATCGGGCAGATGATTCAGGTACAGCGCGAAGGAAGTCATGATCGGTTGTATGCGCGCGTCGTAGCCGATGGATTGGTAGAAGCAGTTAGTGAAAGGATTGTGAGATGAAAACATTGTGGGTTGTGAAAATAGCGATCTGCGTCCTCCTCTCCGGAGCGGCGGTCCATGCACAGGATATGCGCGAGTATGTCGGCCGTTCATTGTTCTCCGATAATAAGGCGTTTCGCATCGGCGACGCAGTGACCGTGATCGTTGTGGAAACGTCGAGCGCGTCCAATGATGCTGCAACGTCCTCAAATCGCGAGAGCAATCTCTCGTTTTCGGGGAGCGGTTCGGCTGCAGGCAAGGCGCTTCCGGATGCAAGCGTCGGGATCGGAACGGGAAACAAGTTCACAGGCTCAGGTTCCACTTCATCGTCGGGATCGGTCCGTGCAAAGATCAGCGCGCGGGTGGATACGGTTTTTGCCAATGGAAATCTCTTCATCAACGGCAGCCGGACAATAACGATCAATGGCGAAGAACAGCTCATTCAAATCTCCGGTGTTGTACGTCCGTCGGATGTACAACCCGATAACAGCGTTTATTCGTACAACATCTCGGATGCGAAAATACTGTTTCAGGGTAATGGGATTGTTTCCCGATCGCAGGAACCCGGATGGTTGACGAAATTTTTCCACTGGATCTTTTAGACAGTGG
>JAPLFO010000191.1:0-4380 GCA_026390635.1 Ignavibacteriales bacterium
GTGAAACCGGCAAGGCCGAGTTTCGTCATTGCCGGCACGCTCATGTGGCCGTACATCGGCGCTGTCGAAATCAGGGAGGTGATCCTCACGAAGATCAGCAGAAAAACGATGAACTGTGTGGTGTAAAGTTCCATGCTATTTCACCAGTGACGGTATCTGTGTGAACAAATTCGTCGTGAAAGCCACCATCAAATCGATCATCCATGGAAGCATGATCACAATAATTGCCGCGACGGCGACAAGCTTCGGCACAAACGTCAGCGTGAATTCCTGGACGGATGTTGCAGCCTGAAACACGGAAATCAGGAGACCAACCACCAGCGACACCAACAGCACCGGCGCCGAGAGCAGCAGCATGGTGAAGAAGGCTTCCCTGAATAAATGCATGATAAATTCCTGCGACATCTCCCCGACTCCTTCCTATTGATAACTCATGAGCAGCGAACCAACGATCAAATGCCATCCATCGACCAGAATGAAGAGCAATATTTTGAAAGGGACCGACAGCATTTGCGGCGGAAGCATCATCATTCCCATGGACATCAGAATGCTTGCGATCACCGCATCGATGATCAGGAACGGAATGTAGATGATAAATCCGATCTGGAATCCGGCACGCAGTTCGCTGATGGCAAATGCGGGGATAACAACGTACGTCGGGACTTCCGCCCTGTTCTGCGGTTTGTTCAGCTGCGCCATTTTGACGAACAATGCAAGATCCTCTTCCCGCGTCTGCTTGAACATGAATTCCCGCAGCGGTTCCACGCCTTTTTCGTAGGCGGCAGCCATCGGCAGTTTCTCATTGAGGTAGGGTTGTATCGCCACTGTGTTGATCTTGTTCCAGACAGGTGCCATAATAAAGAATGTGAGAAACATTGCCAGCCCGACAAGCACTTGCGACGGCGGCATCTGGGGCGTACCCATTGCCTGTTTGAGAAAATGAAAAACGACGATGATCCGCGTGAAGCAGGTGGTCAGGATCAGCAGTGCTGGTGCGAGTGAAAGGATCGTCATCAAAAACAGGATCTGCATCGTCACCGACACATCTTCCGGTTTTGACGATTTACCCACTTCCAGCGAGATCTTCGGCATCGGCAATTGCTTCACCTGTGCCTCTGCGGCTGACGCTGCAAAACCGATTACTATCGCACTCAGTATGATAATGCTGACGACCGTTCTCATTTCTTCTTCAATCCGATATTCTCCCCGAGGTAGTCGACAAATGTCTTTCTTCTGCCGCTTCCGTGGAGTGCCGCTTCCATCGCGCCGCGCTGTTGCAAAGCATCTTCCAGTTCCATTCCGTCAATTTCACCCAACGTTCTTAAACCATCTTCCGAAGATCCGACGACAAACGCGCGGCTGAGAATTTTTACAACGTAGATACCCTTCTTTGGCTGCAACATTTTGTAGCCGACGACGTCCACATCGACCAACGAGGCATGCGTCGAGGATGTGCCGCTCATGTACTTCTTCATCACAAAGAGGACACCGACCATCAATGCGAGGACAGCCAGCAGGGAGAGCAATGCCTGAAAAAGGGTCCATGCCATGATTACCTGCCCGATCCTTTCAGACGTTCATTGTGTTCGACAAGGCTCGTAATCCGGATACCGAAATGTTTTTCAATCACGACAACTTCGCCCTCTGCCATTTTCTTTCCGTTGACCAGAATATCGACCGGCTCACTTGCCAGTTTTTCGAACTCGACAATCGAGCCGCGCTGGAGATCAAGAATTTCCTTGATGGGAAGATTGGTCCGTCCGAGTTCAATGGCAACCGGAAGGCTGAGATCATAAATCATATCGAGCCGCTTATCCTTTTCCGGCGCAAGCGCCGGCGGGTCGAGCTGTTCGAAAGTTGGAGCTTCTGCCGCCGGCGCCGGCTGATCCTGGCTATTCTCGAATGCTTTCAACATTTCTTCTTCAATTCTCCGTTCCTCTTCCGTCATGAGCCTTCCTCCTGAGCAAATTCGCCGGCAAATTTTGTGACCTTCACCGACATCCTGTTCTTTGAAATCCCGGGGCGCCCGCGAAAACGGGTCCTGCCGCCGATAATGACGTCACTTTCACTTTCCATGGGAATGTTTGTGCGCAATACATCTCCCACTTGCAGCGCCATCAGCTCGCGCAGCGTGAGTGTTGTCGTTCCGAGGAGACCTGTCACCGGAACCGTTGTCTGTCGCAGTTTCTTCAGCAGCGCGCGCGACCACTCGGAATCCGCCTTGAGTCCCTGCATGCCGCTGAAATACTGAATATTTAACTTTGCGAACACCCCTTCCAGTGCAAACGTGGGGAAGCAGATATTCATCAGGAATTTCTGATCTCCAAAAGTTACTTCGAAGGACACCAGCAGCACAATTTCGCTCGTCGGAGCGATCTGCGCGAAGTCTCCTTCACTTTCGTATCGATCGAGCTTGAAGGAAAGGTCTGCAATAATCTTCCATGCCTTCTGCAGATCTGCAAGAGTGCGCTGGGCAATGCCGCGAACGATGTTTTGCTCAATACGCGTGATGAGGCGCGGCTTTTGTCCCGGCTCCGAGATGCCGCCGAGCAGACGGGGAACGAGCGCGATCGCCAGCTGCGGGCTGAATTCGATGATCGCGGTTGCATCGGATTCGACGATGCGGAAAATGTAAAGGCAGCTCGGACTCGGAATCGACAGAACATACTCGGAATAGAACAACTGATCAACCGCCGTCACAGTTACTCCCACTGACGTCTGCAGACGCGCAAGCATATAGGAGCTGAGCGACTCTGCAAAGTTTTCATGAATCGCTTGCATCGTGCGGAGCTGGTTTTTCGAAAGTCGGTGCGGAAGCCGGAAATCGAAATTGATAACTTCCTTTTCCTGTTTCCCCTCCTGGCTAACTCCCAGGTCAACCGTATCGATTGGTATTCCGGAGAGCAGGCTGTCGATTTCTTGTTGCGAGAGAACTTCGGGCACGGCTGTATTTCCTATTGAATGATGAATTTGCTGAAATACACGCTTGTCACTTTGCCGCTTTCCAGCATTGTGTTTACTTTCTGCTCGATCTCTTTTTTCAAAGACTCTTTGAAACTGTTGTCAGAAAGTTCTGCAAGCTGTTTGGAAGCGAGAATAGTGTTCAACGCGTCTCGGACCATCACTTCCTTGTTCGTCAATTCCTTCTCGAGCTCCGCCGAGCTGACGGCGATGCCGACGGTCGTCAGAAGATACCGCGTTCCATTCGTCCCGGCAGGATTCACGATAATGTCTTTGATCACGAACACCTTCTGCTCGCCCCCCTCGGAGGATTTCTCTTCTTTCGCCTCAGATTTCTCAGCTGCTTTTTCCGTTTTTCCTTCGGCTGAAGCGGATGATCCGCCCATCAATTTCGTAAAGACGAAATACAGGAAGATCAGCTGCACGAGAAAAACCGGAACGCCGACAATAATCAGCATCTTATTGATACCGCTTTTTTGCGGTGCCGCAGCTTGAGTAGCTTGTTCCGTTGGTTGAGATTCTTTTGCCATAGTCTTTTTTCCTCTTTTGGACTATGCAATTTGCCTCAAACGTTGTGCCAAGCCGGAAAATGCCCAAATCGGCTATTTTTGAGGAATTTTGAGCTTCTTGAGGGGACTAGTGGGGGCGCTGGGGAGGATTGTGAGCAATATTAGCCACGTGGTGGATGCGCTTGATTTTTCGGGGTTGGTAGTGTGTTGCACTGCATCTTATATTCAACAATTTTTTGGATCACTTCCTCGACCGTCTCCTTCACCATGATCCGTTTGCCGGACGTTAAGGAGATGACCGTATCCGGAGTCGTTTCTATCGACTCGATCAGATCGGCATTGAGAACGAGCTTTATGTTCTGAAGACGTGTGACTTCTATCATTGCGGCTGAGGGGGCTTGGGGTTCGACTGTTCCCACGTTCCCCGCCCGGTTCTGCGCCGGGCGGGGATTCAGGAGACAAATCTAACGACGAACATCATCGTTTACTTACCGTTTCAAATTGACGACTTCCTGCAAGAACTCATCACTGGTCGTGATAACACGGGCAACAGATTGGAAGCCTCGCTGTGCCGTTATCATGCGCGTGAACTCCTCCGCCAGATCGACGTTCGACTGTTCGAGTGCACCGGACACGAGTTGAGAGCGTGAATCACCCGGAGCCACAACAGCCGGAGTCCCGGAATTGCCGGACAGCTCATACAGATTCTCACCGGATTTCACAAGACCGTTCGGATTGTTGAATTCCACCAACATCACTTGACCGAGAGCGATCGACGTGCCATTTGAGAATGAACCCACAACACGGCCGGAAGGGTCTATCGAGATGCTGCTCAGTATACCCGAGGGATAGCCGTCCTGTTCGCGCGGCGATACAGTCGACGATCCTTTTGTCTGCGTCACACCGGCAA
>JAPLFO010000191.1:4471-9458 GCA_026390635.1 Ignavibacteriales bacterium
GCGACGATGCCGCTGCACCGGTGATGGGATCGGGATCCAGAGAAAATGACTTCAGCGAACCATCAGCGTTGAAGCTCATTTTTCCGGTCCGTCCGGCAGTGATGGCCGCAGGCGATGGAAGTTCCGCCGTCCATGTCCACTCATTGGTGTTGATGCCCTTCGTCATCTTCAATGTCAATGCCAGTGGATTTCCGGCTGAATCGTAGACTGTGAGGGATGCACTGGTTGTATCTGAAGCCTTAACCAGACTGACAGCCATCGGCGTCGGCGCAGCAGCGAGTTGCTGAGTCAACTTGTCCGATGTTAGATTAAAGGAGATCACGGGTGCACCGTTCAGTGGAGTCAGGGAAACATTCTTTGGTGTGAAGTCGATCAATTTTCCTGTTGCGGGATCGAAGGTGGCCGTGCCGGTTCCGTTCGTTACAGTCGCGTCGGGATCTGCGACATCCGCAGTCCAGGTATCCGCCGCTGTTTTTGTCAATGTCACCGTAAGAGTGTGAACCTTTCCGAAATCATCCGTCATGGAAAGCGTCTTGATTGCGGTATCGCCGACTGCCGCAGCGGCATTCAGATTACCGGTGACGTCGTAGCCCGCAATGGTCGCGCTGGAATCGAGATTCCCTTTGAATTTCACAATTGATGTTGCCTTCGCCGGTGACTTCTGGTCAAGCGCGATCTTCAGGTCTTCGAGCTTTGTGCCTGTGGCAATTGTTCCGTCGCTGGCTGCGAGCTTGCCCTGAAGGATGGAACCTGTTCCGGGATTGACCATCCGGCCGTTGGAATCGAGCTGGAATGTACCGACCCGTGTGTAGAATGTTTTTCCATTTTTGTTGACGGCGAAGAATCCGCTTCCCTGGATCGCGAGATCGGTGGACTGGCCTGTTGTTTCGAGGCTACCCTGTCCAAACATGGTATCAACGGTGTTGACAGACATGCCGAGCCCAACCTGGATGGCGTTCATGCCACCGACCCCTTCCAACGGCTGCGTTGCGTTACGCAATGTCTGCGCAAAGCCTTCACCGAATGTGATACGGCTGCCCTTGAAGCCAATCGTATTGATGTTGGAAATATTGTTGCCGATCACGTCCATCATCAATTGATGATTGCGAAGACCGGAAACGCCTGCGAAAAGTGAACGTAAAAATGCCATAGTGATACCCTCCTTGAGGAGTTGTGTGTTGTTGGTTGGCAAAGCCTCAGTCGGTCGGCTTCGCCGGAGGGCTCCCTCCTTCGATGTTCATCACATCTCGGAAGGTCCAGCCCGGTTGATTAAGAAACTCTATGCTGCTATAATTGCACTATCGATATTCGTGAACACGTTGTCTTTCATCCTCTCATTATCCACTGCGGTCACGACGGTTCTGTTCCGGACACTGACGACGAACGCCATATCCCGCAGCAGTACGAGCGCGTCTTGTGATCCCTTGTCTTCCGCCTTTTGCACTGCTGTCTGGAGGTTTTGCATGTCCGATTCGCTCAGCGTGATTTGCTGCGAATCAAGGCGCTGCTGGGCATGCTTCGAGAATTTCAGCTCCTTCAGTTCTTTCTGAAGAATCTTGTTAAACGATCCTTCAACCGGCCCGTCAACGGGAGCACGCTGTTTCAGCCCGTCGACGCCTCCAATGGGGAGGAAGGGAACGCTGATGCCGTTGATTACTGTATCTGCCATCGGTTACTATCCTCCTGAAATCTCGGTAATATTCGCCAAGAGCACTTCCTGGTCATCAATCACGAACACCGTACCGCTGGACTTGTATCGCACACTCTGTACCTTGCCGAATGCATAGGTGGAAGCATCAAGTGTTTTGCCGCTCGCATCTGCCGCCACAACCTTGATCTTGTACGTCCCGGCTGCCATCTGATTACCCGCATCATTCTTTCCATCCCATTCATACTGATGATCGCCGCTGCCCGTCGGCAGTCCGTGAACGGTTCGTATCACATTGTTTTGATTGTCAACGATCTGCAGCGTCACCGTACTTGCATCGGTCGGAAGCGAATAGCCCATCTTCACAATTCCAGATCCGCTATATCCTATATTATCGGTCTTTGCGCGAACTTCTTTACCTATGAACGTCGTCGCCATTGCATTATTGATCGATTGAGTCAGAAGGCCGTTGGCATTCAGACTCGCTTGCAGATTTTCATTGATATTCGAGAGCTGTTCCACTGAACTGAATTGGGCCAACTGAGCTGCAAACTCTGTCCCTTTCATCGGCTCGAGAGGATCCTGATGTTGGAGTTGCTGAACAAGCAACTTCAGAAAATCGTCTTTGCCCAAAATGGAAGCCGTTCCCGAATTGCTTGGCGTCCCTGCTCCCGCGGCTATCGCTTGCTGCACTGTTGTCGACATAGATGCCTCCTAAATGATCAGCTCGATGGTATTATAACCCATATTACGTTCGGCGGAGTATTGCTCTGCCGAGGTGAACACTCCGTTGTCCTGCCTGCCTTTTTGTCGCGGTTCCTGCTGGCTGCTCGCATGACGTGAGCCGCTGTCCCCTTCTGTTGTGACGTCGATCTTCTGGATGTCGACGCCACGTGAAATCAATGTATCCCGCAATGCCGGTATGTTCGCTTCGACGATAGCACGAACAGAAGCACTGCCGACTTCTATCTCTGCCTTCACGCGGCCGTCTTCCATACTGACCTTCACCACCATCTCACCAAGCGACTCAGGTTTCAGAGTTATGCGAATTTCTGTTGCTGTTTCTTTTGTCAACGATGATGCTGCCTTTGATACTTCCTGCACAATCACATCCGGAAGCGACTTCATGGTAGCAAGGGTCGTGCGCTCTGTCCGCGCTTCTGAAGTAATCACCGGAATCTGCTGTCTTACTGAATGGGCTGCGGCTGTGATGGTGTCAACCGATGGCGTTCCCTGGGAAGGAGGAGTTACCGAATCCACCGGCCGTGCGGATGCCGTCGCTGTTTTGATTTCAGAATTCGCTGCCGGCTCACTCGCCTTTGCCGCCGTATGAATTTCCTCACGAGACGTCGCCGCCTGTTTGACGGCATGAGCAGCTGCCGAGATTGAGTCACCCGATAGTGTCGCCTGCGGAGAAGCAGACACCGGCTTCGCAGACGCTGTCGTTGGTGTGGCATCTGTCGACTGTGCCGGAGTATGCTTTTTCACTGTTGGACTGGATTCATCACTGGATGATGCCGCCTTGTTGACGGTGTCCGCCGTTGGTGCGATAGTGCCGCCCGGTTGAGTGCCTTGCGGAGAAGTGGACACCGGCTTCGCGATCGATGTCGCTGTTTTGGCTTCCGGCTGCGGTGACGGATCTGGCGCCTTTGCCGCGGGTCGCATATCATCCTTGGAGGTTATCACCTGTGACTGCTTCGGATTTTGTTTTCCATCATTCTGTCGAGTATCCAGATTTCCGCCTCTGGGTGCCTCCGCCGGCTGATCGGCAGCTGCCGCTTTCATCACTTCCACCGGTTCTGTCTGAACGCCTCCCGCATTTTTCTGCGATCGGTTTTCGGTATTCAGTGCCTCATGGACAAACGGGTCTTTGACCTGTTGACTCGCGGCTGGAGTGGAACTTACTGCCGGTTTCGTACGCTGTTCCGGAGATTCATTCAACCGGGTGAGAACTTCCAGATGAGTCGTCCCTTTGAGTGTGGGCGTTGAACCAATTGCTCGGAGCTCTGTGGTACCATTTTCTGATCGCATGACCATCGTTCCGGTCACACCGGCAGATTGCGCTTCATTTTTTCGAATTGCAGCCGGATTCGCTGCAGGAAATTCCGAAAGGATCGTTTCTCCCTGCTTCGCCTGCGCTGATGCTGCTGCCGGGACAGAAGTCGCCCTATTTCCCATGGCGGCTGTTTTCTCTTCAAGAACCTCGATGGAACGTATGTTAAGTTTCTGCGTCTCCGGGTTGTCAGCCTTCAACGCTTCGATAATGCTTCCCTTCTTTTCATTTGCCGCTGTCGTGGAACGCGGGGCACTGCTCCTGACAACTTCAATCGGAGCGTTCGCCGCTTGCCCGGCCTGGGAAAGCATCCCCGGTCGCGAAGGAACCGCTACTGCGATCTCTTGTCCTCGCATGCCTGCGGTCCTATTGTCGGTACGTCGATCGTCCAAGACTGTTTGTCCCGTCGGCAGAGGCTGATTTGATTGCAGGGCAAGCCCGGAGTCAACGGCAACACTACTCGTAGTCATTCGCACATTCAGTTGTGGAGATGGCAAAGCTCCGGGCCGAGTTTCCTGAGTCCCCGGGGACTTTGTACCACTTGGGAGAGCTTCAGCCTCCATTCTTTTTTGCGGAGCAAATCCGGAATCAACGCCAGCAGTCCGTGTTGTCCCCCGCTCCCGTTGTGGAGAAGGCGGAGCTGCCGGTTGAGTTAGCTGACGCTCTTCGGACTTTGCGTCAACAGAAGAAGATTCAGCTTCTTGGTTTTTTTTCGAAGCGAGTCCGGCCCCAACGATAATAGTCTTTTCTGCCATCTGCGTATTCTGCAGGGGAGATGGCGAAACTGCGGGTTGAGTTTTCTGGCTTGCTGGAGACTTTGCGCTATCAAGGATGGAATCCGCCGCTACTCCTTTTTGTGGAGCAAGCCCGGATTCAAGAGCAACGGTTTGTGATACCATTCTCGTGCTCTGGACCGGCAACGGTGTTCCTTCCCTAACAGTCTCCTGACGTCCTACTTGTTTATGATTGGCAGGCAAATTGTCCACGCACTGCATTTGCGTCTCGACCATACCAGTGGGTTGAGCGGCAACGGTCGCTTGAGCTACCGTCGTGCCAGCTGCCATAAGTATCTCGGGACTCAAAGAAGAAGCAGCAGCGGGCGACTGGAGCGTAGAGATTTGTTCCTGTGTTAGGGTGTGTGCTGCTGAAAGAGAGTCTGAGGCGCTTCCGTTCGAATCGCCCATCGATGCATCCTTGAGTTCGACAATATCCTGTGCGTTCACTTTGCCGGGCACAGAGGATGCCATGACCGATACACCAACCTGATTCCGGATTGCGGCTGTGGT
>JAPLFO010000182.1 GCA_026390635.1 Ignavibacteriales bacterium
TATACGCCCGAAAGAGGAGAAGACCAAGGACAAAGTATTCAACCACATGTGCCAGCTTGCGGATGACTTTGTGGATCAATTGGATATCTATGTCTGAAATATTGCGAAATAAGAAACGCAATATCGGCTCTAAGAGCCTTGACGTATTCGGCGCATCACCGGTTCCTGTTGACATAAAGAAGATTAAACTCATCCATAGGATGGCTGGGAACCAATATTTGAGAACACGGCCCAAGCGTCATAATCCAATTGGAATCGAAGGCCTCGAGCAGAAGCTCGCGGTGGTTGAGCACTTCAGCTTCGCTCAGTGCGGGCTTGCCGAAGCCCGCTCACGGCCGTCGAGATGAGGCGGAGAGAGATAGATGCGTTTGGACATTTCAGTTGTTTGCCCCCGTTGGTAAGAGGAGTGACGTGGTAAAGTTCGAGTGAATCAAGCCACTATCCGCTTCGTCGACTTCGCCACCGCCTGGCGCGATTTCGAAAAAGCCCGGGCCTTTCGTTTCCAGTATGCCAATAATTCTTCCGAGGAAAGATGTTTTGTCTCGGTGTAGATTTTTCTTTGCGCATCGTTTTTCATCTCGACACAATCAAATGCTTTCTTCATAGCACCACCTCATACGGCGAATAAATTTGGATTGCAGAGTAACCATTCAAAAGATTTACTGCATTATAGAGTGGTATCTTCTGAAAATTGACAATATGCTTAAAATTCCAACTCACAATAATACTGCATTCTGCGATGGTGGCTAACGCAACATGAAGCGCATCGTTGCGAGATTTCTTTCCGACAATTCCAGAAGCAATGTACGCATCCATCAACCGCAATGCCGACTCACCAACAGTGACAATTTCCCCTCTTCGCACAAGACTGTCGTATAGGTCTTTCACTCCCGGCGGCGAAAGCTCAATCTCAGCCTTTACCACTTCTGAGGTAACCAGAAGAAATCGACCGGATCTCAGTTCTGAAATAAAACTCTTGCTCGCAGATTCAAATTCCGGATCGAAAACTCCTCCAAATACCGACGTATCTATATATATTTTTATTCCATTTTTCATACACTATTCTATTCAAAAATACCAAGAAACTAGGTTGTTGTCAAACGCCTTGTTTCAAGGGAGGGGAGGAAAATGATGCTTCGCCCCTGTCTAGAGTTTCTATGGTTTTCCGGTGACGTTATGACTCGAATTTAAGAGTCTGAGACTCGCCGGATTATAAAAGAGAGGTAGTTTACTCCACAGCATGCTAAAAACTATTGTCGATAGAATGTGGAGATTTCCCTTTTTGGGGACCCCCCCAGGGGAATATGATGGCCCTCGACACCCGAGTCCATAGGATCCCCCGAAAACGGGGCTTGTAGCCGTTCCGGGACATTTTTTAGGCGGCGATGTCTAATGACACTGCACAACGAGTATGTCATCCCCCTCCCGTTGTACGGGATCCTCTGGACATTTTTTTAGCGGGGATCTCTTTTGGAAGACAGCGGGCACTCACAGGGATCCCCGACAAAAGCACTCGGGGATGACAATGTAATGGTGTATTGCAGTGTCGCTAGGGATTCCCGTTAGGAACATGCCCTGAAAGGGATCCTTCGGATTGGAATGACAGTTCTATTGGCGGTCGGAATCGCTTAAACAGTATTCTGTGCGGCCGCTTCGCTCGCTTTTTGTCATTTCCCGCGAATCAGCGCCGGTATTCTGCTCCGCGATAGTATCGCCAATTGAGCGAGAAATCCTCCCAAGAGATCCAATCCCACATCGGAGATAGATGCAGATCTTGTTATGACGAAGGATTGATGATATTCATCCGCCGCCGCAAATAGCAGCACGACCAAAATGGAATACGTTACCCACTTCCATTTTATCCCGGCTTGGGTGCCATCTCTATACGCCCGAAAGAGGAGAAGACCAAGAACGAAGTATTCAACCACATGCGCCAGCTTGCGGATGACTTTGTGGATCAATTGGATATCTATGTCTGAAATATTGTGAAATAAGTAGCGCAATATCGGCTCTACGATCCTTGACGTATTTGGCGCATCACCGGTGCCTGTCGACATCAGGAAGATCAAACTCATCCAAAGGATGGCTGGAAACCAATATTTGAGAATGTATTTGATATCCTTTTGCTTTCTATGTTTTGTGATAATCCCAACAGAGAGGCCGGAGACGATTCAACGAACCACTTGTAGAAACCGTTTGGCAACATCCTGAAATCTCAGTCGACGCCAACACGAGGCCACAATTATACAACAATATAGCAAATTTCCACCTCCCCTATTCAGTACATTTTGATCAACCAACCTTCAGGACTCGTTCAAGAAATGAATTTTGATGGTAGGCGATTTCCTCGGTGCGAGCTACCTCTAATTCCTGCCGATCCACGAAAACACCAAAACGATTGGCCGCTTGCGGAAGAACTTTCGGAGTTGGGTCCCAGAAATTCTCGAGAATCGCCGGGATTCCGGATTTTGGAATAGACGATCGATCGTGATGAGAGAGATCGAGGGTAATGCAGGTAAGCCAACAACTCAGTTCCCCAGAGGATGCAATGGGCAGTAAGCCGACACCTTCGATATCAGAGAATGCGTGTCGATAATATTGATTGACTTCTTTTCACCGGGCATTTTTTATCCAAGTCCTCCAGTTGGCCGCGACCGATTGCCGCAAGGATGTTACTCAGATCCTCACCTTCCATCGATCAGGAGACCGACCTGTATGAAATACAGCAAGCACCCGAATTTCTGCATCCTTCAGCTCATAGAGAATTGAAAATGGAAATCTGCGGACTGTTGACCGGCGTATTTCATGATGAACAACCGGACACGTCTTCGGATTGCTTCTGATCCGCTCAAGCGACTCGTCAACACACAAGAAATACTCCATCCCGAGCCCGGTCCGTTGCTGCTCATACCAAAGAAATGAATCATGCAGATCCCGCTCCGCTTCCGGATGAAATCGAATGTTCACTTGCTTTGCTTTTTCCCGATATATTCAGATTTGATGTCTTCCCAGGATCGAATTTGTTGCGGATTTTGATCATAGGACAGGGAACGCTTTTCAAGCTCATTCTTCTGGGCCAAGGACAGGTCAAATCCTCCGCTCTCGCGGGCGATGCTATCCCAGATATCCTCAACGAGCAATATGCGCTCGGGAATACTAAGTTTTCCAATTTCTTTGCTCAGATCGGAATGCATACATCCCTCCTTCAAAAAAAGAGTGCCACGAAGATCTGCCTTGCTACAAGGTACTGATTTCGCCTGTCCCGATCAAGAAAGACATCATTCAGAAAATGCCAAAATCCCGGAATTCTGAGTCCTGGTTTCTTGCGAATGCTCGTGCAAAGAAGATTTACTCCCTCACAGCGGCCGAAAAGCCATCTTCTTCTGCTGTGTAAAAGAAAACACTGAATCCTGACAACGGCACACAAGATGGCGATTGTTGATGATGCTTTTCCGGGTGGGGAATAATTTCGGCCCTCGACATTGCAGATACTGTGGCGTGAGCCCCCCCAAAAAAAGAGCGGGGGGTTTTCAACCGCCCAAAGAAGCGAGGCCTTCGGCCCCGAGACGGGGTCTTCGACATAACTTCGTTTCGCTCTACAGAATTCCCCAATGGATCAATGACCAGGGCCAGTCGGAAGCATCTGAAACAAGTCCAGCTTTGACCGGATTGTTCCAAACATATTTCATTACCCTTTCCAGCTCTACAGCATTCCTGATGATATGATCATAAGATTCATGCTGCCAGAATTGACCGGACCTTCCCAATGCTTGATTTGCTTTAATCGCTGTTTCCTTTTTCAATAGCTGAAGAATCTTATTCAGAGGCACATCTGTCCCGAACGGCTGGATTATTAAGTGAACATGATTGGGCATGATGCAATAGCCCCAGAGCGTGTATCCGCGATCATGGTCGGATTCTATTGCCTCCGCTACGAGCCGGGAAATCGGAACGACTTTCAACCAGTGGGGACCTTTGGAAGTTGAATCGAGATAATTGTCGAACTCCACAAAAGATGAAGGATTCTGCCTGTATTTGTGATGATATTTGCACGTTTTGAGGTGAAGTGATCCGGCGAGGCGAAAGGTGACGAAATAGATGGCATCTTTTTTAAAATAATGCGGAAGATTGCGGCGGTAGAAGATAGTTTCTTCAATGGTTGACATGGGATCCCCCTTCCCTTGTGATGCCGAAAAGAATGCTAAGTGAAAGTGCGATTCTCTATAGAATACAGTGCACTCAATGTAGCGCGAAACGAAGTTTCGCGCAAAGCGTGGAGCGAGAACGAAATGCAGTGCAGAACGAATTGCCTGATCGTAACTTCGTTTCGCTCTACAAGAATGTACTGCAGATATCGCAGCATGAGCGAAACTTCGTTTCGCTCTACACTATGCTCAAACTAAATGTAGCGCGAAACGAAGTTTCGCGCAAACCGTGGAGTAAGACCGAAATGCAGTGCAGAACGAATTGCGTGATCGTAACTTCGTTTCGCTCTACAAGAATGTACTGCAGATATCGCAGCATGAGCGAAACTTCGTTTCGTCGAAGACCCCGTTCTCGGGGCTCTACAGTTCTTCCTTTAGACGCTTGATGTGCCCGCGACCAAGGGCTTTCACTTCGCAGCCGAGCTTCAAATACGCACGAATCTTTTCATCTGAGAGTATCCCGAAGCAATCCACCACGGCAATCCGTTGGCCGGCCCATTTGACAACCTGAGTTGGATCTAATTCCAGGTATGGGGCGTGCGGGACAGCCAGCACGAGCGCTTTTATCCCCTGCAGCGCAGTGCGGACATCCTTCTGGACCCGAAGCTTTGAGAGTTCTTCCTGATTGCGGAAGAAGCGCTTCCAGGAATGATCCGTGGACGGATATGAATCCTGGTTTTCGAATTCGTACCAATGCTCCACATAGGGATCGTGGATGCGAATCTCTGCTCCCATCTCCGCCAGCTTACGGACAACCATCTCACTGCCGCTGTAGCGGGTATCTCCCACATCCTGACGATAGCTGGCGCCGCAGATCAGTATATCCGCGCCGGCGATGTGGCGACCCATGTTGCGCAGGGCATCACGGATCAGTTCTGCCACATGCAGAGCCCGCGTGTCGTTGATATCGATCGCGGCCGGTGTGAATCTGAAGACATTGTCGCCGTCTTCAAATCCAAGGATGTGCTTGTACGCCCAGAAGCCGAGTCCACCATCTTTGGGAAGGCAATAGCCGCCGACACCAGGACCGGGGAAGATCATATTGCTGTGCGTGGGACGCATTTTGATGGCTTTAATCACTTTGATCAGATCAACGCCGTTGCGTTCCGCAAAGATACTCCATTCGTTCATGAATGCAAGAATGGCGGCGCGATAGGAATTCTCGATAATCTTTGTGGTTTCCGATTCGATCGGACGGTCCATGACGGTGAGAGGAAACTCTTTTGTATTGAGGACTTCCCGGAGGAATATTTCGACACGGGTGCGGGCTTCCGGCGTGCAGACGGGCTAGCAAATATTCGAAAAGATTGCTATCTTTAAAATATTAAGAGGATCTTTCTCCATGCCAAGCATTAGTGAGTTCTTCGGTATTGTTATCTACATTTATTATAGCGATCACGCTCCAGCTCATTTTCATGCGGAATATGCAGAGCATGAAGCACTTTTTAGGATAGATACACTGGAAATTTATTCGGGAGAGTTGCCAAATCGCGCGCGAGCACTAGTGGTAGAATGGGCATCACTACATCGATTGGAATTGTTTGACAACTGGGAATGTGCGAGACAGGGCGTACCACTTAAAGGGATTGAGCCGTTGGTCTAGTATGGAGAGAAAGACATGAATAAAATCGTCCGCATTCGTTTCGCAAATCCAACAACTGGATACCGGGTCGAAATTGGATTTACCGATGGAACAAAGAGAGAAATAGATCTAGAACCATATTTGCACGGTCCAATATTTGATCCAATCAGAAAAGATCTTTCGATTTTTCGTTCGTTGCGCGTTGACCAACGAATGAAAACAATTGTTTGGGAAAATGGGGCCGATATTGATCCGGACGTTCTCTATCAGGGACTAGTTCCAGTCTGGATGGAATCCAGCCAACTCATAACGCATTGATGTCTGGGCTTAACATCTGTCAAGATTTGATCTATTTTGTTGGAACAAGTGTTCTTTCTTTTTACCTTGACGCCGAAAGTCTGGACGATCAACAACCGGATTGCTTAAACGACATTGTGTGTGGCAGGATCGTTCGCCTCGTGTCATTTCCCGCGAATAAGCGCCGACATTCTGTTGCGCGATAGTATCGCCAATTGAGCGAGAAATCCTCCCAAGAGATCCAATCCCACATCGGAGATAGATGCAGATCTTGTTGTGACGAAGGATTGATGATACTCATCCATTGCTGCAAATAGCGCCAAAGCCAAAATAGAATACGTTACCCACTTCCATTTTATCCCGGCTTGGGTGCCATCTCTATTTCAACAAATTCTACAGCATCCGTTGTTGTCTATTAAGACCAAGCTTCTGGCGAACGAATTTCCTGACCGTCGTTGCTGCCTTCAACGCCTCTCGTGCTTCTGCCGGTGTTACGATATCTCCGGGATAGCGGAATTGAACAGCATATGGATCGAGGAACTCCAAGTAAGGCTCGAGTACTGAAAAGCTTTCATCAACATTCAAGCAACGGGGGAGCAATTCCTTTGCAAGATCGTGCGTCTTAGGAAAAGATATATTGTGCTCTACGAGGTACGCCTTCAAATATTTTTCTGAGGATTGTTGGGCTGCGAAACTCGTTAAGTGAGCTATTTTCCTGCTTCGGTTCGCGGCCAGCGCCGAAGCACCAATATAGTCGCCTTCGGCTTTTAACAACCATGCTTTTGCTTCAGCGTTCATAGAGAACCCTGCCCTTTTCAAAAACTTCCTGAACAAACCAATCCCGGCCTTTAAGAGACGTTTCAATGTCCTTTGGAGACCGGACCACAATATCAACCGATGCCTGCTCCTTGATAGCACGCCGCACAAGCCGCACTCGTTCTGCCGGAAGACCTGGAATATCAGCAACAATGAACAAGTCGATGTCGCTATCCTTCGTTGGCGTTCCGTAGGCATGGGAACCGAAGAGGATCACCTTCTCCGGAGAACATTGGGCTATAATGGACGAAACGATGCGCGATATTTTCTTTTCTGTGGCCATGAAATTTATACCCTTTTTTACTACCACACATTCGACAAACGATCAGTCTTTTGCTGCTACAGAGAAAGATAGCGGATTTGCCTACAAATATCCACATGTACCTTTCACACATGTACCTTTCGCGATCACAAAGGTCAAACTCGGGTTCATTCCGCAATCACTTAACACATCCGTTACACAGAATGCAGTGCAGAACGAATTGAGTGAGCCCCCCCAAAAAGAGCGGGGCCTTCGACCCCGAGACGGTGTTTTCAACCCCCCAAAAGGGCGAGGGGTCTTTGACCCCCCAAAAGGGCGAGGGGTCTTTGACCCCCCAAAAAACGGGGGGTCTTCGACATAACTTCGTTTCACGATCTTTCGCTCTATAATGAGCTCTTTTGCCAAACGACTCGGTAACATGATTCGCGTAACTAATAATGATCCGCAATACTTCTTCCGACACATTCGGTACATCATAGTCACTAACGATGCTCACTATTCTTTTGCTTCCTCTTTTCCGGCTCTTTAGACCCTGGAATATCCTCTAACTGCTCCAGTAAGAATCCATCCATTGTCTCCGGCGTTATTACGGCGGATGCCGTTGGGTGATATTCCTGCAGAAATGTTTTCGGTATTTTCAGTTTCGATGCTTTGCCCCATTTATATTCATACGCATAGAGACTGCCGTTTCGTTCTTCAATATAGTCTATCTCCTGCTGCTGCGTGGTTCTCCAGAAATACCGTCCTACATCATAACCATGGAAGGAATGCAATTTATACCGTTCACTCATAAGATAATTTTCCCACAACATTCCCGCATCAGTCCGAACATGAAATGGTGAGAAATTTCCGAGCACGGCATTTCTGACACCATTATCAAAAAAGAATATCTTTCGTCCTTTTTTTATTTCATTTCTGACGTTTCTGCTGAATGCCGGAAGCCGGAAAAGAACAAACGCCTGTTCAAGGAGAATAATATATTTCTCGATCGTCTGACTATCCGCGCCTACCAGTTGCGCGATTTCGTGATACGAAACTTCATTGCCGATCTGAAGCGCGACGGCACGCAGAATTTTATCCAGGAGTCCGGGTTTTTTGAGCTGTTCAGACATAAGAATGTCTTTATATAAATAGCTGCCGGCAAGAAGTTTCAGCAACACTCCCTGCTCGGCAGGCTTCGTCACCACTTCGGGATACGTACCGTATATCAACCGGTTCTCAAGCCGCCTCTTCTCCTCAACAACGCCTTCCTGTGCGACCAGTTCCTCAAAAGAAAACGGAAGGAGCAGAAACTCATATTTTCTCCCGGTCAATGGTTCCTGCGTGCGGGAAGCAAGTTCGAAAGACGAAGAACCGGTGGCAATCACCTGCACATCGGTGAGCTGATCGACGAACAATTTAATGATGATGCCGATGTCGGGTATTCGCTGGGCTTCATCAATGAATACAGTCGTATAGCTGCCGACCATTGACCGCAATCTGGCTGACGTCGCATTCGGCAACATCTCGCGTATGTCGGGTTCATCACCATTGATGAAGAAATAGTCCTCCCCAGATTCTTCAAGCATCGATTTTACGAGTGTTGTTTTTCCGCATTGTCGCGGACCATACAGTATGACTGCCTTCCCTTTGCGGAAGGAACTTAGTATTCTTCTCTTTAAGATTCTTTCTATCATGAATTAATATGATAAATAACGATTACAATCGCAATATATTATGATAAATTATGATTTTGCCCTAAAAGAGGCAGATATGCAGGGACCTGGCGAAACGGGATCCTTTGGATTGGAATGACAACTTCAATAGTCTGGACGATCGGCGGTCCGGATTGCCTAAACAGCATTCTGTCCAACCGCTTCGTTCACCTTGTATCATTTCCCGCGAATAAGCGCCGACATTCTGTTGCGCGATAGTATCACCAATTGAGCGAGAAATCCTCCCAAGAGATCCAATCCCACATCGGAGATAGATGCAGATCGCGTCAAGACAAAGGATTGATGATATTCATCCATTGCCGCAAATAGCACCACGACCAAAATAGAATACGTTACCCACTTCCATTTTATCCCGGCTTGGGTGCCATCTTTATAAGCCCGAAAGATGAGAAGACCCAGGACAAAGTATTCAACCACATGTGCCATCTTGCGGATGACCTTGTGGATCAA
>JAPLFO010000165.1 GCA_026390635.1 Ignavibacteriales bacterium
CGTAATCCTCTCTGCAATTATGAGAATGTCTCCGACATCCTCCATCAGTCCTATGCCGAACTGACATATGCGGCAATGGACGACGACTGGTCTTCGTTAAACTTCAGGTACATCGGCGGGTTGACCCTCTTCACCAAGCTCTCTGATCGCAATTACTACGAACACTCTCTCCGTGCAGAGTATAGCCTTCGTCTACGGAAGAATACGGAAGAAGCAGAAGACGATACCACCGAAGTGAATCCTGCAGATTCTACAAACAGTTTCTTCCAGGCATCGCTCGGAGCAAGCGCACGGCACGATAGAACTATTTTCCGCGAATACGACAACGCCGGCCTCTCCGGGCGTCTTGCATACCGCATACCGATAGGAGAGGAAAATTTTGTACGAGCCTCGATGACAGCCGGGGCGCGCTCCTATCTCCATCTCTCCGGCTTGACAAATCTCTCAGGGATATGCGCTGTTGAGATTGGCTCGCAGTATCATGGTGATTTTCAATGGGGCATCATCTTGGGCGCAGGCCTGATGCAATACCCTCATGCCGCGTACGATACATCACGGTTCGAGGAAACACCGGCATACGTCATCACCATTACAGCAACTAATTCCGGTTCCGGCAAGGGAGGAATAGCGTACGACACAAGCATCGCTTCATCGGAGAAGCTACTTCTTGCAAGACCGAAGTCACAATCCTCCTATCAGCTGCAGGGTGGAATGTATTGCACGCTGTCATGGAACAGCGGATCTCTTCGGTGCGACGGACTCTTCCGCCGCAACTTCAGCATGGGAGTACACTCTCTTCTCCTCAACATGGACACGTCGCACTTGAACGAAGATATCTACAACGACTTTTTCAGCTACGAAGGACCGGAACTTACCCTATCGATGCAGCAGCTTCTTCCCTTCGAGATCCAATCAACATGTACAGTCGGGAGTGCTGTCCGATCGTTTTCGATCCCCGCAATGGATCTGGATGGAAATGTCACCTCGCCGACGCGCACTGACGTGAATACTGCTATTGAAATATTCCTGTCGCATGGCATTTCCCTCTTCGGATATTCCGGCATAGAGATTTCCCTCGGCACATCCTACATGCGTAACAAGTCAAACGATTTCTATAATGACTGCTCGCAGTGGAGCCTCATGGCAGGGCTTGGAATAAACTTATGAAAGAGGCTGATCACCACACACGCTAGTGCCATTTCAATTAAGTGACCTTGCATTTTCATTTACCGGACGTCATGCTGAGCAAGGCCGCGAGCTCTCCCTCGACGCGCTTCGCTTGCTCGGGATGACGCTCGCGGCCGCGTCGAAGCATATTCCCGTTCAGACAGTTCAGACAAAACACAAGATTACTTTTTGGAGCCGGCACTAGGTCAGACGATTGCATCGATGGACGATATCTGTCGGCCGTTTTTGCGGTCAAACATCATCATACTCGCCCTATCGATCCCCCACACTGCGATCGAAAATATCAATCCCGGATACATCGGTTCAATTCCAAGGAAGTACACCCCCCCCTGCATCTGACCATTGACCATCCAGGCCGACGAGATCAGCCACCCCCCCAGCATAGCTGCGAACGCAAACCGGGACCGCATTCCCAACGCAGGAAAATAGCTGGCCATCAGCGGTACGAGAAGACCAGGAATGATGGCTGTCCCAATCGAGTACCACAGCTTCACGACAGACGGAATCAGTATTGCCAGCAACACGGCGAAAACTCCTGTAATGACCAATCCATACTGGGACCATCGCCTCATTGCCAGATTCTTCTCAGCTGCTTCACGCCCTTCCATCAGACGCCCGACCACGTCGTTTCCAATCGTCGTCCCGCCGATGAATGTAAGACTGCTCAGTGTGGACATGATCGTCGCGAGCATGCCAATGTAAAAAATGGATTTTGCAACAGCCGGCAGCGCTGCTTCTGCAAGCATCGGATATGAGAACATCGGTTCCCGTAAATCAGGCAGGGCTGCACGGGCGTATAGTCCGGCGGCGCTGGTCAAAAAATCAAAGACCAGCCAGAATATGATCGAAATCAGTATTCCCCGTTTGGCAGTTCTTCCATCCTTTGCGGCTGCACATCGTTGATAGAATGCCGGATCGACAAGCGTCCACAATGCAATAAAAAACCAGACGAGAATAAATTGCATGGAATTTCCTCCATGCCAGGTGAGATGCAATGCCGGGAGATGAGAACGCAGGTACTCGATGCCGCCGAAATGCGAGTAGGCGAAGACCACGACAACTGCAAACCCCAGAAACATCAGAACAAACTCCAGCACATTCGCATGGACATCGGAGCGGAATCCGCCGGCATAGAGATAGCAGATGGTGGCAAAAGTACTGAGCAGCACGGCCGGCACAAGATCGATCCCGAAGATGAGTTCAACGAGTACCCCGAGCATCAGGACGTAGGCGGCGGGAGTGACGAGTACGAACGTCAGCAACGCGCCGAGCAGAGATGTCGGGCGTCCGTAGGTCCGGTACAGTTGTTCCGGAACAGAGCCCGCATTTCCTTCCCGGGCTTTCCTGGCGAGAAAAAGTGCCACGATACGTGCAAAAAAATAGTATGGAATTCCAAAGACAACCCAGTTTGAGATTCCATACCGATAGGAATATTCACCGACACCGAGAATACCGCCATACCATGTCGACACCAGCGTCGCAACAAACACGGGCAGCGTGAGTGACCTACCGGCGAGAAGGTATTCTTCCGTACTGCTCTTGTGATGCCGGCGAGCCCGAAAGCCCACCCACATCACGCCGGCAAAATAGAGCAGAATCAGCAGGATGTCGATAGCCGAAAAATGGACAACGGGCATCTGCATGATTTGTCAGCACCTCCGGCGTTTCTTTGTTCTCACAAAGATCAGCAAGTGTCCGGTGCGGTAGTTGATCTGGACGGTCTCTTCGATCGCTTCATTGCTGACTCCTTCGCGCACTCCAGGCTCCAGCGTTTCATTGCGGAGCGGATACTTCAGACCGCGCGTCGTAATACCGCCGCAGCGGCCAAGAGGAAGAAGCGAAATCGTTGTGTCTCTGGCGACAATCAGCGTCGATCGGCGGGGAAGCGGGAAGATCTCGCCATCATCATCTATGAACCGGATGTTCAGCCGCTTCTGATACTTTGCGAGGATGCTCAAATTGGCGAAGGCATGATCGGTTCTCTTCCCGGTGGCGCCCAGAACAGTTGCCCATCGAAATTTCTTCTTCAGTAGATAGTCGAGGGCCTTTTCCAAATCGGTGCTTTCCTGTTCATCAATTTGTACCAGCGGGACACGGGCGAACTTCGTTCGCGTTTGCGGCAACACCGAATCACAATCACCGATAATCACATCCGGACGAATGCCCAGCCGCATCGCAACATTGGCGCCACCATCCGCACACACGATGAATGGCCGGCCCGAAGTACACTGCGCCGCCACCCGCTGCGACGGCGGATTTCCATTGCAAATCACCAATGCAAAGGGCCTGTCATATTTCTTCTTCAAAGACATCATGAATCCCCTTCAAAAATTGTTCTCTTTCACTCCTGGGACCCGTCGCCGATCGAACGTCTCGGCTTCTTGCACCGGCGGTTACAACTGTGCGGTAATCCCAAAAAGATAGTTGCGCTCTGCAGCCGGGAAAAAGGCACTCCCCTCTCCCGTTTGCATATACAGAGTATTCAACACATTTCGAATTTCCGCCCGCACGGTGATTTCGCAATCCCAGAGACGGGGCAGCCTGTAGAGCGATTCGAAATTGACGACGGTAAATGCATCATTTTGATTCGCCCCATCCTTGAAGTTGTCAGTATAAAAAGGACCAACGTATTTTGCCGAAATGTATGCAGACACGCCAACGCCCTGATACCCGAAACGGAAATTCCCCATCACATCGGGAAATCCTGCGATCGGGTTGCCATCCAGCTTTACGGCATGAGAGTACACTGATCCCCCGACACTGCTATCCTGCTCCACAATTGCGAACTTCACAATGCGGTTCAGCGACAGGGAAACATTTCCGCTCACCGACAATGAATACGGCAATTGGACGGAACCGTCAAGCTCGCATCCGATATGGCGTGTCCGATCGGCATTACCGTAGACGGGATTTCCAAAGATGTCCACTTGTCCGCTCTTGACGAGTTCATGAGTGAATTCCATCCAATAGACATTTACAGTGACAGTGGCTTCCTCCGTCCGATAACCGGCACCCAGTTCAACGTCGATCAATTCTTCCGGCGTAACGAGCGGCGATGCGTAATCGTACACCGGCGCACCGTTTTGAAAACCGGAAATTGTGAACTGCGGCGTTGCGCCGGGATCCCAATAGGCGTCTTCTGCGGAGTACAGATTTCTCAGCCGCGGCTCGCGCGAGGTGTAGGCAAATGAACAATAGATATTCCATGCATCTGTGAGATTATAGTTTGCGCCTATCCTTGGATTGACAAACCAGTATGGAACACTGAAAGAATGATGGAGAAATTGTTCGTTCTGTATTTGATATTGATCGTATGCCAGCTGCATGCTTCCCATCAGTGACAACTCTTCCGTCGGCCGATACGTCTCCGTTGCATAGAGCGATGCCATGTGTTTGATCCCGTCGTACTGATAGGTCCGATAATCGGGATTAAAATTTGGAGGAAGGCCTTCCGCCGTGGAAAGCTTTCCCCAATGCGAACCATGGTGGTAGCGGTACTCCCCGCCGATAGTAAGCTCACCTTTGTCATGCTGCAGTTCATACCGCGGCAGCCATCCCCATTGAACGAGGTCGACGCCGGCTCGAAACATCGCATTGGCAATGGATGGTGTCAGTGAAAATCCATGGATGCTGTCGATGCGAAATTCCGCCGCACCCGCCCATGAGGCATCATAGTCGTACCATCCATGGCTGTCAAAGTAGAAGAAGGTGTTATTTAATTTTTGCCGATCGCCGACCTTCCATTCATTCAGAATTTCATAATGAGGCTGATTGAACTCTTCACGCTCCTGCGGACGCCGCAGCATTCCATACGCCGTCAGGTTCAGTCGGCGCAATTTCTTGTCATTGTTGTACGATTTGGGAAGACCGTCGTACACCAGCTCGTCGCGCAGCGGACCGCCGTACAGATGAATGCGCGTCGTGGAATTCTCTCCCAACAACAGCGCACCAAGAAAATACGCGCCTGTTTCGATCGACGACCGAATGCGATAGCCGTTGGATTGGATTTTGCCCAGCCGGCCATAGAACATATATTTTTTGTCGATCAGTCCGGAATTGAATGATGCAGAGAGCTTCCGCATGGTCATGGGAAGGCTTTGACTGCTGTCGCCATACTCCTGAAATCCGAACATTGCTTCGAATTTTGCATACGGCTTCGGAGTGAACGGATTGGTGACAATGTTGACCGATCCACCGATGGCGGGCGGACCATAAAACGCGCTTCCCGCTCCCCGCTGCACTTGTACGCTGGCGGCGCTCGCCAGAAGGTCGGGAAAATCGATCCAATAGACATTATGATCTTCCGGATCGTTTTGCGGGATTCCATTCACCATCACGGACAATCGCCGTTGATCAAAGCCGCGAAGAAACACGTACGTATATCCCACACCGTTCCCGCCGTCGGAATATGAAAGCATCGATGGAAGCTGCGACAGCAGCACCGGCACATCCTGCATAGAGTATTGTTCCTGAATCAACCCTTTGCTCAGATTGGTGAACGTGACCGGCGTCTCTCGCTCCTTTGCCTGCGTTGCGGTGACAAGGACCGGTGAGAAATAGTACCGGACACTGTCGTTGACCGCCACATCCTGGCCGTGCGCAATTACTGCGGCAGCAAAGAACAACATTATCAATTTCTTCATACATTTGCCTCAACGCTGCATGGATTCGTCTTGCGACGAAGCCGGGCTCACCCCGGAAATGAAAAAGCCGTCACTGAAATGGACAACGTCAGTAACGGCTTCAAAATTCGCGGTATCGTTTTCCTACGCTGGCATAATCCAGATCAGGTTCGTAGGGTATGATCTCAGATCCGCCTTCACAGCGGATCACCCCTAACGATGAAAAAGTACATGAAAGAACAGTGACGACTTGTGGTACAATATATTCCCCACGAGGGTAAAAGTCAACCGGAATACGTATATTGGCTTTTCGAACTTAGTTATTGAGGTACGCGTTTTAGAATCACTAAACAATTTGCCACAGAGGACACAGAGCCCACAGAGAGCCGCTGGAATGCATCAATGGCGGCGTTGTGTTAAATATGTTTCTCGGTATTCTCTGCCCGCTTCGCCAAGCTCAGCGAGGCGAGTGAGCTCGGTGGCAAATATTATTTTCCAATGAAATGAAAGAACAACAAATCTCAGTTGTCGCCGGACTTATCATCGAAGACGGAAAAATTCTCGTCTGCCAGCGCAAGCAAACAGCGCGCTATCCGCTGCAATGGGAGTTTCCAGGGGGCAAACTGGAATCAGGAGAGACCATTGCGGAATGTCTTCGGAGAGAACTGCGCGAGGAGCTCGGCATCGACGCCCTCATCGGAAAAGAATTCCATCATCACGCGTGGACATATCCTGATTCGGGAACATTTTCTGTCCACTACTATTTTGTCGATAGTTATGCGGGAGCTCCGGTCAACAATGTGTTCGAGCAAATTCGGTGGGTGCCGATCGCAGATCTGCCTGCCATCGACATGCTGGAAGGCAATCGCGAGGTGATCATACTTCTTACCCGGCCCTGACATGACTCCCGCTTCCCCCGCCGCAAAACGCACTATAGATTTTCGGAACCATCACCACTTGTTGCTCGAGTGGTATGCCTCCCATCGCCGTGACCTGCCATGGCGTCGAACGCGGAGCCCCTATCGCATCCTGATTTCCGAGATCATGCTGCAGCAGACACAGGTTGCGCGGGTGACACTGTACTATAGAGACTGGCTCCGCCTCTTTCCATCCTTTCGTGCATTGGCTGCCGCGTCAAAGCGGGATGTTCTGCAAGCGTGGTCCGGACTCGGGTACAACAGCCGAGCGTTGCGTCTTCAATCGCTGGCCCGAATTGTTGCCGATCAACAGCGCGGGCGCCTGCCGGCAGACACAATCCTCCTGCAACAATTACCGGGGATTGGAAAATACACAGCCCATGCACTCGGCTGTTTTGCCTTCGGCCTTTCTCTGCCGGTGGTGGATGTGAACGCAAGACGCATTCTCACGAGGCTTTTTTCGAAAGTCACTGCGGCCGACGAAATGCTGGATGAAAAGTGCGCCTGGGAAATCGCTGCTTCAATTCTGCCTCGCGACGCGGCCTACGATTGGAATCAGGCACTCATGGATCTCGGCGCCGGGACATGTACTGCCGTCAATCCGGTTTGCGATGCCTGCCCGTTTACAGACCGATGCTCGTCATCACATCTGCCCGTGCTGCGCCTTCGATCCGTGCGCACGCCCAGAAAGGAGCCTTCCTTCCACGGTGTCCCGCGAAGAATTGTTCGCGGCAATATTCTAAAGATCCTTCATGCACAGAGTCGCGAGGTCGCAGAACTTCGCTCGTCACTTTCTGTCCGCTTGCGCCGGCATGAACTGCTCGCTGTGCTCTCCGCAATGCAGCGCGACGGTTTGATTGAAGTAAGAAAACTGCGCGGACGAATTCTCGTTTCAATTGCGAGCTCATGATGGATTCCAGCCTTCTCGAGCAGCTCCGGTTGACGTATGATACGCAGCGTTCAATGATTGAAGAACGTCTTGCGGAGTTTGCGGCGGTCTCGCCACAGCTCTATTTTTACGAACTTGCATACTGTCTTCTCACTCCGCAATCCAGCGCAGCAAATGCCTGGAAGGTACAGCAAAAATTGATGGAGCTTGAGTTCCGGGAAAAGATCATCAATCCGGAACCGATCCTGCGCGATCCCCGTCACTATATCCGGTTCCACACAACCAAATCCAGACACCTGTTGGCGATGAAGCAGCAATTCGAAACGATCAGATCATGTATCAGTGGCGCTGATCCTCCCCGCGTCAAGCGACAGTGGCTTGCCGACAATGTTCTCGGGTTGAGTTACAAAGAATCGACTCATTTTCTGCGCAATATCGGCAAGAATGGCTCACTCGCCATTCTCGATCGCCACATCCTGAAACATCTGTTGCGGCACGGCATCATCCCGGAGATTCCACCCACCTTGACAAAAAAACGATATCTGGAAATCGAGGCGGCATTTCAGGCTTTTGCAGATCAGATACAGATCCCGGTCAATGCATTGGATCTTCTCTTCTGGAGCTCTGAGACAGGAATTATTTTGAAGTAGCATGTCCAAAGAAGCAGCATCACCGATCCTTTTTTCTCATCGGTGAAGAATGTTGGTGTGAAAAATGTTGGAATTCCACCAAAAATCATTGTACATTTAGGATAATCTAAAGCATCCCTGCACCTATGCATTTTCATCGTTACGTTAGCACACTCATCTGCCTGGCGATTCTTCCGGTGGCGTTGCTTTTGTCGCAGACCGAAAGCAGTCTCCCCATCACCGTGGAAGGTACACCGCCGTCCATCGTGCACGTGCGTGCGTTTGTCGACGACCAGGTCGCCTATCTCTGTCTGAATGATCTCGCCAGGGAATTGAAGATCGACACATATGCCAACCTGGTGACACAGAAATTTGAGCTCAAAGCAGAAAACGGCATCCTGAAGGTGGCTGGTGACAATTGCTTTGTGGAGACAAGACAGCAGAAGGGAAAACAGGAATCCACAAACCAGCTTCCTCTTGCGGTTAAGTTCCGGGACTCTCTTTTCTACGGGCCAGCTCTCTATTTTCTGCCTCTTTTCAATTCAATTTCGGCGCGGCTCATCTCTGTGAATCCTGCCGATGTCGCCGCCATCGAACGACCTATTGCCGCTCCGCCAGTCTTGAAGTTCGGCATCACCGGCGTCGTCTTCGAAGCACGTCGCAACGGCATTTTCGTCCGCATTCAAACATCCAAAGAATTCTCGGATTTTAGCAGGTTCGTCAAAGACAATTGGCTGTACATCACCGTCTCGAATGCCAAGGCCGACACCGCACTCCTGAATGCCACGTTGAAGTCTGAAGCGTTCTCCACTATCGTCGTCACGCAATACCCGACATCCGTCCAGTTTTCTCTGCAGTCGAAAATGAAAATGACGGCGACAAATGTCAGCCGCGACAATTCGAGCACCGATCTGCTGGCCACGATTGAAACAGAGCCAAATCCGGTCCTGAAAAACATGATTTCCAAAGAGAGCGGCGAAAAAGCGGCCCGCCAGGAAAAGTTACTAACGCAGCTCAAGAAACAGCGCACAAAATGGAAACTGGATGTCGTCGTTATCGATCCGGGACACGGTGGTTATGATCCCGGCACCATCGGCGTGATCGGTACGCGCGAAAAAGATGTGACGCTCGGTATCGGATTGAAACTTGGGAAATTGATCGAGCAGCAGATGCCTGATGTCAAAGTGATCTACACACGCAAGACCGACCGGTTTATCGAATTGTACCGGCGCGGACAGATTGCCAACGAAAACGGCGGCAAGCTGTTTATCTCAATTCACGCCAACTCGCTTCCGATAAAGCCGTCACCTGTCAATGGATTTGAGATCTATCTGCTGCGTCCCGGCAAAACGGATGACGCCATCAAAATTGCCGAAAAGGAAAATGCCGCGGTGAGATTGGAAAATGACCAGGGCCGGTATCAGGAAGTCACCGAAGAAAATTTCATCATTCTAACGATGGCGCAAAGTGCCTACATGAAACAGAGCGAACACTTCGCGGAGTTGTTGAGCGATGAAATGAGTCTGAAAATGTCGCCACAGGGGCGGGGTGTTAAGCAGGCAGGTTTCTACGTCCTTGTCGGAGCATCGATGCCGAATGTTCTGGTCGAGTCCGGTTACCTTTCGAACAAGAATGACGAAAAATTCCTCCGCAATCCGGAGGGCCAGCAAGTAGTGGCGGAATCGATTGTGCGGACAGTGCAGCGCTACAAGCGGCAATATGAGCAGACACTGAGGGAAGATCCGGCAGACGACCATAACTGACGCAACGCCCGGAGACCGTGAAGCCGCAGAAACAGCATAGGTTTCTGTGGCTTTTTCATTTCCCCTCGAGTGCGGACACCTCGGCTCCGGTTGGCGAGCAGCGTCGAGTCAGGGTTCCCGAGCGGAGTCGAGGGACGGTTCCCGAGCGGAGTCGAGGGACGGTTCCCGAGCGGAGTCGAGGGACGGTTCCCGAGCGGAGTCGAGGGACGCTCGGTGACTGTATTGTGCTTTCCAGAACGCACGGTAGAAAAGAACGCTCCCCAGAATCAAGGAGATGCCGATCATCTCATAAGCACTCGCAAGGTATTCTTTCGGGAGAAATGAGTGCCTTAACACGAACCCAAACGCCATCATAAAAGCAATGATAAGGTATCCGCGCGGCGCCTGAAAGGCGAACACCGATACTCTGCCCGCCAGACCGCCGATGCGTTTGATATTCTTCTGCGCAATAGGAACAAAGGCAAAATGGCTCATGGGAATGGCCGCACTGATTCCCACAAGGACAAGCTCGAGCCCGGGGCGTTTCTGCACAGCGCTGAGCCAGAGGATCGCCAGCCGGCACAACATCACTCCCACCCCGTTCCACAGAATTGCCGCGATAAGATACAGCCATCGATTTGGTACCGTGACGGGTTTTATCATGAAGTCGGCCTGTGTTCAAATATCAGATCCAATGGAGGTTTGCCGATCTATATTCAAAACAGCATCTTCCCGACACCTTTGCGCCTGATGTCTTTGAGAAATTTTTTCTCCCACTGTTTGCCGAGGTATTGCTCCGCCGCGTGGACAATCAGCGATTTCCCTTTGACAGCAACGCCGTTGCTGATCCGCGAGAGGCCCTGCACGCAGGAGGGACACGTCGTCAACACCGTCACCCTGGAGTGCGACGTCGCTTCCTCGATGGCGGCGGCTTTTCTCTCGCGCAGGACATTGGCGATCTCCGGCGTGGAAAGCGCCAGCGTTCCTCCTTCGCCGCAGCACGATGGTACAGTGACAGGACTCTGCGAGAAGAGCGACTCGATGGTCTGTTGCGCGCCAAGCGCCTTCATCGGTGTATGGCACGGCTCGTGATACAGCAGTTGATGCTTTGACGGCGGCAGAGCATGATAGAGTTTCTGCTTCACCAGAAATTCATTCACATCGATCAGATGCGCACCGTTGAAAATATTTTCCAGCTCGTACCGTTCCAGCATTTCGTAACAGGTGCCGCAGGAGACGATAACGTCCCGGATCTCCATATAGCCGGTGGCCGCAGCAATGCGGTGGAGGATGACGCGGTTCTCATAGCTTTTCATGTTGGCCTGATCGATACGGCCGTTGGCAAGCAGCGGATATCCGCAGCAGAGAAATTCCGGCGGAATGACAACGCGCACGCCGGCGCCATACAACAGCGCGATGGTTGCCATGCTGATTTCCGGAGACATTCGTTCGGAACCGCAGCCCGGGAAATAAACGACGCTCTTCACCACCGGCTTGTCCCGATTTTCAAAGCAGAAGAAATTTGTGGAACCGGAGAGCTTCAATTCTTCCCGCAGAGACCGCTTTCCACCGGCAGGCAGCTTGCCCTTCAGCATTTCATTCACCGCCGGCAATATTCTGGCGGTCACTTGCGATAGCGGTTTGTTCAGAAAATGGCCCATGCGCTGTGCGCCATATCCCATCTTCAGCAGTCCGAACCGGAAAAGTTTGTTGACGTAGTATCCCCTTCTCCGCAAATAGAAGAGCGTTAGACGCGTGATCAGTTTCGTTTTCTGCATTTTCCGCTGTACCATCACGTCGCGAATATTGAGCGTCACTTCGCCGAAGTCAATTTTGACCGGACAGGGTGTCTGACATTTGTGGCACATCGTGCAGTGGTTCGAGATTTCGCGCAGCTTGGTCAGAGGACGAAATGAAACGGTATTCATGGTCTGCGCTTCAAACAACACCGCTTCCGTGATCAATCCGACGCCCAAAATCTTATTCCGGGGATTGAAAAACATCGTTCCTGCCGGATAATGGGTATTACAGACCGATTTGCACTTGCCGCAGCGAACACACGAGGCGATGGACGTGGAGAGCTTTTCAAGATCGGTCGCTTCCAGAATAAAGGCCTCCAGTTCCAGCAAATTGAACGACGGCGTGTAGACGCGATTCAACGGAAATGCCCTGCTCAGTTTTCCCGGATTGAAAAGATCGTCCGGATCATTCTCCTTCTTGTACGCGCGATAGGCATCCAGGATGTCGTCGTCGATGAAGCGAAGCTTTGTCAGCCCGATGCCGTGTTCTCCGGAGACGACACCGCCCAGCCGGACCGCTTCATGCATCGCCGCCGACGCGGCTTCGTCGGCCTCATGCATCATCAAATAATCATTGGAAAGCACGGGGATATTAACATGCACATTGCCGTCACCGGCGTGCATGTGCGTGGCGATGATAACTTTGCGCTTCCGCTCTTTTTCCACCAGTGTTTCGAATTTTTTCAGGATATCATCATAACCGTGAAACACCTGCCGGAAACGCTCGATGATGTCGCTGTCACAGGAGACGGTAACTTCGCCGTCGCGAATGGCATGGAAGACGCTGCTCTTGTTCCGCGCGGGAATTCCATGCTTGAAGATCGCCGTTGCCGGCGCATCCATCTGATTGACGATGCCGCTGTAGAGTTTTCTTGCTGACTTCAATTCTTTTCTAATGCTGTTCACACGTGCAGTGAGGGCATCATCCGCCGTTGCACCCCGCTCATGCTGCAGCAATTCCTCCATTCCGTCGATGAGTGCGATGTCATTTTCCAACTGCTTCGTCAGATTCAACTTCTCGGTGAAATCGGCAAACTCCGGCAGTTTCTCCAACGGAATGACGACATCCTCATTCAGCTTGAAAGCATTCGTATGTTTTGCGATCGCGCCGAGATTCTTGCGGTCTTTCCAGAATATGACGCGTTCAGCATTGCCGGATGCCGCGGTTGCCTCGGCATTATAGATCTTAATGCGCTTCAGCACTTTTGCACAAGCAGCCGTGAGCTTCTGCTCGTCATTGCTCTCCGCGTCGATGAGAAGAACCGCTTTCGGGATTTCGGTTCGTTTCGACTTGTTCCTGTAGTTGACGGCGACAACGTACTTCTCATCAAAATGTTCAAGCGCGGTCAGAAAAACGTATTTATCTCTTTCAAACATTTCGTTGATGTCGACGATCGCACGGGAGGCGTTGATCAGATTCGTGCCGAAAAATTCGACGCACAGCGTACGGCAGTGCTGAAACGGTTTATACAGCACGAAACACGCGGAAACAATAATTCCGTCGCCGCCCTCTTTCTGGATTCCCGGCAGGCCCTTCAATGCCTTGTTGGTAATATCCTTCCCCAAACCCTTCTTTCGGATGTCGGTTCCGGACAATTCAATAGTACGAACGACGATCTGCCGGCCCGATTCTCTTCTCATGACATCGAAGATGACGGTGTCGGTGGGCAGAATCTTTCTGTGTTGATGATTCCGGCGTTTCACCTCCAGCACATGCCCAGCCGCATTCACAATCTTGAAAGAGTAGAGATTGTCGATGGCTGTCCCCCACATCACGCATTTCTTCCCGCCCGCATTTTCGGCAATATTCCCGCCGATTGTGGACGCCCAGGAGGACGTCGGATCGGTTGCAAATATGTATCCATGTGACTCGCAGTGCTCTATGACGTCGTCCGTCACCACTCCTGCATCAACCGTGATAACGGGAATGGAAATACCGCCTTCGCGCACATGCTCGATACTGCCGATGCGGCGAAGCTTCTCCAAATTGATGACCATTGTCCGCTTGTTGACAGGCACGGCCCCACCAGTCAGGCCGGTGCCGCCGCCGCGAGGAATGATACTTAATTTCAATTTCTTCGCCGCCTTCACAAGACCGGGAATTTCATCCGCTGTCGCCGGATAGACAACCACAGCAGGATATTCCACTCGCCAGTCGGTTGCGTCTGTGGAGTGAGCGACTTTGTGGAATGCCCCGAAATGGATATTCTCTTTCGCCGTAACTCCCAGCAACCCGAACATGATTTTTGTCTGCAGACGCTTTTCTGACGCAAAAGAATGGAAGAACGCATTATCGATCTCGCGTGTACGGTTGATCAGATCATGCACCAGCGGATTATCATTTGCCGCCAGGAGTATCGTCTGCAGGCGATCGTTGTGCAGTTTTTGGAGCTTCTGTAGTTTCGACTTATTATCCCGATAGTCCTGAAGCAGATACGGATTGCGGTCGATAATAAATATTTCACCGATGATCTCAGCGAGCAGCTTTGCACTGCGCCCCGTCACACGCTGATTCCTCAACACCTCAATCAGATTCGCGGTCTCTTCGCCAAAGATTTTGAGAACAATCTCGCGATCGGAGAAGGATGTGTAGTTGTACGGTATTTCACGAAATCGAAAGTCTTTTTTCATCATCAGTCAGTATGGTTGATACTCGTGGTAAAAGATTTTGCCGCAGAGAAAGAATCTTAATTCTCACTTCATAATTCGAGACTTCTGAAAAACTCCTGGATGCCGGTCATTCTGAGCACTTCGGCTCCGCTCAGCACAAGCTCCGCGAATAATCCATTTGTTGTTTTCAGATCACAATGATGGATTCTTCGTCGCTAGGCGACTCAGAATGACAATCCGCGATGGTTTTTCAGACGTTTCAATTCGTAATTCAAAAATATTCTCTGTGCTCTCTGTGGCAAAGTACCATATTTTACAACAGATTGCTTGCCAGTTCGGCGAGCTTGGAGCGCTCTCCTTTTTCAAGATTCATGTGAGCGTAGAGCGGTTGACCCTGCATCTTCTCAATCATGTAGGACAATCCGTTGGACTGGCTATCCAAGTACGGATGATCGATCTGGAAAATATCGCCGGTGAAGACGACCTTTGTCCCTTCTCCTGCGCGGGTGATAATGGTCTTCACTTCGTGCGGCGTCAAATTCTGCGCTTCATCCACAATAAAGAAGATGTTCACAAGACTTCGTCCGCGAATATAGGAGAGCGGCTCCACGACAAGTTTTTCTTCTTCAATAAACTTCTGGATTCGGTTGCCTTTGCCCTCCGTCTCCGCCGCCTGATGCTGCACAACGCCCAGATTATCATACAAGGGCTGCATATACGGATCAAGTTTGGATTGAATATCGCCCGGCAGGAAACCGGTATCTTTGTTGCTCAGCGGAACGATGGGGCGCGCCACCAATATCTGCCGATATTGCTTTCGTCGTTCCAGCGCGGCAGCAAGTGCAAGAAGCGTCTTTCCCGTCCCGGCTTTTCCGCTGATACTCACCAGCTGGATATCCGGATTCAAGAGCGCGTTTAAAACAAAAATCTGCTCGGCATTTCTCGGCGTGATGCCGTAGGCCGGCGCCTTGTCGACGCGATAGATTTTGTCCGAGGCCGCGTTGTACGTGGCAAGTACGGAATGCTTCCCATTGCGCAAAATCAGATATTCGTTCGGAACCAGTTCGCGGCGCAGCATTAAATCGTCCGCCTCCAACTCAAACGGCGGATTGTGCAGCGACTGTATGATGTAGTCGGGAATGTCCTCCTCGATCCGGTGCCCCGTGTAGAGAGCTGAGATATCTTTCACCTGATCCGATCTGTAGTCCTGAGCCTGCAGTCCGAGGGATTTTGCCTTCATGCGCAGGTTGACGTCTTTGGTGACGAGAATAACCTGCCGCTGGGAAAGTTCCTTCGCCACGTGGTATGCCAGATTGAGAATCAGATGATCGGGCTTTTCACACCCAAAATTCATCGCCAGATCGGGATGAAACGATCGTTCCATCTTGATGCTTATTTTTCCGAGACCGGCACCGATCTGAACACCGCCGTTGAACAACTTGTCGCCGCTCAGCGTATCCAGCGTGCGCACAAATTCGCGAGCGTGAATCACCGGTATGATGATGTCATTTTCCTCGAACTGCAGGATACAGGAGCTGTCATGCAGAATGACGTTTGTATCAAGAATAAAGGTCTTCTTGCGTTTAGGGGGCATCGATTGATTCTCCGTACGTATCGTGAAAAAATGTTCTCCGAACCGAAATCGTCAATCACGCTCGGCGGCCAAGGCCACGTATTCCAAATACCGGGGCTAATTTAATTTAGCAAAAACGGGGTCTTTCTCAACATGGAATCTTGATTCTCGGGAATATTTCCCACAGATTTGATGGCGGTCGTATCCATTCTTCCAGCCGCATTCCATCGATGCACGATGGATTTGCTTTCCGGTCTTTCTGCGTCCTTTTTCAATGAGAGGATCCTCTTGTGACAAATCGCTCTGCTCTCCGCCGGGGCCTGATGCTCGTCCTCGTGTTGGTTATCTTCACCGGCACATCTCTTTTTGCCGGCACATCCGGCCAGAAATTCCGATTTGCCTGGTTGACGGATACCCATGTCGGCAGCGGGACGGGTGCCGATGATCTGCGGGCATCCGTCAAGGACATCAACAGCCGCCGCGATATAGAGTTTGTACTCGTCTCCGGCGATGTCACGGAACTCGGTCGCACCTCCCAGCTCCAGCTCGCCAAGCAGATACTCGACAGCCTCACGGTACCATGCCACATCATCCCCGGCAATCATGATACAAAATGGTCGGAATCGGGGGCGACCGTCTTTCCGCGTCTGTGGGGCGCTGACCGTTTTGTTTTCGACGCACACGGATACCGTTTTGTCGGATTACATCAGGGACCGATCATGCGCATGGGTGACGGCCATTTTGCACCAGAGGATTTGCGCTGGCTGGATTCGACACTCCGGCCATTGCAGACATCGCGCCAACCCCTCATCTTTGTCACCCACTATCCACTCGATGAAAGTATCGACAATTGGTATGATGCAATCGCAATGCTGAAAAAGTGCAATACACAGGTGGTTTTGCTCGGCCACGGGCACAGCAATGAAATCATGAACTTTGAAGGTCTGCCCGGTATTATGTCCCGTGCCAACCTGCGTGGCGGAAAATGCGGCGCCGGCTATACCATCGGCACCATTCGAAACGATTCGCTCATCTGTGAAGAAAAGATTTCCGCCTCCGACAATCTGCGCCGGTGGCACGGGCTTCTGCTGCAGGAACATGCCTTTGCGGGAGATACCACACACTACGGACGCCCGGACTTTGCGCTCAACGTGCGATACCCGGATGTTCATGCTGTGTGGGAATATCAAACGCATTATACGATAGCCGCATCGCCCGCGGTGTGGAATGACCGCGTGATATTTGCCGACAGGAGCGGAACTGTCACGTGTCTCTCCTTGAAAGACGGATCGCCGCGATGGAAATTCAATGCGGGATCTGCGGTCTTCTCAAGTCCGGCGGTCAGCGACGGAAAGGTTCTCTTCGGTGCGACAGATTCCATGATCTATTGTCTTGCTGTGAAGAATGGAAAAGTTCTTTGGAAAGTCCACACGGGAGCCCCGGTGGTCGCATCGCCATGCATCGAAGGAGGCACCGCCTACATTGGAGCCGGTGACGGCGCATTCAGAGCCATCGACGTTGCATCCGGCTCGGCACGATGGACGTTCAAAGACGTCGAATCATTTGTTGAAGACAAACCGCTGTTCTATCAAAACAAGATCTACTTCGGTTCGTGGGACTCCTACCTGTACGCCTTGGATGCGACAACGGGAACTCTTGCGTGGAAGTGGTCGAACGGAACGGGGACGCTCAATCTCTCTCCTGCCGCATGCTGGCCGGTCGGATCGAATGGACGAGTCTTCATCGTCGCACCCGATCGCGCCATGACCGCCATTGATGCGGAAACCGGAAAACAGATCTGGCGCTCCAAACGCCATCAAGTCCGGGAAGAAATCGGCATATCGGAAGACGGATCACGCATCTATGCAAAATGCATGAATGACACACTGTTTGCGTTCTCCGCTGCAGCTCCCGGGCAGCAGACCGTCTGGGCTACTCACTGCGGGTATGGCTACAATATTGACGCGTCGATGATTCGCGAAAAAGAGGGAACGGTTTTTTTCGGAACAAAAAACGGGCGCATCTTTGCTCTGGACGCCTCCTCCGGTACTATCAAATGGGCTCACCGTACCGGAGTTTCCATCATCAGCACGCCGACGCCGATCGATTCGAATCGCGTCGTGATAACCACATTTGATGGCATTGTCACGCTGCTGGAGAAGCAACTGAGCGAAAAGACCAAAAAATAGTACAGATCTTCGTGAATTCGCCGACGGAAGGCCTAATCTCGTTGTTTTTCAAGCCGATTTGTGTTACTTTGTACATTGTCCGGTTCTCTACAGGGAACAACTAACTCTTCCCACCGTGTCACAATCCCTGGAAGCGATGACCCTGTTTCCCGGCTGTTCCGTTTTCCGGACGGCAGAACAGCAGTTGGGAGCATCAGCGGGTATCGCATCCGATTGTGCAGAACGAGTGGCCCATTTATTACAACACAGGCGTAGCTATGGCAGAAGAAAACAACGAACAGAAACCGCGAGATAATTCGCACAGACGCAGGTATCCTCGGTATCGACGGCCGCACAACAAGACGGTCGATCCGTCCCCGGAAACGGCTGCACTGGAAACCACAGAGGGAGAAGAGACTCCCGTAGCAGTTTCTGAACCCGCGGAGCAGCAGCAACAGCCCCGTCAGCAACAGCCCCGTCAGCAGCAGCCCCGCCAGCAACCGCAGCAGCCGGCGCAGCAGGCACAGCAGCGCGTCGATTATTCTGTCGTTATCCCGCTGTTCAATGAAGAAGAATCGCTCCGGGATCTTTCGGAACAATTGAAGGTCGTTCTCACCCGCCTCGGCGGACGGTACGAGATCATCTTCATCGATGACGGCAGCACGGACAATTCATTCCGCGTATTGCGTGATCTTCATTTCAAGAATAAGCGCATCAAGGTGATCAGCTTCCGCCGGAACTACGGCAAGAGCGCTGCGCTCATGGTCGGATTCCAGAAAGCACAGGGCGATTTTGTAATCACGATGGACGCCGATCTGCAGGACGATCCGGCAGAAATTCCGAATCTCGTCAAACAACTCCGTGCAGGATTCGACGTCGTCTCCGGCTGGAAGAAGAAGCGGAACGACCCCATCACCAAAACGGTGCCGTCCAAGTTCTTCAACTTTGTCACGAGCATGGCGACGGGAATCAAGATCCACGACTTCAATTGCGGACTGAAAGCGTACCGGAAGGAAGTCACTAAGAGCGTCAATGTCTACGGCGAACTACACCGCTATATTCCTGCCCTGGCGCATTGGCTGGGTTTCCGCATCGGCGAAGTTCCGGTGCAGCATCGCCCACGCAAATTCGGAAAATCCAAATTCGGTGCCGGCCGCCTCTTCAAGGGCGGACTGGACCTTCTCACGGTTCTCTTCACAACTCGCTACATGACGCGTCCGCTTCATTTCTTCGGCGTCTGGGGTATGATATCGGCGATGGCCGGGTTCTTTCTGGATGCGTACCTCGCCGTCGAGTGGATGCTCGGCAGAACTGCACTGAGCAATCGCCCGCTCTTCATCGTCGGATTGATCTTAATCATCGTTGGCGTGCAGTTTGTCTCGCTCGGCCTGCTCGGCGAGATGATCACCAAGGGACAGAATTCAGAAAAAGAATATTCCATCCGGGAAGTTCTGAAATAGATGAAGATTGCCCTTGTCGGTCCGGCGTATCCGCTGCGCGGCGGTAACGCACTCTTTGTTGCATACCTGTACGAAGCGCTGACGGCGTCGCACGATGTCACCGTCATTTCGTTTTCGCGCCTGTATCCGGGATTTCTTTTCCCGGGTGTCCGGCAAAACGACGTGAGTGGAACAGCCATCAAGCAGCATCCCGCGGAGCATATCATCGACTGCCTCAATCCCTTCACATGGATTGCTGCGGCGCGCCGCGCCGCTCGTCTGCAGCCCGACATGCTCGTATTTACCTGGTGGAATCCTTTCTTCGGCCCCATTGTGCGGACCATCGCGTCGCTCTTTAAATGGATGACTGGAAAACCGGTGATTATCATCGCCGAAAATGTCATTTCTCACGAGGCGCGTTTCGTGGACGTAGTGCTCACCAGACTCGCATTGAGTACCGCAGACAGGTTTCTCGTGCTGTCAAACGTCGTCGAAGAGGCCATTCAGAAAATGTTCCCGCACGTACGCGTCTTCAAGTCGTCGCTACCCGTCTACGATTGCTATCAAACGGGGGCCGGGCTGACGAAGGAAGCGGCCCAGGCTGCATTATCCATCAGCAACAAGCAGGTCATTCTTTTCTTCGGATATGTTCGTGCCTATAAAGGACTGATGAACTTGATCGAAGCGCTTCCTGCCGTTCTTCGTGCGGTTCCGGACACACACTTGCTGGTCGTGGGAGAATTCTACGATAATCCCGCGCCGTATCATGATGCGATCGCCCGGCTCGGCATTGCAGGACACGTGACATTTGTGGCGGAGTATGTGCCGAACGAACGCGTCCATGAATTTTTCGATGCGTCGGATGTTGTGGTGCTGCCGTACAACGAAGCCACCCAGAGCGGTATTCTGAGCATTGCATACGGATTTGCCAAGCCGGTTATCGTGACGGATGTCGGAGGATTGGCCGAACTCGTTGACGAGAACTCCACTTCGTTCTATATTTGATGAGATTCTCACGGATATTCGAAGCTCATGAATCTAAAACTTGACTGCAAACACTTCCCCGGCGATCGTCCCTGTGTTTTCAATAAGCAGGAAGGCGTGATGTGTCCGGAGTGCTCCCATTATGCGGTGGCCGGATTTCGGATCATCGTTGTGAAACTCGACGCCGTCGGCGATGTGCTACGGACGACCGCCATACTGCCGTCGTTGAAGGCGCGCTATCCCGACTCTGTCATCACCTGGGTCACGCGGGGGGAAGCGATGCCGCTGCTGGAGAACAATCCATTTGTCTCCCGGGCGTTGTCCTACAATGCTGCAGAGACGGGCTATTGTCTCGCAGTCGAAGAATTTGATTTGCTTCTGAATATGGATTCCTCTCACGACAGTGCAGCGCTCGCATCGCATATTCACGCCAATGAGAAACGCGGCTTCGGACTCAACGCACGGGGAAATGTATTTCCTTTCAATCCGGAAGCGGAGCACTGGCTGGAAATGGGCGCGTTCGATTCTCTGAAGAAGGAGAACGCCCGCTCGTATCAGGATTTGATGCTAGATCTCTGCTGCCTGCCTGCACACCCCAAAGATATCGTCCTCTGCCTCTCTGCGAAAGAGCAGGAAGCAGCGGCCGAATTTGCACACCTGCACCGCATCACGGGAAACAATGTAATTGTCGGCCTCAATACCGGCGCAAGCGGCCGCTGGCAGCTGAAGCAATGGACGCTGGAGGGATTTGAAAAACTGATCGTCATGCTGCTGGAAAAGACCAATGCCGTGGTATTTCTCACCGGCGGCTGGTTGGAGAGAGAGCGGAATGAGTATCTTTCGCGGATTCACCCGCAGCGCGTTGTGAATACCGGTTCCGACAATTCTCTCCGGCAATTTTTCGGCCTCGTTTCGTTGTGTGATGTTTTCGTCACCGGCGATACTCTCGCCCTCCACGCGGCAACGGCCCTGAAGAAAAAAGTGATTGCACTCTTCGGACCGACATCCAGCGCAGAGATCGATTCCTATGATGGACAGATCACGAAAATTACTGCCGATCTTGATTGCCTTGTATGCTACAAGACGCGCTGTGATTTTGAACCCAACTGCATGAATTCGATCACGCCGGAACGATTCTTCAACGAAATTCTTTCGGCGGCAGCAACGATACCCGGAAAACATCTTTCATGAAATACGATCCCATTAAAAGAGACTTTGGAACCGTTATTCGCACCTGGCCGGCACTACGTGCGGTGTTCTATAAACTACTCGGCGTAATGTTTCTGCGGGAATGGCATGTGAAGCGTGAACTGCGGAAGCAGCTTGCCTCCCGGACGCCGCCGCCTGTGATTTTTGATGCCGGCAGCGGATTTGGACAGTATTCCTACTATTGTGCAAAACACTTTTCCGGATGCACGATTCATGCTGTCGATGTCAAGGAAGAACAGATCAACGACTGCAGAGAATTTTTCACGCGCGCAGGATTGTCCAATGTTACTTTCGCTGTAGAAGACCTGCTGGTGCCGATGCATGAGAATAGATTTGATTTCATCATGTCTGTCGATGTGATGGAACATATCGAAGATGATGTGCAGGTGTTTAAGAACTTTTTTTGTGCTCTCAAAAAGGGCGGCAAGCTTCTGATTAATACACCGTCGAATCTCGGCGGCTCGGACGCGCATGACGAGCATGATGCAAGCTTCATCGAAGAGCATGCGCGCAACGGCTATTCGGTCGACGATATCACGCAAAAACTGACGTCTGTCGGATTCACAATGGAATCGACGCGCTACACGTACGGGCCGGCCGGAAGTATGGCATGGAGACTAGGGATAAAATATCCGATTCTTATGCTCGGTGCCAGCAAATTGTTTTTTGTGATCCTTCCTTTTTACTATCTGCTTACGTTTTGGCTGACGCTGATTTTGATGTATGTTGACTACAGCTCTGCCAACAAGGCCGGCACCGGTCTTTCTATTGTGGCGGCGAAAAAATAGCGTTTCGCTTCATAGAGTTTTCAAAGGCTCGCCCAACGGCGGGCCTTTTTTGTTCCTCCCAAAAAAAACGGGCACATTCGCCCGGAAATTTCCCGCCTCGTCAATCCAGTGCCAAGAAGATTTTCATACAATGTGGACGTATTCGGCTTGGAAGATTTTTGACTTTTTCAAAGATTTCTCTTGCATTTTGGGTGGGCTGTTTATATCAGGAGATTATCCGAATTCAAAGTTTCGATGGTGGGAAGATAGCCGGACGAATTGTTTTTCCTGATTCTCGGTATTCAAATGTAATTCTCATTGATGTTCCCGGGACCGGTCAAAATACGCGTAGGAAGTTCTGTGAAGAAGATAGGGCTGAATGCAGCATTTTTCTATTCCGCCGCCATCCATTGCCGTCGAGTCCTTCACATAGCCCTAGTCAACAGTGTATTTAAACCCGGGATGGCGCGGATGGGATTCACTCCTTGCCCGCTCCCTGACAACACCGTGACGCCGTACCAAATCTTCCAGTGCTTCCCAGTAGTCCATACTTTGCGCCTATTGCTGTTTGTGACATAAATGTAGGGAGGATTAGTCACAAGGTGCAATGAAGCAGCGGAAAGCGCTTAGACGGACGTCCTGTCTTCAATCGACCTCTGTTGTTTCTTTCCCAATCCTTTTGTATTTTTGTCAAACTACTATTTACCTCACAGCACCAATCGGCCCGAGTCTTTCATCGTTGAATTTTCATGACCGCCATCGTCACGACTGTACGACTCATCGTTATTACGCTTACTGGACTTCTGATGGGATTCGTCGCACTCGTGAGCATACCGTTGGACCGGTCGGGAAAAACATATTTCTGGACCGGATATTTTTGGTCGAAAGTGTCGCTGTATATTTCCAGGGTACAGGTGGTGGTGAAAGGACGCGAGTTCGTCGCACCCGGATCGTCATACATATTTGTGACGAACCACGCCAGTATGGCAGATATTGCGGCAATGCTGTTGACGTTTCCCCGGACACGCATCATGTTCAAGAAAGAGCTGTCCTATGTTCCCATATGGGGCTGGGCTTTGCGTTGGGGATTTCATATTATGGTGGATCGTGCGCGTCCCGGCGAAGCGATGAAGAGTATCGAACGGGCGGCGGCGGCAATCCGTACAGGCGGTTCGGTTCTTCTCTTCGCCGAGGGGACACGCAGTCCGGACGGAAAGTTGCAGCCATTCAAGCGGGGTGCGTTTGCGCTGGCGGCAAAATCCGGCGTTCCCATTATACCCGTGACGATCAATGGAAGCTATCGCGTCATGCCGAAACACACGTTCGCCATTCAACCAAGTACAATAGAATTGATTGTCAATCCACCCATACCGACCGCAGGGATATCCACACGCGAAGAGGAAATCGGATTGATGAATTCCGTGCGAAATATCATTGTATCACAGTATAGAGAACAGTAACCGGCCGCAAAAGGTTTGCTCCCGGCGGTGTTTTGATTTCTAAGGAGAAGCTATGGCTGTCACATTTGTCGATGTCGAACACATTGCTGCACTGGCGCGCTTGGAGTTCAGCGACGTAGAAAAGGAACAATTCACGCATCAGTTAAACGAAATTCTGTCCTATGTGGAAAAACTTAACGAGCTGGATACCGCCGCCGTTGAGCCGTTGTCTCACGTGATCGAACTGGATAATGTATTCCGTGATGACATCATCCAGCCGTCGCTCTCCGCAGAGATTGCTCTATCCAACGCACCGTCCCGCTCGGATTCGCACTTCAAAGTCCCGAAAGTGATCGGATGAGAATTGCCGGCATCATACCAGCACGGTATGCATCGCAGCGGTTTCCCGGGAAACCATTGGCGATGATCGCCGGCAAGCCGATGATCCGCCACGTGTACGAACAGGCGCGGCAATCCGCACTGCTCACAGACGTTATCGTCGCCACCGACGATGTACGCATCGCTGACGTAGTGAAAGACTTCGGCGGCACTGCCGTCATGACATCGGATACGCTGCAGAGCGGGAGCGACCGTATCGCGTTGGCGGCAAGGGATCTTCCGTTGGACATTGTAGTGAATATTCAGGGAGACGAACCGCTCATCCCTCCGGCGATGATCGATGCGGCCGTCCGGCTTCTTCTCGACGATCCGGCAGCTGTGGCCGGAACTGTCGTTCGGCGCATCACATCCGACGCGGATCTTCACAATCCCAACGTCGTCAAGGTCGTACTGTCCGCTGATCGCCGCGCCCTCTACTTCTCCCGCGCGGCGATTCCGTTTTTACGTGATGCGGCGGAATCGGACGCCCTGCACACGGCGCATCCATTCTATAAGCACCATGGCCTGTACGTCTATCGGGCCGATTTTCTCCAACGCTTTGCCTCACTGCCGCAGACGCCACTGGAGAAAAGCGAGAAACTTGAACAACTGCGCATCCTGGAAAATGGATATGCAATAAGCGTCCTGATAACCGAACTGGATTCCGTTTCCGTTGATACGCCGGAGGATGCCGACCGCGTTCAGGCAATTATGAATACTCGGACGCCGAGCGGAGCCGAGGCGTCCACCTAGTTTCTTGGTAATCTCTGTGTCCTCTGTGGCAATCTTTTAAAATGACTGACGGTACTGAACGCATACAATATTTCTGAAAGGATTTCCTGTGGCCCAATCGCACGTTAAATACATCTTTGTCACCGGCGGCGTTGTTTCGTCTCTTGGCAAAGGAATTGCCGCCGCCTCCCTCGGACTCCTTCTCAAATCGCGCGGATTGCGCGTGACAATACAGAAGTTCGATCCGTACATCAACGTTGATCCCGGAACGATGAACCCGTTCCAGCACGGCGAGGTGTATGTGACGGACGACGGCGCGGAAACAGATCTGGATCTGGGCCACTATGAGCGGTTTCTCGACATCAACACCATGCGGCAGAATAATTCCACAACGGGACAGATCTACTATGAAGTAATCTCCAAAGAACGTCGCGGTGACTATCTTGGAGCTACGGTGCAGGTTATTCCTCACATTACCGATGAGATCAAACGGCGCATCGCCCAGCTTGCCTCCACAGGAAAGTATGATGTCATCATCACGGAAATCGGTTCCTCGAAGCGATGCGCCAGTTTACCCACCAGGTGGGCCGCCGCAACGCTCTGAACATCCATGTGACACTCGTACCGTACATCCGCTCTGCCGGGGAATTGAAAACCAAGCCGACACAGCACAGCGTAAAAACGCTGTTGGAAATCGGCGTGCAGCCGGATATTCTGATCTGCCGTGCGGAAAAGCACCTGTCACGGGAAATGAAGGACAAGATTGCCCTCTTCTGCAATGTTGAAACCGAGTCGGTGATCGAGGGCCGCGATGTTGAGACGATTTATGAGGTGCCGCTTCATTTCGAAAAAGAAGGTCTCGATAAGATCGTCGTCGAAAAATTGAATTTGAAATGCGGCAAGACCGATCTGCGCCAGTGGTCACGCATGGTGCATCGCGTCAAGAATCCGGAGGCGAAGGTCACGATCGGTGTCGTCGGGAAATACACGGACCTCAAAGATGCGTACAAAAGCATCAACGAATCGTTTATCCATGCCGGATCAGAAAACAATGTTACCGTTTCGCTCCGGTGGATTCGTGCGGAAGAACTCACCGGATCAAGCATTGCCGATCAACTGGACGGTGTATCCGGAATTCTGGTGCCCGGCGGATTCGGCGAACGCGGTGTGGAGGGAAAGATACGCGCTGTCCAATACGTGCGGGAAAATAACATTCCGTTCTTCGGCATCTGCCTCGGCCTGCAATGCGCCGTCATTGAATTCGCGCGCCATGTCTGCGGCATGAAAGGGGCCAACAGCACGGAATTCAAGAAAACGAAATTTAATGTTATTGATTTGATGATCGATCAGCGGGGCGTTAAAAATATGGGCGGCACCATGCGGCTTGGCGCGTATCCCTGCATCCTGCAAAAAGGGACGAAAGCCTTTCAGGCATACAAGAAGGAACTCATTTACGAGCGCCACCGCCACCGGTATGAGGTCAATAACAAGTTTCGCAAAAAATTGAGCGAGCATGGACTGCAATTCAGCGGCCTGTCGCCAGACAACTCACTTGTGGAAATCATCGAACTTCCCGGACATCCCTGGTTTGTCGCCGGACAATTCCATCCGGAACTCAAGTCGCGCGCATTGAACGCTCATCCGCTCTTCCGCGAATTTGTGCATGCCGCGGCCACATACGCACGAAAGAAGGCGAAATAGGCGCCGCTTTTCTCCTTGTTTGTTTCATTGGAAGTTCTGAACTTCTTCAATAGGCGAAGGTGCCCGACGACGGAAGCCGCCGTCCGGCGCTTTCCGGAACATGACGGCTCATCATATCGGTTTCTCATCCAGGACGGACCCCATGCATCTTCAATTCATCGGCGCCACCAGAACGGTTACCGGATCTGCGCATCTGCTTCACATCAACGGGAAAAAAATTCTTCTGGACTGCGGCCTCTTTCAGGGACGCAGAGCCGAATCCACCGAGCGCAATCGATCGTTTGTATTCGAACCGTCATCCATCGACGCGGTCATTCTCTCGCATGCCCACATCGATCATGCAGGCAATCTGCCCAATCTGGTGAAAAGTGGATTCTCCGGTCCGATCTTTTGCACACCGCCTACGAACGACTTGTGCCGGATCATGTTGATGGACAGCGCCTTCATCCAGGAACGCGACTGTGAATTCGTCAATAAGCAACATCAGAAAAAACATTTGCCGCCGGTAGAACCACTCTATTCGGTGGAAGATGTCCCTCCCGCGATGCAGTTGTTTTCTCCGGTTCCCTATCATACGCCGTTTCATGTGACCGACGGTGTGGAGTGCACATTCTATGATGCTGGGCATATTCTCGGTTCCGCTTCGCTCGCGCTTACGTTGGAAGAACAGAAAAACGGGACACGGAAGAAAGTTATGCTCGGCTTCACCGGAGATCTCGGGCGCCCGAATCTTCCTATTCTCCGCGATCCGGAGTTCATCGGCAGCATGGACGCTCTGATCTGTGAAACCACGTATGGCGGCCGCTACCATACTCCCGTCGAGCAGATGCCGGCGCAATTTGCGTCTATCGTCGAAAAAGCCGCACAGCGGGGAGGGAAGATCGTCATTCCAGCGTTCAGCGTCGGCCGCACGCAGGAAATTGTCTACACCATGCACCAACTGAAGCTTGCGGGCAGGCTTCCCGATATTCCAGTTTATGTGGACAGTCCGCTCTCCACCAACGCAACCGAAGTATTTCGCAAACATCCCGAGTGTTTCGACGAAGAAACACTCGAACTTCTGAAGCGGGACAGCGATCCGTTCGGCTTTGAACGCCTCACCTATATCCGGGATGTGGAAGAATCAAAACGGCTCAACGAGAGCAAGGAATCCTGTATCATTATTGCCTCTTCCGGCATGTGCGAAGCAGGGCGCATCCGCCATCATATCGCCAACACAATAGACAATCCGAAGAATCTCATTCTGATCGTCGGCTACCAGGCGGAGCACACTCTGGGCCGCCGCTTGGTCGAACAGGATACCGAAGTTACTATTTTTGGCGAAGTGCATGAACGCAAATGCGAAGTCGTCGTCATGAACTCCTTCAGCGCCCACGCTGACCGCAACGAATTGCTCGCCTACTTCAACAACTTCGACAAGAAAAGGCTGGACAAAATTTTCCTTGTCCACGGGGACATCGATCAATCTGAAAAATTTTCGACAGCGTTGAAAGAAGTGAAGTTCAGGAACACCGCAATCCCCGTCAGGCTGGAATGTTGTGAGTTATGATTGTTCCGGACGGGAATAGTTGGCGGATTATGCCCACCGGAAGGAGCCGCTTTATAGTCCGGTGGAGGCATGGATCCGGCCCGGAAGCGCCTTCCCGCTATTTCCGGTTTCTCTGTGCACTCCTCTTCCCTGTTTCGTTTCTTATCCAGCCTCTTGCCGCCCAACTGCCGGAAAGCCGCATGGCGCAATCTGAATTCATTCCGCAAAACACCGCCGGCATCCGTTTCGAGCGGGCGTTCAATACGTTTCTCTGGAACTTGGGGACATCCTGCAATTTGCGCGGTCCCGACCTTGTTCTTTCACTGAATGAAAACTATAATTCTTCGTTGATACGAAGGGACCACAATTCCTTCCGTGATGAGCAGACGTTCGGCATTGCGATGCAGCAGAAAGTGGCGGAGGGCCTCTTCGCCGCCACAGACGTTGCATCTCTGGTGTTGTCCGACAACCAATCGATGAACGGCAGTATCGCCGCTATTCATACCGCACTTGCCGGATTCGGCTTCCGTCCGTTCGACGGCTTCCAGGTGACACCCCTTGCCGGATTCCGGTATGATCGCCAGCAGGACTATATCGACAAGGGATGGAGCTATAAAATCACAGGCGAAACGGATACGCTGGATGTGGCCGGTTATCAGACCTACCTTCAGGCAAGAATCAATCAAAGCGACTTGACCTCCCGGACATTCAGAAACAACGGCGCCACGGCAACGATCCAGAAAGATTTCGGCGAAGGGAGCAGCGACAGCATTCGTGCAAAGTGGATACAGACACGATCGGATTTCTATGTACCGGCAGACAATCAGGTACAGCGTGAATTCGGAGTCGCTTCCAACATCCGTTCACGCAGCGAAGATGGTTACGGAGTATTTAATGCGCTCGCGTATGGAGCAGGGCAACCGGTATCGGCGATTCTCGTCACGGGGGTGGAAAGCCGTACCGTCACCAACGGGTACCGCTATCGCTCGTTTCTTGTACCGGACCAAATTCCATTCGATTCACGGGTTAATGAATTTACGCTCAATGCCTCGTTCGATCTGGTGTATCAAAACTATCTCGGTACGCGCGCATCTGCCGGCATTGTCGTCTCGGAACGGGACGAGAAACGCGCCGCACTCGATCCGAACATACGCGATGCAGGCGTTTATGCGGCCTATCTCCGGACATCCCGAAAAGAATCCCAGTTGGATAACAACGCACGCCGCACTTTGCTCCGCGGCATGCTGGAGATGCCGCTGACTGCTTCCGATGCCATCTCGTTCGACGGCTCCGCCGGCATTTTGCGGTACGATACCCCGGACACGTTGAATACCGACGATCGCGATGAACTCCTCATTACTGCCGTCCTGCGGGAACGCCACCAGTTCAGCAAATTTCTCGAACTTTCTGTGGAAGCAGAAGCGACACTTGCCCACACGGTCTATCTCTTTGAAGAACGAAGTGCCAACAACAGTTGGAATAGAATCTTCCGCCTGATGCCGGAGATACGGTATCGTCCGATTGAAAACTTGTCCTCCGTCAACCGGTTTGAAGTACTGGCGAATTACACTGCTTTTGACTTTGAAAGCACCTTTTCCACCGTACAGAGCTACGTCTACCGTCAGTTTGCTTTTCTGGATTCTACGTCGTATGATATGACAAGACGGCTTGGCGCCGATATTTTTTTCTCCGTGCGCCTAATGGAACGGGGCGAATTGCAATGGGCGGAATTCAAGGAACGTCCCCGGCAGTTTGTGGAAGAGGCGACTTTTTCTCCGCGCTTGCGCTGCAGGATATCCGCCAGTTTTTCCTGTGCCCTGGGATTTCGTTCCTATGCGCAGAAGCGGTACACGATGGACCAGGATGTCCGGAAATACGAAGGCGGATATTTCAGCTATGGCCCGACAACATCGGTGAGCGTTGCGCTGTCTCCGGATTCGCGGCTGGAACTGCAGGGCTGGAAGGAATATCAGCAGCAAAACGGACGCTACTTCCAGTCCGTGACAAACATGACCATGTCTGCCCGGATATTCTTTTAGCAAAACAATTTCACCTCGGCGTCCGATCACGGTCGCCAAGCGGCACCGCGGTCATCGAGCGAAGCCGCGGTCATCGAGCGAAGCCGCGGTCATCGAGCGAAGCCGCGGTCATCGAGCGAAGCCGCGGTCATCGAGCGAAGCCGAGATGACCGGCTAAAAAAACTAACTATTGAATAATGTACCAACTTACTCTTTCTAGCGATCCGAAAAACATTCATCAGGTGGAGGAATTCCTCCTTACCTTGAATCAGGAGCTTCACATTGATGAAGAGAAGTTCTATGCGGTAATGCTCGTGGTGACAGAGGCGGTGAACAACGGCATTGTGCACGGCAACAAGCGGGACAAGACCAAGCAGGTGACAGTGAGTTGCAGCACGGAGAATCACATCCTGACAATCAAGGTGGGCGATGAAGGCGGGGGATTTGATCCACGTGTGCTGCCGGACCCCCTGAAACCCGACAATATTCTGCGCGAAAGCGGCCGCGGCATTTTCCTTATGCGGCAGATGATGGACTCCGTTTCCTACAATGACAATGGAACGGAAGTCACGATGACATTGAAGTTCTAGCTGCAATGCAGATAGCCGCAGAGTGAACAATCCTAACAGGTTGTTGAAAAAAGTCCATTGTACGTCATTGCGAGTCCCGATTTATCGGGACGAAGCAATCTCAACCGTTCAATCCGAAGAGAAAAGCGAGATTGCTTCGTCGCGGAGTTTACCCCGCCATAGGCGGGGCTTCTCGCAATGACTCCCAAAAAAGAAGAGAGCACAGAGGAAGGTACCCTCTGTGCTCTCTTCTTCATTAGCCTCCGTGTTCTCTCTGGCTGTCTCTTTTCTTCCGATCCTTATAGCGCCAGCTTGACGATGTTTGCTTTCACGTCATCAGCCGATGCCTTCAGCGCTGCCTGTTCATCCGGCGTCAGCTTGATCTCGATGATTTGTTCGCAACCGTTCTTGCCGAGCTTCACCGGAACACCCACGACCGTGCCGGACATTCCATATTCCCCTTCCAGATAGACCGCGCACGGGAGAATCCGTTTCTTGTCCTTCACGATTGATTCGACCATCTGCACTGCCGCAGCGGATGGCGCATAATACGCGCTGCCGGTTTTCAAATAGTTCACGATCTCAATACCGCCGTTACGCGTGCGTTTCACCAGTGCATCGATCTTGTCTGCCGGTAAAAGATCCGTCAGCGGAATTCCCGCCACCGATGTATAGCGCGGCAGCGGCACCATCGAATCCCCATGGCCGCCAAGCACAAAAGCCGTGACGTCTTCGACGGAGACATTCAATTCCATCGCGATGAACGAGCGGAAACGCGCCGTATCCAGCACACCTGCCATGCCGATCACGCGATGGCGGTCGAATCCGCTGACTTTCAGCGCCACATACACCATCACATCCAGCGGATTCGAAACGACGATGATGATTGCATTGGGAGATTTCGGGACAGCCTGTTCGGTGACCGAACGGAGAATAGCAGCGTTCGTATTGAGAAGATCGTCGCGTGTCATGCCGGGTTTGCGAGGAAGTCCCGCCGTGATCACGATGATATCCGAGCCGGCAGTGACATCGTACGAATTCGTGCCGATCAGTTTCGTATCGAAGCCTTCCACGGGAGCGGACTCGTACATGTCGAGGCCTTTGCCCTGCGGAAGCCCGTCCACCACATCCACCAGCACCACTTCATTGGCGAGCTCTTTTTCAGCCAGCCGCTGCGCCGCCGTCGCACCCACATTTCCGCCGCCCACAACAGTGATCTTCATAGTGCACTCCTTGCGATTAGTGATAGAATGATGGTAATTGATCGTTGTCGAAATTCATCAGCAGGAAGAAGAAAACGGCCGCAGAGAAAACGACTCAACCCGCTACCCGACGCTCTGGACAGGCGCAGACAAAAAAGAAAGCGAAGTCACACTTCCCGGGCTGTGCGCCCCGAAGAACCGTGCTTCGCTCATACTTCTTCTTTCGCGGTTTGTTACGCAGTAACAATCGAGATCGCCTGGCGCGTCTTGCCGACGCGTTGGAACTTCACAACACCGGTGGTCAGTGCGAACAATGTATCATCGCCGCCCTTGCCGACGTTATCGCCAGGATGGAATTTTGTTCCGCGTTGGCGCACCAGAATGGTGCCGGCCAGAACTTTCTGTCCGCTAAAGCGCTTCACGCCGAGACGCTGTGCATTGCTGTCGCGTCCGTTGCGGGAGCTGCCGCCGCCTTTTTTATGAGCCATGTAATAATTCTCCTACGCTATAGACTTGATTTCAATTTGGGTGTACTGCTGGCGATGGCCGTTCTTCACACGGTAGCCTTTGCGCTTTTTCTTTTTGAAGACGATGACTTTTTCGTCTTTTACGTGTGCCAGCACCGTTGCGGAGACCGAGGCGCCGGCAACAACCGGAGCACCGACCTTGACCGACATATCGTCGGCCAGCAGCAGGACCTTGTCGAACTTGAGATCTGCGCCGACTTCATTGGAAAGTCTCGGCACATACAATTTTTCTGACGGGCTGACCTTATATTGGGAGCCTGCAATTTCAACGACTGCGTACATCGCGTGCATCCTTCCTGGTGATATTTGTAACACTTTTCAAACTTGACTATAAAGATAGCCAATTCCGGCAAAAATGTCAACGGTTTTTGTGGAGAAAAGGAGAAAACCACGTTTCGCAAGCCACTTTTCCCTTCTCGTTTCGGAATAAATCCCAATTTTGCTCAATCTTTGCCCACTTTTCCCTTTTTCCTTTTTCCTTTTGCCTTTTGCCTTTCTTCTGTCTATCATTAGCCATTCTCCCTGTTGGGCAGAATGCTCCGGGGGACGTAGGTCGTTGTATCTGCACTTCCAATTCTAGAAGATGTCTTCTAAATGTCGCGCACCGTGTATGACGCGATGAAAATAAACAGTGCGTTCGTCAACAGTATAAAACATGAGGTATGATTCAACAACGAGTACTCGGAATCCATGACGGCGTAGTTTTTGGGGTCTTGGGATTCTTCCAAGTGAAGGATGCGATTCAAGAGATTTTATACGTTTTTCAATTTTATCTACAAAGGAGTGTGCTCTTTCAATAGAATCTTGAGCAATGTAATCCAAGATGCCTATCAAATCATCAAGAGCCGTTTGTAAGTATTGCAGATGAAACTTATTTTCGGACATTTATTCGTTGACGAAGTTTTGAAACAACCTGTTTATGGGTAAATCCTTTCTCGCCAGTGGCAAGCTGGTTGAGTGATTCGTCAAGTTTTTCATATAGATCCAGACGAGCACTGATCCTTTCGTAATGATTAATGCTCATAACAACGAGATCACCCTCACCATTGGTTGTCAAGAAAACCGGGACATCCTGCTCACGGCAAAGTGTGGCAATTTCACGGGTGCGATTACGAAGCGCGGAAATGGATTTGATTACAGGCATATGATAGTTCCTTTCAATATAGTGTACAAATATAACTATGAATTATGATAATATCAACTGCCTAATAAGCGCACACCTCCTAACAACCGGCAAAACGTTAGGCGAAAGGCGCGAACAAAAAGGAGAATGATATGTATTCAATTGACATGAAGAATTTTTCCATTGATGAATTCTCGAAAATATTGCATTCAATTGATTTGCTGCCTGGGAGGAAAATTCATCTTAATAATCTTAGCCAAATTATTTCGCATCTAAAAAAACAAGGAATTCAATCCCTGCTTGATTTACAAAATCTTCTCAAGAATAAAAATGAATATAAATTATTGGCCAAGCAATTATCTGTTGATGAAGAATATCTTGCGATACTAAATCGTGAAGTAAACAGTTATGAATCGAAACCGATGAATTTAGAGAAAATAAACATCTTAACTGTAAAAGAATTAAAATCATTGAAGGATCTTGGTATAAGATCAACAAAAGAGTTATTTGAAAAATGTGTGAACCCTCGTAGCAGAAAAAAAATAATACAAGTAAGTAATGTTAATGAAGAAAAAATATTGAATGCGTTGCAAATAGCGGACTTGTTAAGAATCAATGGTGTTGGAGTGGTTTATGCGCAAATTCTTATAGAGATGGGAATAAAGAGTATCAACGATTATTCAAAAATGAAATCGGAAGATATTTTGCGTAAATATCAAAAAGTGAATCATGTGAAGTCATTATCAAAGGCAAATCTTGGTATCAAAGATATAGAGTATTGTAAACGATTTTGTAAAAAACTAGACAAAGAAATAGAATGGTAAATGTTTGCGCCCTTCGCCCAACAACCAAAAGCACACATCATTTGAAATGGGTTTTGCGGCACCCCTTTTCTCGGAGCCGTTATGCACAGCGATAGTAAAAAGCAAAGACGCTCGTTCCTCTTTCGGGTAGTCAAGTATGCCCTACTCGCAACAGGCACTTTGGTTCTTTTGTTGATTCTGTTTGGCGTATGGATCTACTTTTCGATGTTCTCTGGTCCCGGCCCAATGGAAATCAATGCCTTTCATCCTTTCCGCTCAGAACAAGCAAAATCACAGTATCTTGCGGTCGAGGACAAAATGGCTCAAAGGTGGCCAGTCCATTCTGAAGAATTGCTCGCCCAAACTTCCTTTGGAAAAACATTCATGCGAATCAGCGGACCAACCGATGGCCCACCTTTGGTGTTATTGCCCGGAGGGGGATGCAGTTCCCTCATATGGTTCGCCAATGTTCAAGCCCTCTCGCAACACTACCGAACATATGCTTTGGACAATATCTACGACTATGGCCGAAGTGTCTACACTCGTGGAATCATGAACGGAAATGATTATTCGAGTTGGCTCAACGAGCTTCTGGATACGCTCAGACTCGGTGCTAATGTTCGGATCGTGGGTTATTCCTATGGAGGCTGGGTTACCAGTCAGTATGCTCTTCATCATCCAGAACGACTCTCGCGCGTCATCTTAATTGCACCAGCGTATACAATTCTACCGGTCAAAGACAAATGGATCTGGGACATGGTAGCCACGCTTGTTCCAATTCGATATTTCAAGCAAAGAGCCATGTATTCAGTCTGGAAGGACCTGCTGAATAAGGACGACACTGGCAAGGATATCGTAGATGAGCGGGTTAGGTTTGTGGAAACAGCGTACAGTTGCTTCAAATTCAAGTCTCCCGTTAATCCCACGGTTCTCTCCGATTCTGAACTCCAGAACATGGCGGTGCCAATACTCTATTTGATTGGCGCGAATGAGACAATGTACGACGCGGATAGTGCCATTCAGCGGTTGCACCGAGTCGCTCCGCGAATTGAAACCGATTTGATTGCCGGTACAGGGCATGATCTGATGTTCACACATACCGAGGTAATGAATCGAAGGATTCTCGATTTTTTGAGAGAGTAGCAGGCCCAAAAATTCTCTCCAACACTACTTCTTTGGCCGGCTCGCACGGTACCTGCGACCAGTATGTGCCGCAAACCGAAAAGGAACTCCGTTGAAGAAGTGCGCACAAATCTCAAAGAAGCATTGGAATTATTTTTTGAGACCGCTTCGCGCCAGGAGATCAAAGATCGACTCCACGGTGAAGTTTTTGTGACGCGCCTTGATGTGGCAGTTGGATAAGCTACGAATTCTCTCGGGGCAATCGGGATTGTCAAGGATTGAGCCAGATCGGCGGGCTCCCCATACCACTACTCATCTAAGCAGCATCATTTTCTTCATGGCCACAAAACGATTTTGGGGATTCTGGGAACTGACGGCCTCTATTCGATAGAAATATAATCCTGAGGCAACACTGGCATTCCACACCGTTTCGTGCCAACCCGATTGCTGCTCCGTCTCATTCAGATCTGCAATCTCCTGCCCAAGGACGTTGTAGATTTTGATCGATACCCGGCTTGAAGACGGCACTGCATAGCAAATCGTTGTGCTGGGATTGAACGGATTGGGATAGTTTTGACCCAACTCATACGTCGCCGCATGTACCGTCACACCGGAGCCATGAATCACCCGAGCACCACTGGCGACAGACAAAGCAGTCGGCTCGATTGTGAACTTTGAACCAGATTGAATCCGTAGTATTCCGCCGGGATTTATGTTCACACTTCCCGTTCCCGCGACGGTAACATCCCCGTTAATCTCCAGTTCTCCATCAACAACAAGCATGCTATCGATGGTAATAGTAGGCGATCCCTTGATGAGCAATTTTCTATTCGGAAGGATTCTGACCATGCCATCAAGTCTGATGTTTGATTTCCATTCCAACGGGTAAGAATCGGGCGCATAAATATTGCCGACATATTTTTGCTCCGAAAAATGGCTCATAATATTCACGATCATTTGCTGCACTTTTGCTCTATCATTCCCGGCGCATGGGTATAATGCGGCAGACAAAGCGCCGGCTCCCAATCCAAACACCCGGGCGTTGCTGAGGGTATCTTCATAATAGATCATTTCGTGCAATACCATCTCCGTGCTCCCGCCATCCTTGTAGCTTCTTACGTACCGTTTCGCCAGAATTGTTGTTGGATAATCTGCCTTGCCGTTTGATTGAGTTGAATTGTCAAGCTCGGTTCCCAGAATACCGTACCAACGCCCATTTTTGCTATAGCCATGACCGAGCGTATCACCGCATTTCAATCCCAATCCCCGAAAGATCCAGTGGCCCGGGGTGACAATGCTGTCCGACGGTATTCCCATGTCTTCGTTATTATATGCCCGCTCATATTGAGATCCCAGGAATTTTCCTTCAGGTTTCGTCGGATCGATATTTCGAAAGCGGCTCGCTTTGGGATATGCGAGGCCAACCCACCATTTATCACATCGAAGTTGTGTGTGAGAACCATTCAACCATTGAGTTCTCCAGTAGCAGGTATTGGCAGAAAATCGGGCAAGATTATTATGGAGATGAGAATCATTCCTCCCGATGAAGCTTTCCGTCTCATCACGCTCCTTTTGCGTCCAATATTCATCGTGCTGCCATAGCACCAACGTCTTATACGCAGAGAGAAAAGGCAAACCAAGACTGTCAACGTCAATATTATTGCAGTAGTCCATCACCATGCCGCTGTCTTCCAACGTTTTGATGAACTGATTTGCGTATCCGCATCTGATCGTTCTGCTTAGTTCATACCACATCGGCCTCTCGATGCTGATAGTATCGCTAATGGTGAGTGAAGGATCCTGAGATTTGGAGTAGAGAGACCCGCCGCCCCAATAGTTGTACGCCTGGTTGGTCGAAAAATCGTATTTGAACAATATTTTCGACATTGTTCCGGGATTGGGTGAACGTACGATGAATGGAGCATAGTACCTGTTTTGGAAAACGGAGGGCGATTGGTGCTCCAGCTGAGCGTAATACAAACCGCTTTTCCAGTTTAAGGGAATATAGAATGAAACGGCAGATGAGTCCCAGTATTGTGTGCAGCCTTTTTGAAAATCAACCGCTCTACGGGAATAGTCTCCGATATCAATTGGATTGCCGACAGAATCGTGGAGAGAATAGAATCTTCCGGCAATGACCGATGATATGTAGAGTGCATTTGCCGTATCCGGAAGGCGAAAGATCCTGATCCTATAGTCGGTGTGCTGTGTACCGCTGTCACACACACTGACATAGAGTTTGATGGTCTCGCCCGCTTTCACACTCGTTGGAAGCGCATATCCTTCAATTGCATACCGTGTCCATGCCAACGGTGTCTGAACCGCAGATTGGGAAAGGATCCTATTGGGATTTTCACTGCAGAAGAGAGATGCAGAAATCAGAGAGAAAATTGTAATATAGTGTTTGGCTATTTTCACAGATCAAGACTTTGTCGATGTAAAAAGAAAACCCTATTTATTATGCCTCACCGGATCCTCGCTGCGATCTTGCAGCGGTGGTCACACATAGTCAAAAAAAGACCTCTACTATCGCCTATGCGATACCAGAGGTCTCTGTTCCGCTCCCTCCTGCCTCCCCGGGATTCTCCCGAACTAAATAAAATACGCGAGTTTGATGACATTGTCAATAATCACGAGTGAATTCTTGAGTTTTTTATGCGCGACCGGCGAGCATTGCCCATGCATCCGGCGGCAGCATTCAAAGGGGGTAAGCCAACGCCCCGCCGCCACCTCACCAGCGGTGCGAGACCGCGGCAGGCTTCACGGATATTGTTCGATCACTTCAAAAAGCAGGCATGGCTTCCGGCCGGAGCCTCTGTTTCGACCTATCGGAATGACGGGCGAGTCTCTGACAAGATATGCTATTAAAGTCAGCAACCGGCGCCCAACTCAAAAACATGATTGCATTACTGAACTGTTTTTTGGATATTGTTTGTGCCTGCACGGATGTTTTTTCACCCAACAGGTGTTTTGGCCCGGTAGATTAGTCCCCACAGGGATTTCCATACGGGTCCACATATATCCACAATTGGAGGTAGCGGTATGTTAACTTCATTTTGTACCGACGAGAACAAATTGTATGCAATGTACGTGGTGGGAGAAAACACCACAGTACTTCTCAGCTTTGGGACCCTTGCGGAATTCAAGAAGGAGGCCAAGGAATATTTTGTGCAGATGACAAAGAAAGTTATGATCGTGAACGTCACCAGAATGGACGGCAAATTGTTCACAATTCGTGCAGAACGAACAGCTGGTCCTGAAGTGAAGGTGACTTATGGCGAGCTGAAGAGTGTGTCGTAACGGCTGCAGGTAGAACGATAGTAGCACTATCTGCACTTTTCGCCAGCTCAGTATTCGAACCATCGGGATAGGCCTGTTGTTTTTTCACGACGATGGGTCGCTAGAAGGTATTCGCCAGGGATTATTATCCGATTCGAAATAAATTATTGAAGCCCGGTAGTTGTCTTTCTACCGGGCCTTTTTTTGTGCAACAGAATGCTGAAATCATACACATTTCAACCTGATCGCTACCGCTTCATACGCTGAGCCTGGTGATGTGTTGTTGCCCTCAGGCATTCGACACTAAGAGATACGGCTTTCACCGCATCAGATCCCAAATAATGAGCATACTTCTCGGCCACCGCAATACTGGAATATCCTGCCCGCGTTTGAAGCACTTTGATATCAGCTCCAATACGGATGGGATTGGTAAATAGCAAATCCGGTACGCGGAGAATATCTCACAAGATATTCATAGTCGCGTGTACCGGATTTTGTATGAGCAGCTTCGCTATGTAGTCAAGGACAATAGCTATTTCAGAAATTCCATCTTCATTCTCTGAGAAAAATTGCCGGCGATCATTTCAAGAATATATGTACCGGATGCAAGGGCGGAAGGATTCCACACCGTTGAATGTCCCCCTGCCTCAAGCACTTGATTTGCCAGCGTCGCTACGAGACGTCCTGTTACATCATACACTTTCAATGAGACGAATTGCGTTATCGGCAATGCAAAATCTATTGTCGTCGAAGGATTGAAAGGGTTTGGATAATTTTGGTTCAGAACATAGCCATCGACGGTCACTCCTTCATGAGACCGGACCGATGCCGATGCGGTTTTTGATTCTATGATAATGATCGCCGGATCAGATTGACCGTGTCGAGTTCTCAGATTGTTGATAAATATCTCTTTCTTCCCGTCGCCATCAACATCATTGCCCAATGCAATGGTCTTGAAATTAAAAAGAGAATCGGTCGCAAGTGTGTCCTGAAATATCGTGGTAAAATTATAACTGACAGAATCGCCCACCGGTCCCGATTTGTACTCCAACCTGAACACACATCGACGAGGACCAGGACCCGTAACGATATAGTCCATTTTCCCATTGCCATCGACATCACCGATATCTGCCCCTTCAAAAGACCACGTGGAAATCGCCGGCATATCAGATGTAATCGTTTTTACAGAATTCGTAGTTAAGGTGGAAACATCGGATGTATGATCGATACAGTAGAGATTTCCCGGGTTGGTAACGTCTGTAATACCGGCAACGTACATTTCCAGCTTGCCGTCATTGTCTCCATCATAGAATTTCATACTGTGACGTGCACCGACATCATTGTCCGGTCGTGCCTGGTTGATATCGGCCTGGAGAGTATAGTCGTCTTTCTTCTGTGACTCATAGATCGCGAGACTAAAGAGATCCCAGGTGAATGCCCAAATTTCTTTCTTCCCGTCACCGTCAAAATCGGCAATCCCCATATCATAGACCGAGCCTCCTCTCAACACACTGGAAGAATCTGCGAATTCCATGTCGATAGAGCTGAACGATTCGGGTGAAATATCTCCATTTAAATGCCCCACAACGAGCGTTCTTCCGGCGCCTGAATTCGGCGCGCCGCCATAATCATCTTTCCGTGATGTAAGAACAATTTCCACGTCGCCATCCTTGTCAAGATCGTCGAGCAGTACCCTGGACGACCGATATTGAATCCCCTGCCTGATGCCGCATCTTGATGAAAATGTCGGCTGAGCAGGAAACGTTGTTCCAGCAAATTCATAGAAATACACAATGTCCATCGTGTTCGAAGGAGACACCGGAGTTGCCACAACAATTTCCGGCTTGCCGTCCTTATCCATATCTGCCAGCGTGAAATCAGAATAGGCATATATTTCCTTATTCGATCCCGGAAGATGAGCTGACCACAGAAGTTTATATGAATTATCACCATTTGCCTCGAACCAGAAAAGATATGGACGGGAAGTATCGCCATACCACACCGGATCAGCCATCGCAATAAATTCTCTCTTGCCATTTTTATTGATATCAAAGCCGGTGAGGACTTTCTCAGCTCCCACGCTGTCCGGCCAGCCCGGGATGTTTTTAGGAAGTATCGATGTTGAGAATGTGAATCCTGCATCTATTTTATACTGCGCAAAGAGCGGGGTTGATAAAATGCAGCATGCAAAGACGCAGCATATCACACATTTTACTTTGGCTCGCATATATGGTCTCCCATTGAATGTGACGGAATGTTGGCGATTAACTGAGGTGCCAAACAAGAAGCAAATTTCTGTTCTAAAAAGCAAAATATTCAATGGGAGATATGGACGGCGCCACCCGCTGCCGGGCGTAAGGCCGCGTGAAACATAGAGAGACCTGTCAGTGGGATGCCGGCAGGTCTCTGTCTGATATCCTGCTGATGATCGAAATCTATTTCAGCAAAATCATTCGCTTCGTTTTCTGGAACGGTCCTGCTGTCAATGAGCAGAAGTAGATACCGCTCGGCATCGTGGAAGCATCCCATTGCAATGAGTACGTTCCCGCGTCCTTCTTCTGATTCACCAGCGTCGCCACCTCGCGGCCGAGCAAATCAACTATCTTTACCATGACCTGCGATTGCAGTGGAATGGCATATTCGATTGTTGTGGATGGATTGAATGGGTTGGGATAGTTTTGATCCAGACAATACGCCTGTGGTGTTATTGAGTGTGTTCTGTTTTCCTGTTTCACATCGACGAAACTCGATGAGAGTGTTATGACCCTTCCCACGCCCATCTCAACAAAGTCTGAACCGAATGCTTTTCTCAGCAATGCAATTGCCGCGTCACCTGTACAATGAGTAGCTCCGCATTTTCTTATCCCCATGTCTTTCATTTCTTTAATCAGCCCATTTACCTGCAAGTCCGTATAGTCGAGCCAATGGAATCCCCCCAGCACCAGGTATATTTTCCTATTCATAAGCTGTTGGACGCGTTGAAGAATATTGGTCACTCCGGGATGTGAGCAACCCATGATGACAACCAGACCGCTATCAGCGGAGATGATAAGGGATTGTTCGTTCACCGCTCCCGACACTTCACCGGTCGTCTGCACTCCGGGCAAGAGGTGTGCAGGCGCCGAATCCCGGACTACGGTGGCGCCCGTAAGTTTAATCGTCCGTTCCGTCAGCGTGGAGAAGGAATTGCAGATGAAAGCGGTAGCGGTGGATGCGGATCCGAGCGCCGCACTCAGTCCGCCCGTGTGGTCGCTATGATCGTGTGAGACAACAACAAGATTCGCACTTTTCGTTGACAGACCAAGTGCGGCAGCATTTGCAAGGATATCGAATCCTTCTATCAGGCATGAGAATCCCCAATCTGCTGTTGTGGCCTTATTGAATATGGTGTTGTCGTAAAGAATGGTGATCGTAACGTGATCTCCTGCAATTACTGAATCCGGGAACGCAAATCCAACAAGCAGGAGAACCAAAACGATAATGCTCAAAGTGTGTTTCATACAGCCTCCTTGGTATATGAGCCTTCGCCAGCTCCCGCCAACAGAGGCTTATGAATTGTTACTTGATCAACACTCCCGCTACAAAGCAGCGGGATCTCAATTAAATGACTTCGTCATTTAATCAGCGACATCCGTTTCGTTTCCCGGAACTGCCCGGCGTTAAGGGTATAGAAATAGACACCGCTCGGCATCGCAGATGCATTCCAATGCACCGAATACCGCCCGGCATCCTTCTTCTCATTCACCAGCACCGCCACCTCGCAGCCGAGTAGATCGAATATACTTACCGTGACCTGCGATTGCTGCGTGATGCTGTACTCGATTGAAGTCGTCGGGTTGAAGGGGTTGGGATAGTTTTGTCCCAATCCAAATCTCTCCGGCAACGGAGTAGATGAGTGTTTCACAGAAACCATCTCCGACAAGGGTCGTCTCCAGACGCCGCTATTAGTCCCGGCAAAGAGATTCGTTCCGGAGACTGTAAAAGCAATAGCACCAATGTAGAAGGTCGTATCGTAAGAATCTCTCGGAAGTCCGTCATTTACCGCAGTCCAGCTTGTGCCGTTGTTTGTGGAAAGAAAGATGCCGCCATAAGTCCCGGCAAAGAGATTCGTGCCGAAGACGGCAAGAGCATTGACCCGAATGCGGCCGTTACCGTTTTTCGGTAGTAGGTAGTTGACCGCACTCCAGCTCGTGCCGTTGTTGGTGGAAAGAAAGACGCCGCCAAAAGTCCCGGCAAAGAGATTCATACCGCCTGACCCGTTGAGGGAGACGGCAAGAGCACGGACATAGGTGCCCGTTAGGCCAGTATTGGCTGAAGTCCAGATTGTGCCGTTGTTGGTGGAAACAAACACCCCAGCCTCAGTCCCGGCAAAGAGATTCGTCCCACTTACAGCAAAACTATATACGCCGCTCGTCAAGCCGGTACTGACCGCAGTCCAGCTTGTACCGTTGTTTGTGGAAAATACAACACCGTAATCAGTCCCGGCAATGACATTGGTGCCGCTCGACGAGTCGAGTCCTCGACCTGTCCCGTTGGGAGAGACCGCAAAAGCATTGACAGAAGAGTACGCTGGCAACCCCGTGTTAAGGGCAGTCCAGCTTGTGCCGTTGTTGGTGGAAAGAAAGACGCCGCCGTTCCCAGACGAACCGCCACCAGTCCCGGCAAAGAGATTCGTGCTGCCCGCCCCGCCGCCAAGGGCATTGATAATAGTTTTCGTCAAGCCTGCGTTTGCAGCAGTCCAGTTTGTGCCGTTGTTGGTGGAAAGGAAGACACCGCCGATCCCGAACATATCGTTACAAGTCCCGGCAAAGAGATTCGTCCCGCCTGTCCCGTTCGGAGAGACGGCAAAAGCAAGGACCGCATTATACGCCAAACCCATACTCGCTGCAGTCCAGCTTGTGCCGTTGTTCGTGGAAAGATAAACGCCGCGGCCCATAGTCCCGGCAAAAAGATTCGTGCCGCCCGCCCCGTTGGGGGAGACGCAAAGTGAAAAGACTTCAGCGTTCGTCAAGCCTGTGTTTACTGCTGTCCAGCTTGCGCCATTGTTAGTGGAGAGAAAGACACCGCCGATTCCGAACATGTCGCCACGAGTCCCGGCAAATAGATTCGCGCCGCCTGTTAGGTCAGAGGGGGAAGAGACAGTGAGAGCATTAACATACGTGTTCGTCAATCCGGCATTGACTGCACTCCAGTTTGTGCCGCTGTTTGTGGAAAGAAATACTCCGCTGTAAAAAATCCCGTTTACGTATCCAGATGCTCCAGCGAAGAGATTCGTGCCGCCTGCCCCGTTGGGTGAGACGGCAAGAGTCCAGACAGGAGTGCTCGGCAAGCCAGTATTGACTTGAGTCCAGTTTGTGCCATTGTTTGTGGAAAGAAAAACACCGCCATAAGTCCCAGCAAATAGATTCGTGGAACCTGCTGCCTCGCCAGGGGCGGTGGAAACGGCAAGAGAGAATACACCTGTACTCGTCAAACCGGTGGCAGTCCAACTCGTGCCGTTGTTCGTGGAAAGAAAAACGCCGCTGCCAGCAGTACCGGCAAAGAGATTCGTGGAGCCCGCTCCGTCAGTGGCCGGGGAAGCGGCAAGAGCATGGACACAAAGGTCCGTCAAGCCCGTATTGACCGCAGTCCAACTTGTGCCGTTGTTGGTGGAAAGAAAAACACCATGGCCACCGCCCCCATCATAAAAACTTTCATCAGAGCCGGCAAAGAGGTTCGTGCCACCTGCTCCGTTGGGGCTCACGGTGAAGCATCGAATATCACCACCGTAGGGGCCGTTGGTTTGGATCCATTGGGCCATTGAGATTTGAGGAAGAACAAGACTGCTAACAATGAGTAGTTGAATAATTTTTTTCATGCAAAGCGCTCCTCTCACAAAGTCATTTCAACAGCAGAAGCTTCCTCGTCTCCGTGAATGGACCGGCCTGTAAACGGTAGAAATATATCCCGCTCGGCATCGCAGATGCATTCCACTGCACCGAATACCGTCCCGCATCTTTCTTCTCATTCACCAGCACCGCTACCTCGCGGCCGAGGATGTCGAATATTTTTGCCGTGACTTGCGATTCCTGAGGAATGTTGTATTCGATGGTCGTTGACGGGTTGAAGGGGTTCGGATAGTTTTGTCCCAATTCAAATCTCTCCGACGGTTGAGCAGATAATTGCCTGACAGAGGTGGTAATCATTTCGGACAGAGGCCGTCTCCAGACGCCTTCATTCGTGCTGGCAAACAGATTCGTGCCGCTGACGAGAAGATTATGCACACAAGCGTTCATTGAACCGGCCGCGCTCCAACTTGTACCGTTGTTGGTGGAAAGAAATACGCCTTGATCGTCGGCCCCGGCAAACAGATTCGTGCCAGAGACGGCAAGAGACCAGACACTGGCGTTCATCAAGCCGGTTGCAGTCCAGCTTGTGCCGTTGTTAGTGGAAAGAAAGACGCCGCCTGATGTGCCTGCAAAGAGATTCGTGCCGATCGCGACCATCTGACTGAAACTCGAGAATGGTGTATTTGCCGCATTCCAGATTCTGCCGTTGTTGGTGGAAAGAAAAACGCCCTTATTGTCGGTCCCGGCAAAGAGATCTGTGCCGCCTGTCCCGTTGGTAGAGACGGCAAGAGCATTTACATTTGAGCTGGTCAAGCCGGTGTTTACGGCGGTCCAGCTTGTGCCGTTGTTAGTGGAAAGAAAGGCACCGCCCGAAGTCCCGGCAAAAATATTCGTGCCGCCTGTCCCGCTGTGAGAGACGGCCAGAGCATTCACACAAAGGCTCGTCAAGCCTGTGTTTACCGCAGTCCAGCTTGTGCCGTTGTCGGTGGATAGAAAAACACTGTTACCAGTTGGATACATCCAAAGGTTTTCACCAGTCCCTGCAAAGATAATCGTGCCGGAGACGGTAAGAGCATAGACACAAGTGTTCGTCAATCCGGTATTGACCGGACTCCAATTCCTGCCGTTGTCGGTGGAAAGGAAGACGCCGCCTCGGGCCCCGACAATGATATTCGTGCCGAACACGGCAGCCGCATGGACATCAGTGTACGCCAAACCGGTACTCGCTGCAGTCCAGCTTGTGCCGTTGTTGGTGGAAAGAAAGACGCCGGCAAGAGTCCCCGCAAAGAGATTCGTAGAGCCTGTCCCGCCAGAGGCGGGAGACACGGCAAGAGCACTAATATAAGTGTTAGTCAATCCTGTGTTTACCACAGTCCAGCTTGTGCCGTTGTTGGTGGAAAGATAGACACCGCCAGAATAAGTACCGGCAAAGAGATTCGTGGAGCCTGTCGCTCCAGAGGCGGGAGAGACAACAAGAGCATTAACACTAGTGTAGGAGGTCGTATCGTAAAAATATTTGGGAAGTCCATTGTTCACCGCAGTCCAGCTTGTACCGTTGTTGGTGGAAAGATAGACGCCACGACCAGTCCCGGCAAAGAGATTCGTGCCGGCGACGACGATAGCATTGACACCGTTATTCGATGGCAGCCCTGTGCTTGCCGCACGCCAGCTTGTGCCGTTGTTGGTGGAAAGATAGACGCCGTCAGCAGTTCCTGCGAAGATATTTGTAGAGCCTGTCCCGCCAGAAGCGGTAGTGACAACAAGAGAATAGACCCACGCGTTTGGCAAGCCTGTGCTTACGTTGGTCCAGCTTGCGCCGTTGTTGGTGGAAAGGAAGACAGCCCCAGAAGCCCCAGCAAAGAGATCTGTACCCGAGACGGCAAGTGCAGTAACATAGATGCCTGTGTTTATCGTGGTCCAGGTTGTGCCGTTGTTGGTAGAAAGGAAGATCCCGCCCCCTGCGACGCTGCCAGTCCCGGCAAAGATATTTGTGCCGCCTGTTTTGTTGGGAGAGACGGCAAAAGCATTCACACAAAGATCCGTCAAGCCCGTGTTCGCCGCAGTCCAGCTTGTGCCGCTGTCGGTGGAAAGAAAGACACCATGGCCATCGACCGCATCAAAAAAACTGTCATTAGACCCCGCAAAGAGATTTGTGCCACTTACAGCAAAGCACCTAACATTACCGCCATATGGGCCGTCGGTTTGAACCCATTGTGCAGTTGATTGTGTGGAAATGGTGATAATGGCGAATATCACCAGGAGAAATCGAATCATTGTTTTCATGCACCAAACTCCTCTCCGACGTTTGATGGATGATATGGGCAGATTATAAAACAGTAAAGCCCCTGCCAGCTTTCGCCAACAGAGGCTTCTAAGTCCTCATCACAATTTCTTCCCCGCGCAAAGGAGTCCCCGTTGTTGCTGGGGTCAATGTATATGGGCAAATATAGGATTATCCACGGGCAACAGCAATGTTTTCTGAGGCAACTGGAGCATTCAGGTAACCGCTGGAATGACCAAATCAGTGCGACACATCGCTCTTTTTCTCCAAAATTTCTGCAAGCTGACGGTTGGCGGTGATCCAGCTCTAGCCTACACGTAGAATCACTGGAATCGGCAAATTAGTGCGATTTGGTTTTTATAAAGAATCCCTGCTCTCGGAATGTTGCCGGGGATCCAGATGACTGTCTGCCTGTCAAATGACTGTTCGTGATATGGGTACAGTCACTATGGTCATTTTCGGGTTGCATTTCGTGCCCTAGTTGCTCGGCATTTTGTTCTCGGCTCAAACAAGAAACAAAAAATTGAAAGACTTCCCTTGCAAAGCTTTCAAGGAATGAGTAAATTGAAACACCTTATGCTACTTTTTATTGTTGCCAACAGGGCACTAACAGGTAACCAAAGGTTGAGTGAAAGAAAGTTTTTTCGATAGTTTTTCCAAGTATATCGTGAACCAACTATCGAAATTCAACTAAAAACAAAGCTTTTCCACTGGCGTGTTCGTCTAACGGTTAGGACGGAGCCCTCTCAAGGCTTAAATACGGGTTCGATTCCCGTACGCGCTACCAAGTGCTCCTGAATGGTAATGGAGGATTGGAGTTTTTTAGGGAATTGCTGAATTTGTTCGGATATTTGATTGAAAATTTCCAATACCGGGCTGATTCCAGTGGTTCGATAACTTAAGTGAGTGTAAATAAGTTTTCCGGGAAATATCGAACTTAGAAGTTTTGTCTTCCCTTCCAGATTTGCCCTTCTGTATAGTTCCCCCAAATCATTGATTAGATTCAAAGCAAATTCTAAGTATTCGATATAGTCGCTGCTTACTGTATTAAGCTCCTCCTTTTGAGTATCCAGCTCGATAAGTTTTGTCTTGATATCGTGTGAGATCCGGCTGAATTGCTCCATATCAATTTTATCATCTAACATTTTTTCATCA
>JAPLFO010000062.1:0-907 GCA_026390635.1 Ignavibacteriales bacterium
ATGAATTGGACAACGCCGAGCGGCGGACCGACCCGCATGGGCTACCAGATCTGGCGTGCAACGGGCCAGGCTGACAGCACCTATCAAATGGTAGCAAGCCTGCCGGGCACTGCATCCAGCTATGCAGACACATCCGCCTCGAATGACGTCGGCTACTGCTACTACATTGTATCGGTCGGCGATCCTGCGCAAAACACAGGAGCAGCCGGCACGAAGCCGGGTGCGCTTATGAGCAACCGCTACTATACGCAGACCTACGAGCTCGCGTACAAGAGAGTCGCTGCGTCGCCGGTGCTGAAGTCGGATTCCATCCGCATCGTACCGAATCCGTACATGATCTCTGCGAGATCAGGAATGTTTCTGTATCCGGGTGAATCGAACAAAATTGTGTTCAAGAATGTTCCGGCAATTTGTACTATTAAGATCTACTCGGAGTTGGGAGAGTTGATCACAACGATCGAACATACTGATATGACTGCATCCCAGGATTGGTTCCAGACGACCTCGTCGAAACAGATTGTCGTGAGCGGCGTGTACATTGTTGTCATTACCACTCCATCAGGAGAAAAGGCGATCAAAAAACTCATCGTGATTCGATAATTGCACGAAATCAATGAACCAATGGGTACACTCATGAAAAGACTATTACACTTCAGTACAATCCTCATGCTTCTTCTGTTTGGGATTCAGGGATCTTCTGCGCAACAGGAGAAACTGGCTCAAACAGGCTTGAAGTTCTTGAATGTCAGTTCCGATCCCCGCGCAGTTGCAATGGGCGACGCCATGACAGGCGTCGAGGGAAGCTCGTCCTCTCAATTTGCCAACCCCGCCGGCATGGCACGTTTGTCGGGATTGACGAGTTTTTGGGCAGGCACGACAAAGTGGATCGCGGACATTACGCATTTCC
>JAPLFO010000062.1:969-4086 GCA_026390635.1 Ignavibacteriales bacterium
AATCGGATCCGAAAGGATATCAAGACGTCGGCACGTTCAAGCCGACGGGCCTGATGCTCGGCGTCAGCTATGCGCGGGCGCTCAGCGATCGTTTTGCAATCGGCGCCAATGTGAAATATGTGACGCAAAATCTCGGCGATGGCGTTGTGGATATAGACACGTCGAACAATCGAATTACGGTGAAAAACAAGCTCGATGTGCTTGCCTTCGATTTCGGAGTGCTCTACCGGACGGGATTCAAGAGCCTTGAATTCGGCATGAGTGTCCGCAACTTCTCCAAAGAGGTGAAATATCAACAGGAGCAGTTCCAGCTTCCTTTGATCTTCAAAATCGGACTGTCCATGAACGTGCTCGATCTTCTCTCTGTGGATCCGAAATCACAATCGCTGCTTGTCGCGGTTGAAGCAACGCATCCCCGGGACTTCAGAGAACAGGTGAACGTCGGCGGCGAATATATGTTCGCCCAGACGCTCGCACTTCGTGCCGGTTACATGTTCTCCAACGATCTGTACGGCTTCACGACGGGGGTAGGCGTGCGCCTCACCCTTGAGGGAGTGGAACTCGGCATTGACTATTCGTACACGCCGTTCCAAGAGTTCTCCAACGTTCATCGCATGGCAATCCAAATGTCACTCTAAACCGTATGACCACACATCGTGAATTGAAAACTATGAAAACACTACAGACAACTTCAGTACGAGCGATCGCCACCATCATCTTCATCGTCATCCTCGCATTATTGATGGGATGCAAAGATGATCCTCCGGCGAGCATTTACGACGCCAATAAAGCCTACAAGCCGCAGCCGGTGGTGGACTCCATTCTTTCTTCCACCTCGTTACCCCTCTCCGGCTTCAGCACGCTGACTATTAGGGGAAGGAATTTCTCGGTGGTACCCGAGGAGAATGTCGTCTATTTCGATCTGACGAAGCCCAAGAAGATTCTCTCTTCGAGTACGACGAGCATCGTGTTCATTGCACCGACGCTCTCCAAAGACTCCATCGTTGTGCAGGTGCGTGTTACCGGTGCAGACAAACTGAGCGATCCGAAGTACTATTCACTGCAGTCCGGTGTCACTGAGTTCGGCGGATTTGGCACAGGTGAAGAATCCATCGGAATCGCGTGCGATACGGCAGGGAGTGTCTATTCGTCCGTTGTCAGCCCGTCCGGAGGCGGCCTGGGTGTTCGAAGATTGTTCAGTGTCGCCGGTCTTGTGGATACTTCCAAAGAAGTGTACGCGCCGAGCGGCGGGTTCAAGAATTTTCAGAACATGAAGATGGGGCCGAACAAAGTTCTGTATGGTCTCCGTTTGCCCAATATTATTTATACCATTGCGGCTAAGGGCGCAACGCCTGTGTTATTTGTACGTCCTTCCGGTGCACTTTTTGATTTCGATTTCAGCAAGAGCGGCTCGGACTATTACATTTGGGCGGGAGGCAACGATACGGCCATTTACCGGATCAAGGTGTCAGACAAATCCATCACGACGTATTCCTTCACCGGACTTGTGCGGTCTGTCCGCGTCTTCAATAACAGTCTCTACATTGCGGCAAAAGTAGACTCTATGGAAGGTGTCTGGAAATGTGCAATCAATGGAAGTAACGATCTCGGTCCAGCATCACCGTATTTTAATCTTTCTGCTCAGCCGGGATATGGTTATAACGGACCTGAAGCCGATGCGATCACATTCAGCTCCGACGGCGACATGTTCCTTGGCACGTCGAGCGCTGATGCCATTTTGCTTGTGCACAGTTCCACGAGTTATGAAGTGTACTACCCTGGATTACTTCTGCCGAAACCCATCGCATTTGCATGGGGCAAAGGTCCCTATTTGTACTACTCCCGCAGCGGCGATGCCTCGCATATCATCATTAAGATCAATACGCTAAAAACGAGTGCGCCCTATTTTGGACGCGGAGATCAATAACGAGGAAGTGGGAGTTCCTCAATAAAAATAATGCTTGGGGAAAAAAGGACGGAGTCACAGAGACATGCGTTTCAATCGGTCGATGCTTAATTCACTTTTCACTTTCATTTTTCTGGAGGCCACAATGAAGAAGTTTTACACAGTTGTCACATTGTTGTTGCTGCTTGCGGTTGCTGCAATGTCGCAGACACATGTGACAAAATACAATTATAAGTTCGACAAGTCGTTCCCGGATACAACGTGGAAGAAGAGTCTTGGCGGGCACGCGATAGCGGTAGATCCGGCCGGCAAAGTATGGTTCAACTACTACAATGCGAGCGACAGTATTCAGAACACCACCGGCAAATGGACTGCCTGCCGTGCATTGTATGTGTACCTGCCGAACGGCACACCGGCTTCGTTCTCTCCGATCAAGACCATCACAGTAGCGGGAAAAACCGATACGCTGTGGAATGCTCCGCGCGGCATGCAAGCCGATGCCAACGGAAACGTTGTTGCCTGCTATTATGATACCTATTATCGGTTCAACTATAAGACAGGCGTCGGGATGAACAAGGTTGTGGTAACGCCTTCAGCGAACTCCGGCATCAAACCGGCATTTACCTCTGCCAATGAAATGGCAACAGGATTTGTGATTCCGGGTCTCGGACCGGTGAGCTTGTGGGACAAAGATTTCAATTCCATTGGAACAACAGGACCGGCTCCGGGATTGGATACCACAAAAGGCTATTCCCGCACGCTGACAATTTCCAAAGACGGCAAAGACGTGTACTTCTGTTCCTATGCACCGATGTATGTTTTGAAAGTGCATAGCGACAACGGAACGATTGGACCATACAACAAGATCGATACGTTGTTCAAGAATCTTGCTGTGGAGTCGATCGATTGGCATCCGAAGACCGGATACCTCTGGGTGAGTTCAGGCAACCTGTTCGCCCCGGCGAATCCCGGCTTCACAAATTTCTCGTTCTATGCCTTCAAGCTGCCGGATTACACATCGCCGGTTGACAGTTTCCAATGGAGCGCAAGGGCTGATCAATTTGCCGACGATCCGCGTCCGCGTGGCATTGCATTCTCGCCATCGGGTGACACGGTGTACGTGACACAGTTCAACTCTTCGCTGACACCTATCGTCCAGCGCTTCGTCAAGTCAATTCCTCCGCCTGTGACCACGTACAATTACAAGTTCG
>JAPLFO010000040.1:0-8698 GCA_026390635.1 Ignavibacteriales bacterium
GCGCGGCGATATTGACGCGCTCCAGACCCTTTTCTTTCGGTATGACAAAACCGTTCTTTCCATTGCCGCCCGTTATGTTAACCACGCCGATGATGCCAAGGATATTTACCAGGAGGTGTTCCTCAGAGTGTATAAGGGAATCCGCCAGTTTGAACAGAGGAGCGAGTTCTCCACCTGGCTCTATCGGATAGCCACCAATGTATGTCTGACGCACAAAGAGCGCAGCCGGCGAACCAATGATCAATGGATTTCGGCGTACTCTGATGAAGAGGATGTGGATACGGGCGCTGTGAATGACGACCGGGAGTCACCGTTTCAAAAGACTGCGGATGCGGATCTGACATCGTCGGTGGATGAAGCACTGGATGAGCTCTCGCCCCGCCAGAAAATGGTATTTGTTCTGAAACACTATGAAGGACATAAGATTCTCGAGATTGCGCAGATGCTGGATTGTTCCGAAGGCACGGTGAAAAAATACCTTTTTGAAGCAACGCGCCGCCTTCGGGAACGTCTGCAATTTGTCCGGCAATGATATCCGGGACATTGGCTAAAGGATGAAAGCAGCACTATGAAAAAGAAAACTGAACATGAGCGATATGATGAATTGCTGCAGCTCTCATTCTGCGATGAACTGCAGTCTGCAGAGCGGGACGAGCTGGAGCAGCATCTGCGTTCATGCCCGCGATGCCGGAAGGAACAGACGGAACTTGCGCAATTCCACGCCGGTCTGAAGAAGACATCCCGTCTTGCGTCAACCCCTCAAATGCTGAGAGAGGCACGCGAAGAATTGCACTCCCTTTTCGCGCCTGCACGCTCCCGGCGGAAAATCGGCGGTGTCCTGATGGAGTACATAGAGCGATTCCTGAGACCTCAATGGAGTCCGGGGACTCCGGCATGGGTTGGTGCGATCTGTCTGTTGATCGGCGTTGGTGCGGGATACGTTCTCTTCCGGTCCCACGAACCGGCGGTGCCTGTCGCAGACGCGGTGGATGAAGCCCGGACAGCAAATGTCCGCATTCTGACGGCGGATCCAAAGTCCGGGGATATGGAACTGGCGTACGAAACCGTTACGCCGCGCCGGGTAATAGGAAAGCTCGGCAGCCCGGAGATCCAATCGCTGGTGGCAAATGTGCTGCTGCATGAAGAAAATCCGGGTGAGAAACTCAGAACGCTCTCCGTCATCTCGCGTCAGCAGGAGTTTCAAACAGCGATCGATCCTGTCGTTAAACAGGCGCTTCTTTTCGCGCTGAAGAATGATGACAATCCGGGCGTGCGCCAGGAAGCTCTCCATGCGCTCACCGAATATGCGTTCGACAATGAGATCAAGGATGTTTTACTGCAGGCGCTGCTGCATGATCAAAACGCCGGTGTACGGGTTTCTGCTATTAATGCATTGGAATTGGGTGCGAATGAATCACGGCTTCGCGATCCCGCAATCCAAAAAGTTTTGAAGAAGAAAATGAATGAAGACAATAATACATACGTACGTCAACAGGCACAATTATTTGTGAAGGAGGTCTCTCTATTATGAAACGAATGATCCGAACCGTTCTCGCGGGCATGATGGCCCTGACCATGATTTCATTCCTGCAATTGCAGGCAGCATCATCCCAAACAAAGTCATTCAAGGCCACCAAAGGCGGGGCACTGTCTGTATCCGTCAGCGGGGGCGACGTGACGATAGTTCCATGGGATAAAGACGAAGTCTTCATGAAGGTCGATGGAATCGACAGTGACGATGTCAAAGATCTCGAAATGTCGCAATCCGGAAATACCGTCACGCTGAAATTTGAATCGCACTGGTCGCATTCTTCCGATATGCGATTCGAAGTCAGCGTGCCGAGGCAATTTGATGTGAGTCTCCGTACTGCCGGCGGGGACATCCGCTTCACCGGTTCGCTCGCTGGCAAAGTGCATGCTTCGACTGCCGGGGGGAATATTGATGTGAAAGGAATCGACGGTCCGGTGACACTCAAGACGTCCGGCGGCAATATCGAAGCTGAGAATATGAGCGGGCAAACGACGATCAAAACATCGGGGGGGAATATCGAGCTCGGTACCCTCGGAGCAGAAGCAGAAGTTGCGACATCCGGCGGCAATATCAGCGTCAAAAGCGCCGGAAAGTCGCTGAAGGTGAACACGTCCGGCGGCAACATCTCCATCGGGGATGTCGGCGGAGAGTTAAAGGCATCGACGGCCGGCGGCAATGTGGAAGTGCGCAATGTTTCCGGCGGTGCAACTCTGAAAACCTCCGGAGGCGACGTCTCGCTTCAAAGTGCGAGCGGTGCCGTTGTGGCACGCACGTCGGGGGGGAATATCGAATTGGAGCACGTTGCAGGCACCGCCGATGCGAAAACATCGGGAGGTGATGTGAAAGCGGGAATCATTCCGCGCGGCGACGGAAGGAGCAGCTTGACTTCATCGGGTGGTTCGCTGGAACTTCTCATTCCTTCGAACGCCAGTGCCACGATCGAAGCGAAGATCACTTTGCGGGGAAACTGGTTCCAGCGCGACGACAAGTACGATGTCACTTCAGACTTTCCTGCCACGGAAAAAAAGAACGAAAAAGGCGAACACTTGATCTACGCAAAGTACGTTCTCAACGGGGGAGGGGAGAAAATATTTCTTGAGACGACGAACGGAAATATCTCCATCAAGAAGATGGCAGGGAAATAAACTGAGCCTGCTGCGACGCAGACAAAGCCGACCGGGAATATCCGGCCGGCTCTTTTATTGCGCCGTTTCTTTCACATCAGGGACCGCGCTGGCTATGGCAGAAATGTTTTCGGTATGTTCTGTTGTGGAAGCCGCAGCAGGAGTCCTCTGAATTCTCCGGCAGGTGTCGTCAAAGTGACAACCACGTCATCATCGTAATAACCATCCGCGTAATTGACGCACTTCAGCGCTTCATCGTCCGGTAATCCGGAGGCAATGAGCTTCTGATAAAAACTACTGCGTGTGAGTGATTTCGCAAGATATTCCGATTCGATTGAACGGTATTCTTCCGGTGTCAAGCGGGACTCCTTCCCTTGAATGATCGTCTTCTACGATCATGCCGTTCTCTCAGAGGAGCGGCACGGCCAATGAACTTACGCAGCTGATGTCATGCTACATATCACTACTATCGCGACAAAGGCACATTGCATTCAGCGAACCAGAACCATCCTTCGTGTTTTCGTATAGGTGATCCCCGGAATATCCGATGCCGCAGCTTCCATGCGGTAGAAATATATGCCCGACGCCGCAACGGCATTCCACTGAACTTCTTTTTCGCCTGCAGGTTGATCTTCATTCACCAGTTCCACAACGCGCTGTCCCAATGGATTGAGAATTGCAATCGTGACGCGGCAACGGACAGGCAGCGTGTAACGGATTGTTGTGCTGGGGTTAAACGGATTCGGATAGTTTGAGCCCAGCGAGAAGGACAAAGGCGCAGACGACAAGCCGGCAATGCCGTTTGCGACCTTGGTGACGTCACGAAGCAGCCATCCTTGCGGGTCGAACTGAATGGTATCCGGCTTATGCGATACAGCTATCTGAAATGTCTGATTCGCGGCGTTATTGTCGACGCGGACAGTTGTGTCCCAGCCTGCGGCGATGAATTTCAGCGGGATCGGCATGGTGAAAAAAGAAGGATTGGTTGTTCCGGTTGTCTGCCGGATGTTGATGGTTGAAACATATCCGGAAACACCGGGCGCGTGAGAATACGAGTAGGAGTATTTGGGATACTTTTCACCGAAGACCCACTCGTTGAAAAACCATGCGAGATCGCGTCCTGAAACGGTTTCGCAATGGCGGCGCAGGTCGGCGGTCGCGGCAGTTCCGTATCTGAGTGCCGGATCGCTTGCATACGATCGGATGGAGGCAAAGAAAATGGAATCGCCGAGAGCGAATCTCAGCATCTGCAGCACGAACGATCCCTTGTTGTACACTCTGCTGGAGGCAAAGAGGTTATCCACATTGGCAGAGTCTTGAACGTACAACGTACCGGTAGCGCTCTTCGCGCTTGAGATCCTGCTCTGCATTCTCGACCAGTAGGAATCCATCCCGTACTGCTTCTCGCGGTACACTGCTTCGAAGTATTGTGCGAAACCTTCATTGAGCCATAAGTCCGGCCATGTCCGGCAAGTGATCATGTCCCCGAACCATTGGTGAACGAGTTCGTGCGCAATGGTTGCCTCGGTGAATGCGGTGGAACCCAAAGAGGTGAGGGTCTGGTGTTCCATGCCTCCGCTCCATCCAAATTGTGCGTGGCCATATTTTTCTTTGATAAACGGGAACGTCCCGAACATTGCAGAATAAATCCCGAGCATGCGCGGAGTGAGCGCCGCACTCGATCGATACAAAGGTGACGTCGAAGCGATCGACGGCAGGACGTAGTTTACGACTTCCATGGAATCCGTCGGCGAATACCGGTACCAATCGGAGAAGGTGTTGAAGTTGCCGATGGTGACGGGGATCAAATATGTTGCAATGGGGTAGCGGTGTTTCCACTTGAATGTTCTTGTCAAGTCCGCATTCTGAACCGTTTCGATCAGTTTGCCATTGGAAACGCCGATGGTGTTCTGCTTGCAGGTAATCCAAATGTCGGCGGAATCTGCTTTGTCGTTGGGATGGTCGATGCAGGGCCACCAGTCGCGCGCACCATAGGGCTCACTCAGTGTATATGTCCATCGGGTGCCGTCGGTCAGTAAGTTGTCCGAGTAGCTGCCGAGCCCCGTGTACGGCGGATTGCCGTGATAGTAAACACGAGATTGCAGCAACTCGCCGGTATTATAGATGCGGGGCAGTGTAATGGTGATCGCGTTTCCCGCGGCCGATACAGGAGAACGCAAGCCGTCGACAAATGCGGAATCGACGAGCATAGCGTTTGTCAGATCAAACATGATCTTGGAGAGCGTGCCATCGGTGACTTTGATCAGCGAGGTAACGTCTCCGCGGACGAAATCCTTCGCATCGGCGATGCGGATATTCAGCCTGTAGTATTTTGCATCTACTCCCGGCTGGAGAATCCGGGCTGAGTGCAAAGAACGCGAAAGAGAAGCGAAACGCTGCATTTCCCGCGCCTGGAGGGCGTCGAACTCAGCGTCGCCGGTCTGGCTGTGCGCCGCAGGGCAGGCAAGAATGCCTAGCAGGAGAGAAAAAAAGGCCAATTTGTTCATAGAAATGATCAGGGCAGAGCGTTGGATTCAAATGGAATATGCATTGCATTCGGGTCGGCAGACGGATTCTCTGCGTCCGTGACCATAGAGTAGGATTTTTATTTCTTAGATGCAAGATGCCGCGACGAAGGGGAGATGCATATGCGGCATGAATGAACAATTCTCTGCGCGATTCTTTTAGCGATTCTATTTCATCTGAGGAATGTTCTCCTTATTTTCAATCACACACCGTTTTCTTTTCACTGACTCACATCCGGAAAGGGGCAACTGATGGCTGCCAAAATCAAACGTATCGCAATCAATACGGGGGGCGGTGACGCACCGGGTCTTAATGCCGTCATTCGCGCGGCAACCATTGCCGCAATCAATCGGGGATGGGAAATGGTCGGCATTCGGGACGGCTATAACGGACTGTTTCTCCCGAAGGAATATCCGGAAGGCGGCGTGGTGCCGCTCACCCGCAAAAGCGTTCGCGGAATCACTCATCTCGGCGGAACGATTCTCGGTACAACCAATAAGGGGAATCCTCTCCGCTATCCGACGAAGGCCAAAGACGGTACGATGGTGGAGAAAGACCGCAGCGACGAAATTATGAAGGCGTTCAAAAAACAAAAAATCGATGCGTTGATTGCTGTCGGAGGAGATGGTTCGCTTTCGATCGCCAAGGCCTTTGCGGATAAAGGCATGCGTGTTGTCGGGGTTCCCAAAACGATCGACAATGATCTGAGTCAAACGGTAATTACATTCGGATTTGATACGGCTGTTTCCTTTGCGACTGCATGTATCGACAGGCTGCACTCGACAGCTGAGTCACATCAGCGCATTATGGTTGTGGAAGTCATGGGCCGCTATGCGGGGTGGATTGCACTCGAATCCGGTGTCTCCGGGACGGCCGATGTAATTCTGATTCCCGAGATCCCGTATGATATCCAAAAAGTCGCGGACAAAATTAATGATCGGACAAAAAATGGTGCAAAGTTTTCCATTGTTGTAGTCGCCGAAGGCGCCAAACCGGTGGGAGGCAGTACCTCCGTCATTGAAAAAGAAATCGGCCGGGCCGAGCGTCTGGGCGGGGCCGGTGAATTTGTGACGAAAGAACTGCAGCGCATCACGGGAAAAGAAGCCCGCTGCGTGGTGCTGGGCCACTTGCTTCGAGGCGGAACTCCCACCACATTCGACCGGCTCATTTCTCTCCGGTTCGGCGCCGCCGCGGTGCGCGCACTCGACGAAGGGAAGTCCGGCATCATGGTTGCACTCGATCCGCCGACGGTCCGCTATGTGCCGCTGGAAGAAGCCACCAAAAGAATGAAGAATGTTCCCATGACATCAGACATCGTTCTCACTGCGAGAGATTTGGGAATATCATTCGGAGACTGAAAAAAAGGAAAAAGTTAAAAGGCAAAAGGTAAAAGTGTTTCATCTCTCAGTGGCCAAAAAAGGCAAAAGTAAAAAGGTAAAAGTCAAAAGTGTTACAACTCTCAGTGTTCTCTGTGTCCTCTGTGATCTTCCGAATGATGCCGTAGGCATCATTCGAGATCCTCTGGACTGTGGCGAACAAAGGCAAAAGTAAAAAGGTAAAAGTTAGAAGTGATTCATTTCTCTGTGTCCTCTGTGTTCTCTGTGGCAAACAAAGATAAAAGAATTAAAAGTGATTCATTTCTCCTTGTTCTCTGTACATATTCTTAGACTGTTCTCATGAATGAAGAAATTCACATTAACAAAAAAGTCATCATCCCCGCCCACGAAATTCAATTCAGATTTTCAAGGAGCAGCGGGCCCGGCGGTCAGAATGTCAACAAGCTCTCGACAAAAGTGAGTCTCATCTTTGATCTTGCGCATTCGTCGGCGATTGATGAAACGACCAGGCATCTCTTGATGCATAAGCTTGCGTCAGAGATCAACAGTGCGGGGAAGATCACCATTACGTCGCAGGAGTCGAGGAGTCAGTACGCGAACCGGCTTATTGCTCTCGAAAAGTTTGTTGGTCTGATGAGAAAAGCGCTCATCGTTCCGAAAATTCGAAGAGAGACAAAACCCTCCAGATCCGCCGTGACGAAACGCCTGTCCGGAAAGAATAAACGGGGAGTGCAGAAGAAACTTCGATCGAAGAGAATTGATATTGAATAAGCGTTCGTTGCTGAAGGGAAAAGGGCTGGAGAAAAAAAGTGCATAGAATCGGCGTCATGTGCGGAGGAACCTATGTCAAGATTATTTATTGCGGTACCAGTTGCCCTGATGATGGGCGGATGCGCCACTGTGTATGTCGATATGAGAAATATGGACAACACCGTTGCAATGACAGATAGTCTTGGCAAGCCCTACAAGATCTTGAAGCACTTCAGACATGAACAAAAAGCATATTTTTTGCTTTTGGGATTTATCAAAGTATCCAATCCGGATTTTACTAATGTGCTCAGGACGGAGATTAAAGAGGCGCAGGGAGATGCAGTCATCAATACTTCTATGGAGATCGAATATGATCTTGTTGATACAATTGTGCCCTATGGCATGGGAGCCGTCGGATGGGCTGTTCTCGGTCCGGTGGGGCTCAATCTGTCGTACCTCATTACTTTGCAAACCTATAGAATCAAGGGTGACGTGGTGCGGTATTCCCGATAGACTCTTGGAATTGTCCGCACTGGATTCACACATGCAGAGCATTGTTGAGAAATGAAATAACTACACAGTGGTTTTACTGCAAGGGAACGATAAGGCCATAGATCGGAATCCATATGAAGCGCGTAATCGATCGACTACTTCAGAATTATGATGGGGGAGATTGGCTTCTCCAGCGAAAGGCCAAAACACTGCTGGCGCTGCACCTAATCGCTATAGCGGTTTTTGTTGTTGAAGGCATAATCTCGTCACTCCTTCTTGGTCACCTAGCCCCCGAATGCATTCCCAACCTGACAATCGTTTTTGGATCTGCACTCGTTATCCTGACGTTGGCACGAGGGCGGTATCATGTTGCGGCCGGTTGGGGAATTGTTGTTGTGGTCGTCGGAATTTCCTGGACCCGCTATGCAAGCACCGGCCAATTTTCATCGGATGCTTCCTATGATTTTCTCCAGTATGTGCTGGATCTGATTCTCGTACTCTTCTATGCGAATCTCATTGCCCATCGCAGATTTGTCATTGTCGCAACCTTCAGTTGCAGTATGATACTTCTGGGTATCTACGCCTACGCACTGCCGATGGTGTTCCATAATGCGATATCATCCACGACAGCATCTGTTTTCATTAGTGGTTTTCTTTTCCTCGTCTTTGCGGGCCTTATCAGTCTTTTCACCTTTCTGCAGAATCAAAGAGCTATCGATATCGCCTCTCAAGAGTCAAACGCAAGTAAAGAAAGCGAGAGGAATTATCGGGAAATCTTTAATTCTACGAATGAAGCGATCTTCATTCATGATGCTCTCAGCGGGCAACTGCTCGATGTCAACGATGCAATGTTGAAAATGTATGGATTTGAGACAAAGACAGTGGTGCATACTCACTCGATCGGGGATCTCAGCGCAAACGTGCCGCCCTATACCAAC
>JAPLFO010000040.1:8743-26735 GCA_026390635.1 Ignavibacteriales bacterium
GCTCGCCCAAAAAATTACGGGAGAGCAATTCTGGGTTGAAGTGTCGATGCGTAAAACCGAAATTGGCGGACAAGGCAGAATATTAGCGGTCGTACGCGATGTTTCAGAGCGCAAGCGGGCAGAGGAAGCATTACGCATCGCGCATGAACGGCTGGCTGACATGATTGAGTATTTTCCTGACCCGACTTTTGTCATCGACAAAGAGAGCAGGGTAATCGCCTGGAACCATGCTATGGAAGTACTCTCGGGAGTTGCCAAGACGGAGATGCTGGGGAAGGGTGATTATGCGTACGCGGTTCCCTTCTTTGGCAAAAGGCAGCCGATTCTGATCGACATGCTCGACGCGCCGCCGAGTGAATTGGACAGTGTTTACAAATTTGTGAAAATGGTCGGCGACAGACTCTATGCGGAGTCGTATATGCAGGCCGTGTATCAGGGCAAGGGAGCCCATCTCTGGGGAGTGGCCGCACCTCTGTATGATCATACCGGCACACGATGGGGTACCATCGAAGTCATACGGGACGTCACGGACCGAATCGAAAGCGCAGAGCGCCTGCAGGAAAGCGAGCGAAAGGTGCGCGCGATATTTGATCTTTCCTTTGGGTTCATTGGTGTACTCACCCTCGACGGAACGCTTGTCGAAGCAAACAAAACAGCATTGGACTTTGCCGGAGTTCAACTATCCGACGTTCTGGGGAAGCCATTCTGGGAAACACCCTGGTGGTCTCATTCCCAAGAAATGCAAAATCGTGTCCGCATTGCAATCATGAGTGCCGCGAACGGAGACCTGATTCAATCGGAGGCAACACATCTTGCCCAGGACGGTACGCCGCATACTATTGATTTTACTTTGAAACCGGTCATGAATGAGGCAGGCCGTGTGACGATGCTGATAGCTGAAGGCCGGGACATCACCGAACGCAAGAGGGCAGAAGAAGCACTCCGTGAAAATGAAGAACGGATGAGGGCGATAGTGGAAGGGACGCCCGACCTTTTCTTCTATACTCAGGATGCTGATGCAATGACCACGTACGTTTCTCCAACTGTTGAGCATATCACAGGGTATACGCCGGGTATCTGGCTGCAGAGAAAAGACTGGTTTGTCACTGACGCTGCAATTAATCTAATTGCACGAAAGCGAACACATGCTCATTTGCGGGGACAATTCACTGGAGAACCAATACTGATGGAAGTCCGTCACGCGCTTGGACATCCCATACTGCTTGAAGCCTATGAATATCCCATATCAAAGAACGAAAGGGTTGTCGGATTGCAGGGGGTCGCTCATGATATCACGCGATCCAAACAGGCAGAAGAATCCTTGCGTGACAGTGAGGACCGGTTCGGGTCATTTGTCGAGCAATCAGTCGATGGACTGTTGTTGATAGATGAAAAAGGCATCCTGCGCGAATGGAACCTTGCGATGGAACAAATGACGGGCATTCCACGCAGTGAAGTCGAAGGGCGTCCCTGGGTCGAATATATGGAAATGTCTGTGCTTCCGGAAAGAAGATCTCCTGAACGACTCGAGCAACTTAGAAAATCCGCAGAAACCATGTTGCATAGGGGGGGGCTGTCGGAAGGGAAGCGAGTTTTTGAAATAGAAATGATGAGGCGAGACGGGAAACGGATTATAGTGCAACAGACGCTATTCTCGATGCCTACACCGGCCGGATTCCGTATTGGATCCATCAATCGAGACATAACGCTTATCAAACAGGCAGAAGCAAGCCTGCGCAAGAACGAGATGCTGCATCGATTGATTACGGAAAATGTACCGGATGTTATCTGGACGCTGGATTTCAAAACCGGAAAATTCAGCTATGTCAGTGATTCGGTACAAAAACTGCGCGGCTTTACCCCGGCTGAAGTGATGAGTCAGAGCATCGCCGAAACAATGACGCCGGAGTCTCTCGCTATCGTCACGGAAATGATGCAGAAGGGCATAGACGAAAGAAAACCCGGAGAGAGGGGAATGCTGGTTAAGGAGCTTGAGGTTGAGCAGCTGTGCAAAGACGGATCGTTGGTGCCAACAGAAGTGAGGGTAACCACCTTATTTGATGAACAGGGGCAGCCGATCGAATTTATCGGCATTTCACGGGACATCACAGAACGCAAGCGTGCAGAAGTTGCCTTGAGGGAAAGCGAGGAGCGATTTAGAACCCTGTCTTCCATCGCCAGCGAAGGCCTCATGATTCATGAGCAGGGAGTTATTGTAGATGCAAATCCGGCGTTTGCAACTCTAATCGGTTACTCAAGTCCGGATGAACTCATAGGCAAGAACGGTTTTGAAACCGTTCAATTTACCCCTGAATCGAGACAGCTTGTCCTTGATCAGATGCGCACGAACTCCGATGATGCATATGATATAGAAATAATACAAGTGAGCGGTAAGATTGTTCCTGCGGAGACGAAGGGGACAGAAATAGTCTACAAAGGGCGCACGGCAAGACTCGTCTCCATGCGGGACATCACCGAACGCAAGCGTGCAGAATCTGCCTTGCGTGAAAGTGAATCGCGGTTCCGTCAGATTGCGGAAAATATCCACGAGGTGTTCTTTCTTTGTGAGAAAGAAGGGAACAAGCTGCTGTACGTCAATCCGGCGTGTACGTCCATCTTCGGGGTGACACCGGAAATGCTGAAAGCTGATGGAACGCTGAGTCATCGAGTAATACATCCGGATGATTTGTCGAACGTGACGTATGTTGATGCCGAGCGCTTCTACTCTGCACCGATTGATGAGGAATACAGAATCCTACGGCCGGTGGATGGCGCGGTGTGATGGCTGCGGCTGAGATCGTTCTTGATTCGTACTGAGCAGGGCGAAGTGGCGCGTGTGGCGGGGCTCGTCGCGGACATCACCGAACTCAAGAATTCTCTGGAACGCTCCCGTCAACAGGAGATGCAGCTGATCCAGGCGGACAAAATGGCAACCCTCGGCGTGTTAGTGAGCGGCATCGCGCACGAAATCAATAATCCAAACAATCTGGTTATGTTCAATAGCGATTTGGTTAGCCGCATCGTGAAAGACGTGACACCAATCCTGGATGAATTCTATGAAGCTCATCCGGACCGTCTTCTCGGCGGGCTCGCCTATGTCGAGACCCGCAAAGAGCTGGAAAACTTGCTGGCGGGGATTGCCGTAGGGTCCCAACGAATTCGAGATATCGTTGCAGGCCTTAAGGACCTTGCACGCGTCGATACCGGCAACATGAATCAGCAGATACACATCAATGAGATTGTGCGGTCGTCGTTGTTGATAGTCGGGAATCTCATCCGGAAATCGACGGCGGTGTTTTCTGTGGACTATGCAGACGATGTGCCGGCCGCCGTCGGGAATATTCAGCAGATTGAACAAGTAGTCATCAATCTTATCACCAATGCCTGCCATGCCCTGTCGAAAAAGACCCAAGCAATTCGTATCGAAACCCGAGCCGACCGGGCAGAGAACAAAGTGCTTATCATCGTCTCGGACGAGGGAGCCGGCATTCCAGCGGAAAATCTGAAGCGGCTGTTTGATCCGTTTTTTACAACGAAGAGGGATATCGGAGGAACGGGGTTGGGATTGTCTATCTCGTACAGCATTGTCCATGCCCATCGGGGAGAGTTGCTGGTTCAATCGACCGAAGGGGAAGGTACGACTGTAACACTCTCCCTTCCCGTCGCAAGTCCGGAGGAGCATCAATGACCACTCAGACATTGTATCCGCCATTCACCATTGTTCTTGTTGATGATGAAGAGGCATTCCTGCATTCGGCGGCGTATGCTTTAAGAAGAGAAGGCTTAACGAACGTCGAGACCTTGTCAGACAGCCGCAGGGTTATGGCACGGCTGGCTGAGGGAGGGTGCGGCGTACTGGTTCTCGATATGACGATGCCGTATATCAGCGGCCGGGATATTCTTGAAGAGGCTTCACGGGATTATCCTGATGTTTCGGTTTGCATGATCACGGCGGTGAATGACGTGCAATCCGCGGTCGAGTGTGTGAAGCTGGGAGCAAAGGACTACATTCTGAAACCGCTGCAGCAGGAGCAGCTTGTTACGTCCGTCAAACGCGCAATTGAATCAAGAATTCTGCGCGAAGAAACAGCCGCTCTCAAAGGCTACATCCTTGACAATGTACTCAAAAATCCTGAGGCCTTTGCTCCGATAGTCACCAACAATACGGCGATGCAAAATCTGTTCAAATACGTCGAGGCGGTAGCAGGGACGGAACTGCCCCTTCTGATAACCGGGGAAACGGGAACAGGAAAAGAGCTTCTGGCGCGCGCGATTCACACACTGTCCCGACGAATGGGCAATCTTGTTTGTGTGAATGTCGCAGGAATTGATGATGCCGTATTGAGCGATTCGCTCTTTGGACATGTTCGCGGCGCGTTCACGGGAGCAGACCGCTTTCGGAAGGGACTCATCGAAGAAGCGGCGAACGGCACTTTGTTCCTCGATGAAATCGGAGATCTGCGTCCGGAATCTCAGATAAAGCTGCTGCGGTTGCTTCAGGACGGTTCCTTCCGACCCGTCGGTTCGGACGTACAACAGTCCTGCTCCGCGCGGTTCGTTTTTGCAACTCATCGTGATTTGAAAGCGATGATGCACGCGGGGCAATTCCGGGCAGATCTCTATTATCGCCTGCAGGCACATGAAGTTCGTTTGCCGCCGTTGAGGGAACGGCCGGAGGACTTCCGGCTGCTTGCCCTCACATTTGTCGCAGAAGGAAGCGAAGCGGTTCACAGACCGGTCCCTTCTCTGAACGCAGAGCTGTACACGCTTCTGTCCACTTATTCCTGGCCCGGCAATGTCCGGGAATTGAGGGGAGTTCTTTTTGATGCAGTCTCCAGAAACACGACAGAGACGCTCAGTCTGAAATATCTTAAGGAAAAATTGCGCGAGTTGCGTGGCAATATCAGCGCCTCTGATGCTGGAGCGACAACAACTGGCGTGAATGCGGAACATCACGGACAGAAAGTCATTTTTCCATCAACGCTGCCCATGGCGGATGCGGTGGAGATTGCACTAATCCGCGAAGCGCTCCGTCGTACCAATGGCAATAAGTCCCAGGCGGCAGATCTCGTCGGTCTCACACGTGCCACGATCATTAAGCGGCTGAAAGAATCCGGATCGTCGGACGGGACAGCAGGTTAAAAATACTGCCGCCTTGCAGGAGGAGGACTCCTTAAGATGCTATCGGCACTTTCTGGAAGTTGCTGAGCTATTCCGACCATTTTTCGTTCTTCTCCTTTTCCCTTCTCCTTTCCCCTTTCTCCCTCTCCTTTTCCCTTTTTCCTTTTCACTTTATACTTTCCACTTTCTATCCGTGGGTGTCAATATATTTGACACTGTCAGTTCTTGATCGGCATATCTTCTGCATCCCTCTCTGATCATTTTCACTTCCCGCTTGCATACTGTATAGATTATTCACACCACCCCTCTCAGCCAACGATTTACTATTGACGCATTCCCTTTACAAACACAGTTCCTTTGCCCCGACGATGGCACGCTATTGGCAAGAGTATTGAAGGAAGACGCGACATGGACAAGTGAAAGAGAAAGGGTCAATGACAGGACAAACACACATATTGATCGCCGAAGACGAAGAGCGTCTTCTGAATTCCATGCAGTTTCTCTTTCACGGCAAAGGATATCGGGTTACAAAAACGCGAACGGGAACGGATGCGCTGCAGATTGTTAAAATTTGTCACAGCGAAGGCACGCCGATAGATTTGCTGATCACCGACATCCAAATGCCGGGGATGGACGGGGAAAGCCTCATCCGTGCGGTTCGAGAGTTCGACATATCAATGCCCGTGCTTGTCATGACCGGATTTGGCCACAAAGAAATGGTGATACGGCTTATGCATCTCGGGTGCAATGACTACATCGACAAGCCCTTCGGTCTGGACCAAATGGAAGCGCATGTAGAGTCATTGTTGGAGAAGTCTCGTCTTGATGCGGCAGATAAAAGGCAGCTGGCACAGATGAAGTTCATGGAAGAAAAGACCCGTTCCCTGGGGCACGATTTGAATAATATGATGAATGTGACCCTTTGCTACACAGAGTTGGCAATGAACTCGCTGGATGATTCCCATCCTGCGAAGAAAAGGCTCTCGAAGGCCCTCGCTTCGGCGAATGCAGCGGAGGATATTGCCCAAAGGTTGTTTCATCTGAAAAAGCATATCTCATCTGCCGTCACGCGTCCGACAGAACTGCGGGCAGTCGTTGACGGCGCTGCCTCTATTCTGCGGAGCTATGCGCCGGAGAATATCACAGTCGGGTCAGTGGCCGACGATCAACCCATTTGGCTTGTTCTCAATGCCGAGCAGATACGGCAGGCGCTTCTCAATCTTGGCAAAAATGCCATCGATGCGATGGCGGACGGGGGCACGATATCTTTTGCGACGACGATTGAGGAATCACGGCGAGTGGCGGAAGAACCTTTGTCGATGCACGCATGTGTTTCAGTTTCTGATACCGGACCCGGTCTTTCTCCCGAGCAGCTCTCGAAGATGTTCAAGGAAGAGTTCACAACGAAAGCTCACGGACATGGTTATGGACTGCTTGCAGTGAAGGCCGTTGTTGAAGAGTGCAACGGCTGGATAGTAGTAGAGAATGGAGAGAATGGCGGCGCAGAATTCAAACTATATTTTCCGTTGGAAAGATCCAAGGTGCGATAAGTCAAACAGACTGATGGTCTTTCTGAGAATCTGTCTGGAAAGAGATCCATGGGTAGAACGCACGAAAGTCACACAGTACAATGAATGGTCCGTCACAAATATCGACACAGGCCGGGACAGAGTGGAGAATGCCGCAATTGCTCCGCTTCACAGTTATGGCTGTTGCTATTCTCATCGGCAGCGGCGGCTGGTGGTACTACACACTCCAAATGAGATCGGCCCAAGAGCATGTTGAGAATGATTTAGATGCTATCGCAAAACTCAAAATGAATCAAATTGCGTCGTGGCGCAATGAACGCCTTGTCGGCGCCATCAATATCAAAACCAGTCCATCGCTGCGCGACGCACTGAGGGCATGGCACAAGACCCGGTCGTCCGAAGGCCGTGCAAAGATCTTTCAACGGCTGGCAATCTGGTGTGAAGACTTTCAATATGTCAACATGATGTTTCTGGATACATCTTCGTCGGTTGTCGTCCACATCAACGATCAGACGGAACTCTCAACAACATATCTTGTCCCGGTCATACGCCATGCGCTGACAACGGGCAAGCCCGAACTCTCCGATGTTCACTATGATCCCATCTGGCATGCGCCCACACTGGATCTGGTTGTGCCCGTCGATGCGAGAAAGGGGAGAGACACGACATTCTTCGGGGTTGTGGTTATCACTCTCGACGTTGCCAACGGTCTCTTTCCGCTGATTCTCAACTGGCCGGTGGAAAGCAAAACGGCAGAGACAATCCTGGTGCACCGGCAGGGCGACGACGTGGAATATCTCAATGACCTTCGTCATCAAAAAAACACCGCCTTGAAGCTTCACTTCCCTCTTTCACGGATGGAACTTCCGGCTGTGCAGGCAGTTTGCGGAACAACGGGGATCGTGCACGGAATTGACTACCAGGGCCAGGAAGTGCTCGCTTCGCTGCAGGCAATTCCAAACTCCAACTGGTTTATTGTCGCCAAGATCGACCTGGACGAAGCCCTGGAGAAGACGAAAGGAGAAGCCAGGAAGGCCTTCGTCGTGGTGGCACTTTTTTTCCTCGCAGTTCTTCTCACCATATGGCTGCTCTGGCGCGAACTCCAGTCCCGACAGATGAGAATCCTCCTCAACACCCGGATACAACTGCAGGAGAGTGAAGAGCGATTTCGCATCATGTTTCAAAAGCATTCGGTGGTGATGTTATTGATCGATATAAAGAGCGGTTCACTTGTTGATGCAAACGAAGCGGCAGCCATGTTCTACGGATATTCGATCCCGCGTTTGCGGACGATGAATATCAGTGACATCAACACCTTGTCGCCGGAAATCATTCGTCAAAGGATGGTGGAGGCAGGACAGAAGAAAGAACGCAATTTCACATTCCCACACCGGCTTGCCGGCGGCGAGATTCGCATGGTCGATGTGTACAGCAGCCCAATCAGAGTCAATGACAACGATGTGCTCGTGTCAATTATTCATGATGTTACCGTTCAGCAAAAGACCGAAGAGGCATTACAGGCGAGCGAAGACCTCTTTCGCAACGCCATCACCCATTCCGGCATAGGTATTGCATTGGTCGGGCCGGACAAACAATATCTCCGAATCAATCCTGCTTTCTGTGCGATGGTGGGATATACGGAGGAGGAAATCCTTGCCAGTTCCCTTCCCGCCCTCACACATCCCGATGACAAGACGGCGGACGAAGAGAATTTCCGACTGCTCCTTGCCGGCAAGAGCAATGCCGTTGATTTGGAACAACGCTATATCCATAAGAGCGGCCGGATCATCCACGCACATGTGACCGCATCCCTCGTTCGCGATGCTAATCTTCAGCCGAAGTTTTTCATCTCACAGATTCAGGACATCACGAAGCGGAAACTCGCGGAAGAAAAGTCTATTCTCCTCCTGGAACGGCTCAACGTTGCCACGCGGGCGGCTCGCATGGGAATTTGGGATTGGGACGTCCCAAACAATGAACTCCTCTGGGACGACCAGATGTATGCGCTGTATGGCATAGGGAAGGAATCATTTGGCGGCGCGTATGATGCGTGGCTGAATGGCGTCCACCCGGACGATCGTCGGTTCTGTGACGAAGCCATTCAGAAAGCGCTGACCGGGGAAGAAGAATATGACATTGAGTTCCGGATACTGTGGCCCAATGGATCCACTCATTATATCAAGGCCGATGGGCACGTCACGCACACTGCGGAGGGAAAACCACTGCGGATGACCGGAACAAATCACGATATCACGGAACGCAAGCGGGCGGAAGAAGAAACCCGATCGAATGCCGCCCGTCTCAAAAGGCTCGTCGATATCCTTCAACATCACTCTGAGAGCATTCATGAATTTCTGGACTATGCTCTTGATCAAGCGATTGGCATGACAACCAGCAAGATCGGCTACATCTATTTTTATAGCGAAGAGAAGCAGGAATTTGTCCTGAATACATGGTCGAATGAAGTGATGAACGAGTGCACCCTTGTGGAAAAGCAAACCGCGTACACACTCGAGAAAACGGGTTTGTGGGGTGAAGCCGTTCGCCAGCGTCAGCCGGTAATGGTCAACGATTTCCAATCGCCTCACCCGCTCAAGAAAGGATATCCGGAAGGCCACGCTCCTCTCCATCGATTCCTCACAGTACCGATATTCAGTCGTGACCAGATCGTCGCTGTTGTTGGTGTCGCAAACAAGGAAACGGACTACGACGAAAAAGATATTCTGCAACTGTCGCTGATGATGAAGGCGGTCTGGAGAACAGTGGACCGGAAACGGGCGGAGGAAGCGTTGAAAGACAGTGAACAGAAATATCGCAGGATTCTGGAAAACATTTCCGATATCTATATGCGGACCGAAATCAGCGGCATCGTCGATTTGGTCAGCCCTTCTGTGAAGCAAGTACTCGGCTACGATGCGGAGACTGACGTCCTTGGCCATCCATCGAACGCGCTGTGGGCGAAGCCGGAACTCCGCGAACAACTTCTGGAGGAATTGGACGCAAAGGGACGCGTGACCGACTATGAAATCACCTTTGTGAAAAAGGACGGCACTCTTGTGACAACGTCCTGCAACGTTGCATACTATTATGATGAGCAGGGAAGGCCGTTGGGTGTGGAGGGGATGATTCGGGATATTTCTGAGCGCAAGCGGGTCCAGCAGCAGTTGGAGAAGTTTGCAGAAGAACTGGAGCGATCCAACACCGAACTGGAACGGTTTGCATACATCGCCTCCCACGACCTGCAGGAACCGCTGCGGATGGTGTCCAGCTACACGCAGCTGCTCGCCCGCCGCTACAAAGATCAACTCGACCAGGATGCAAAAGAGTTCATCGGATTTGCGGTGGATGGCGCCGCACGAATGCAGAATCTGATCAAATCGCTCCTCACCTACTCGCGGATGTCGCGCGAAAAGATTCTTTTCGAGCCGGTAGCCTGCGACGTTGTTATCGGGGAAGTGCTGACAAATTTGAAAGTTTTGGTCGAGGAAACCCATGCCCGGATCGACGTGCCCCCCCTTCCGGTAGTCCGCGGCCATCATACACTGCTTGCACAATTGTTTCAGAACCTGATCAACAATGCATTGAAATTCCGGAAGCCCGATGTTGCGCCAAGTATTACGATTCGATGTGAATCGGAACCCGGCCGATGGCTCTTTTCCGTAGCGGATAACGGTATCGGCATCGAATCGCAATACTATGACCGCATCTTCGCCATTTTCCAGCGACTGCACACGATACAGGAATATACCGGGACGGGGATCGGGCTTGCTCTGTGTAAAAAGACTGTCGAACGCCATGGCGGTAAGATCTGGCTCCATTCGATTCCTGCCGAAGGGACGACTTTTTTCTTTTCCATTCCCAAGAACGAAGAAGGGGAGTAGTGCTGCATGAATGCAATCAAGAGTGGTTTTCCTATGACGATCTTGCTGGTGGAAGACAATCCGGGCGATGTTCGCCTGATTCAGGAAGTGCTCAAAGATGGAAAGGTGCCCAGCACCCTTGTCGTCGCAAAAGACGGGGTCGAGGCAATGAGTGTTCTGAGGGGAAGCGAGCGGCACTTACCCGATCTTATTATGCTGGATCTGAATCTGCCGAGGAAGGGCGGACTGGACGTGTTGGCTGAAATCAAGAAGGATACGATCCTTCGCAAGATTCCAGTGATCGTTCTGACCACCTCCTCTGCCGAAGAAGACATTGTGAAAAGCTATGATCTGTATGCAAACGCGTATCTCATCAAACCCGTGGATCTGGAGGATTTTGTCCGCCTTCTCGAATCGTTGGAATGTTTCTGGCTTACGTCAGTTCAATATCCGTCAAAGGATCTGCCATGACAGCGCGGCCATTACACATACTGTTGGTGGAGGACAATCCGGGCGATGTGCGTCTCACGCGCGAAGCGTTGCGGGAAGCAGAGGGTTTTCTCTTTACCTATACGCATGCGGCTTCTATCGCGTGTTCGTTGGAGCGGTTGTTCAGTGAAGAGTTCGATATTGCGCTGGTGGACTTGTCTCTGCCGGACAGCCAGGGGTTGAATGGTCCCGAACAAATCATGAATGCATTCCCGGAACTCCCCGTGGTAATTCTCACAGGCCTGGATGATGAGGCTGTGGGAGTGAACGCAGTGCAGGCAGGAGCACAAGATTATTTGATCAAGGGACAGAGTGATGGGAAGTTGATGGTGCGAGTCATCCGCTATTCAATCGAGCGCAAGCAGGCAGAAATAGAGCGGGAGAAAATGCTGAAGGAACTCCAGGATCTCTTCCAACAGGTGAAAACACTCCGCGGTTTGCTGCCCATGTGCGCATGGTGTAAAAAAATCCGGGATGACAACGGCGAATGGGTGATGCTGGAAACATTTATTGGGCAGCACTCGAACGCCGATGTGACGCATGGGATTTGTCCGGAATGTACCGAAAAGCATTTGCGGAAACACTAAAGAGAAGTCTGTTCGTGTTTCGCGGAAAAAGTAGAACAACAACATCTGAAACAGAGGGAATAAAATGAACATACGTAGCTTCTTCAAGAAGTCAGTTCGTGCAAAACTTACTGGGGCCTTTGTTGCAACGCTTGCAATCATCATTTTTGTCTCTGCATGGGTGCAGCGTCTTCAGCAAATCACTTTGATGGAGGAAACAGCAACCCAGCAGATAGCTACGCTGGGAGAGATGCTGGCGTTCTCAGTCGGAGCCGGTCTGAAAGAGGGAAATTTTGAACTCGTTCAAACGGCATATAACTGGGCGAAGAAGGACAGCAGCGTCGACTACATTGCTATCCTCGATGAAACAAATGCCTCGATCCTGGATTTTAACCCCCAAAGCCTCGCAATAGACCAGAAGGAAGCGTCCAAGCCAAGAGGCGTACAGCACCAGGGAAACCGGCTCATCGTTGCTTCACCGATCCAGTATGGAGGCAAATCCCTTGGGACGATTATCTTGATGTACTCTCTTGACGCCACCAATCGTATGATCTTTGCCAATATCATGAAGTCATTTCTCATCAATATTGCATTTCTTCTGGGCGGTATTCTCGCAGTTTCTTTTGTCAGCCGCGTCATCATCAAACCGCTGGGAGAGCTCACTGCTGCTGTCGCCAAAATCTCGGATGGATATCTGAACACGAGCGTGAACGTAAAAACGGTGGACGAAATTGGAGAGCTGGGAGCTTCTTTTAACAGGATGGCCCAAAATATCAAACAGACCATTGAGGATGTGGCATCGATTGCCGAGTCTGTGTCGAATGCCAGCTCAAACCTTAGCAGCAACACCGAGGAATTGGCGGCTGGAACGGAAGAACAGAGCAGTCAGGCAAATGAAGTGGCTTCTGCCGTTGAGGAGATGACCAATACCATCGTTGACAACACCAAGAATGCACATATCACTGCGGAGTCGGCAAAAAAGGCCCGCGAATCCGCCCGCGATGGGGGCAAGATCGTTGAGGAAACAATTCACGGCATGAAACGCATCGCGGAGGTTGTTACCCAGTCTGCAGCGACCGTCACCGAGCTTGGGAAATCCAGTGCGCAAATCGGAGAAATCACCACCGTCATTGACGACATCGCAGATCAGACAAATCTTCTTGCCTTGAACGCCGCCATCGAAGCGGCGCGGGCGGGCGAGCAGGGGAGAGGATTTGCCGTGGTCGCAGATGAAGTACGCAAACTTGCCGAACGCACAACAAAAGCAACAAAAGAAATCGCCGTCATGATCAAGAAAATTCAAACAGACACTCAGGTGGCGGTCACATCGATGGACCGGGGCACCAAGGAAGTGACGCAGGGAATCGAATTGGCGGATAAGGCGGGCATTGCGCTGCAGGACATTGTGAAGATGTCGCATGAAGTGACCGATATGATATCTCAAATCGCGGCGGCAAGCGAACAGCAATCCAAAGCGAGTGAGGAAATTGCGAAGAATATTACCGTCATCTCCAATGTCACGCAGGAAGCCGCGGGCGGGACTCAGCAGATTGCACGCATCGCCGAAGATCTCAATCAGTCTGTGGAAAGTTTGAAAACACAAGTCGGAAAGTTCAGACTGGTTGAAGATGGAGAACAAGTCCGCCCAAGATCATTTTCGCCAGGGCGCACGCTCAAGTCTTAAGTATCAACATCCATTCCAGGAGTATGACAACGATGCAACAGGCGAGTTATTTCCGGCAGCACACAAAATACCGAACATTCCTTGTTCGGAGCAATCGTGTGCCGGCGGTACGCGCGGAACGTCCGCGTTCACCGTAGATCACATAGTAGAACAAGACCTAACCATCAGATTTAATCATTACTAACATACAGGAGGACACAATGAAAGCAAGGCGTAATCTTTTTTTCATCTCATTTCTGCCGCTGATTATCTGTCAGTTCGCGTATTCGCAGAGCGACTTGCAGCTTTTCGGATTTGTGCAGGCGAGACTTCAAAAGAGTAATACAAACATCTCGATGATCGCGGACTTACCGACCCCGGTCGGGATGCAGAAACTTACGTTTTATGACGTTCCCTCGGATTTCATCTCTTCAAATGCCCAGCAGCTGAATCTGTTTTTGCGCAAAGAATTGTCACCGAGTTTAACGACGTGGATAAACTTCGAGTTCGTCAATTCGTATTCGAGCGACAAAACATGGGGATCATTCAGCCTTGAAGAAGCATGGCTTAACTACCAATACAGCGATGCCGTGAACGTGAAGGTCGGCCTGTTGATCCCCCGGTTCAATCACTTGAACGAGATCAAGAACAGAATGCCGATCCTCCCATACATCACGCGGCCGTTGATCTATGAATCAACACTTGCGAACACGGTCGATCAAACGAACTATGTTCCTGAGCGTGCGTTCCTGCAGATCTCGGGCAATGTTCCGGTGAGCAAGTTCACTCTGGACTATTCGGTATTTGCCGGTCACGCCGAGCGCTCGTTTATCAACAGCAAGGTGAGCGGAGGGATGGAAACGGCTACCGATTCGGTGACTTTCAAAACCTTCGGGGGGCGCGTTGGCGTTTCATACGAAGGGATGTGGATCGGATGCTCAGGTTCAATCGATAAGGACAACCAGATGGCCACACTGAAGGAAATCGTTCCGCGGAAACGATTCGGTATTGACGTCGGCATCAATAATTTATACGGCTTTTTCCTTGACGGCGAGTACGTTGGAGTATCATTGAGTCCCACCAAGACCACGCAGGATATTGACAAGATATTCTGCTATGGAACATGCGGCTACAATATTACGGAACAAATCTATGTCTACGGGACGGCAAGCTTCATGAGAGACAAGGCAAGCAATAGTCTGAAAGAGGGAATGCGCGGCTATAACTGCGGAGCCGGGTACAAACCGATCGAAAGTGTAGTGGTCAAAGCAGAATATGCCACCTACTCGGGAAAATCAACGTTCCTGCTTGCAACTGCGCCCACGCAGCCGGCGTTGACGACCCACTGGTCCCTGAAAGCCGATATTTTCCAAGTTGCCATTAGCGTACTATTCTAAGGAGAGAACCATGAAAACACTATCAATAGCTATCCTTGCGGGGGTGACAGCCTTTACCCTCCAAGCGCAAGTGAGCATCATTGGCCACAAAACAATTTCTGAATCCCCGGTGACAACAGCGAAAGTAGGTGCCATCTATTCATTGGATCAGACAAAGTGGAGCGATGGAACGAAGATCGTCGTGTTTGACAATTCAACCGACACCAAGGCCGACTTCTACAGTGGCATCGGCAAGGACCAATTGTCATTGAACAAGATTTGGATGAAGAAACAATTGACCGGTGAAGCGAAAGCACCTGAGAAGGTTGGGTCTGACGATGATGTGGTGAAAAAGGTTGCCACAACTCCCGGTGCAATCGGCTATGTGAAGTCATCTGCGGTCAGGGGCGATGTCAAGGTTCTGCTTGAGATCAAGTAGACACAGTTGTTCGAGCGACTATCGCAGTTTTGGAGATCTGCTGCGTTCCACCATCGGCGGTACTGAAGCAGCCCAATTGATAATGTCCGCGGGTATGTGCCTGCCTCTAGGAGAGAACAAGAACCGCCGCTTGTTCTCTCTTGTTTTGGAGAAGGTGACTAACCTCTGGAAGGTTCAGAGATGTTTTTCAAGAAAGAATAGCTCTTGGTACCGGCTGTCTCAGCCGTTCCCGAATCTATGAGTCGATGCAACAATGGCCTGAGAGTGCCATGAAACGGAGTATGGTATGAAGCGAATGCAGGAGGTGTTCCGGTATAATTATTCCCGGGCAGAGAACGGCGAAGAAAGACGAATCGCCGGAGTGATCTTCTTTAGTGCTGCCGTGAGCATTATCGGCAGCATCGTTCTTCTCCTCTTGAGTCTCGGATCCCGTCATCCCATTCCCGTCTTTCCATTTATTATTTCAACAATATCTCTTGGTATCTCCGTCCTCTTACTCCGGAAAGGAAAAACTTCACCGGCGGGGCTGTGCCTTCTCTACGCAATGCAGGCTTTCATTTTCTACCTCAGCAGCATTAATAAAGGGATTCAGGACGCGGCAATGTTCGCCATTCCCGGAGTACTTGTCATCGCGGCACTCATACTGCCGCGGTGGTCTTTTGTACTCTACACAACGATAACAATTGCAGGCATAGGGATCGTCGGCTTTGCACAGGCAGCGGGGAAGCTTCAATCGCCCTACGCATCTCCAATTTCCCTTTTTGATGTGGGCGACGTCATGATAATAATCGCCTTCACCGGTGTGACGATCCGGTTCCTTTCCAACGAACGGGAAGTTGCCGCGGAGAAGATCAAGGCCCTGCTGCGTGAGAGAGAAAATCTTCTGAAAGAAGTGCACCATCGGATCAAGAACAATATGAATGTCATGATGAGCCTGCTGAGTCTGCAGGCTGATGCAATCAAAGATCCAAACGCGACCATTGTTCTGCGGGATGCCGGCAATCGCATACGAAGTATGATGGTGCTCTACGAGAATCTCTATCGCTCTGAAGATTACGGCCAGATTTCCGCAAAAATATATCTCACGCATTTGCTGGATCTGATTGTTGATACCTTCCCGAACAGCGGCAGGATAGCTATTGAAAATCACATCGACGATTTCATGCTCGATGCGAACAAAATATCCCCCCTTGGTATCATTGTCAATGAACTTATAACGAATAGTATCAAATATGCCTTTCCAGGCGAAAGGCAGGGGTTGATTACTGTGGCGGCGTCACTCAGAGGAGAGAAGGTCACTGTCCGGGTGGAAGATAATGGGATCGGTATTCCCGAATTTCTGGATATTGAATCCGCGCCAGGATTCGGGCTGCAGCTTGTTACAATGTTGACGAAGCAGTTGGATGGTACGATGCAGCTTGTGAGAGAAAACGGGACGAAGTTTGTTCTGGACTTTGCGATGAAGGCGGAAGAATTTTGAATGCTGCAGGTCTCTCTCCAGTTCGGTGCGAGTCCACTATGGTCGGTCGCATCCTATCTCAGAATAGTAATTTGCTTTGCTCGTAAAAATAGACGACATTTTTGAAGTGTCCGTATTTGAAGACGAAGGAGACTCCGCCAGGGCGGATATGTCCATTTGCTATTTGTTTTCGAACTTGCAGTGATCATCACAAGAGTCGATGAGAGCAGAAGAAGGGATTAGAATGAGAATCCGCCAATGGATTGGAAAGTATTTTCATGCCCCTATTCTTGAAGACGAGAACGATACGCGGACCGTGCGCATTCTCTTCCATATATGCAGCGCACTTGTAGTCGGTCTTGGCGCAATTCTCCTCCTGCGTGTTGCGTTCATGCAATTTGAACTCGTTTTCCCGATTGCGCTGATGGCAATATCAGCAGGCCTCACCATCGTTCTCATCAGCAGGAAGTACGTCACGGCGGCAAAGCACTTCTTTCTTTTGACGCTGCTGAGTTTTCTTCTCTTTCTGGTTTTCAAGAGCGACGGGATTCACGACACCGCCCTCCTTGCATTCCCCGGTTTGCTTGTGATTGCCAGCATCCTGCTGGTACGATCTGCTTATGTCATATTTACCGGTGTGGTGCTCGCTTCTGTTGCCCTTCTCGGATATCTCGAAATTGCACACTCGATCGTCACCCCTTTTTCCTGGCGTACGAATATTTTCGACGTTACGGATGTTCTTGTCATCCTGGGAGTCACCGCTGTTACGATCCGGCTTCTTGCAGACGGTCTGTTTCAGACGCTCGCGAAAATCCGACAGAATCAGCTGGATCTCAAGAACCGGGCGGAAGATCTTCGGGAATCGAACGAGCGCTTCGCGCGCCTTGCAGATGCATCATTTGAAGGAATTGTTGTGAGCGACAACGGCATCATTGTCGATCTCAATAATCAATTGGCAGACATGCTCGGCTACACTCAGTCAGAAATGATTGGAAGAAGTGTCGTCGATTTCGTCCCGCCGCAGGATGTGGTGCAGGTTGTCTCTCCTGTCCGATCCAACGATGAAGAACCATACGAGCAATGCGCGCTTCGCAAGGACGGGTCAGTCCTTCCAGTGGAAATCCACGCAAAGAGCACATTCATGGGAAATCATCCCGTGCGGGTTTCCGCTATTCGTGATATCTCCGAACAAAAAAGAGCAGAAATAGAAAAAAAACAGATGCAGGCGCAGATTCTGCAGACACAAAAAATTGACTCAATCGGGACTCTGGCGGCGGGCATCGCACATGATTTCAACAACCTCCTCAATATCATCATCGGCAATTCCGATCTCATCGATGCGCGTCCCTCGGATGTCGCAAAAGTTGCTCAACGGAATGATGCCATTCGGGGGGCGGCTCAACGAGGAGCCAAACTGGTACGGCAGCTGTTGACCTTTGCGCGCAAGACGAAGATTGAGCTTCGCCCCGTGCTGTTAAACACAATTGTCA